>JANXHP010000010.1 GCA_024958795.1 Candidatus Poseidoniaceae archaeon | reverse complement strand
CAAGCATTTGCATGCCCGCCTCCAGTAGGGTCCAGGGATGTTGCCAAACGTGACAAATCATATCGGTCTTGCCCATTTTCAATAAATGAATTGGCATAGAAACTCGCTGATAGTGCTGGTCTATCCGGATTATCTATTGCCCCATCTGCATAACCATGAATAATACAGCAAGCGTCAGCATTCTCTCCAGCCCAAGCTGTTACTAGATATCCATTTGAGCGAACTCCCTTTTCTTCCATCCGGCAAATCGCCAATCTATCAACAATAGTGGTATTCTCTTCCACAATTCTCTGCGCTAATATTCTGTCGGATTTGGCTTTATCAACATGCTTTGAAATGTTTTTGTCTAGCAGTATCTCTTTCAGCCGGACTCCAGTAGATAATAGATGTAACACATTTTGGAGATGTTTTGGATGCTTAAGTGAGAGTGAACGTGATAACTGTAGTATTATTCCATCTGCCAAAAAATCTTCCTTGGAGATTCCTCCCGAGTCAATATCATCTACAATAGGCATTATTTCATCGAGGTGACTCAAGTCAAGATATGGAGATACCAAATCATATGCCAACCTTGCTGCGCTTGGCGTTGCTCTCCAATGGCAAACACCTCCTCTAGCAAGAAACTCCTCCTCCTGTTTTTTTGTTGGACGATTCGTTTGGTGATGGTCGAGATACCATCCACAATTTTCATGAAAGGGTAAATCTACAATTGCCGTATTCTCGTCTATCTGTGAATCCATTACTCCTGAACGAACTAATGCTGCATGAGCAAAAATTACTTCCGCATTTGGATTCATTGCTTTGAGAACTGCTGCTGCACATAGTCCATCTAAATCAGAATCTGCAACAATGCGTTTGAAATTAGGCAATCCCGCCGCAGCCAACACCTCACTATCAAACTCCATCATGTGTTGCGTAAACCTCTGCAAGAATATGTTTTCCCAACTAAAAGCCGCAAGTGACTTCAACAAAGCCTCCTTACCTTTACACATGGAGACCTCTTGTGGAGTTGTTCTTGTTAATTTAGGAACCGTTTTGCTACTTCAGTACCCACAAGGGCATTGGGATTTCCCCAAGGGACATGTTGAAGAAACTGATGCTGACCATTTTGCAACCACTAGAAGAGAATTGTGTGAAGAAACTGGTATTGAAGATATTCATTTTGTTGAAGACTTTGTTGAAAGAAGTGAATACTCATATCGGCACAAGGGCAAAACACATACAAAACAAGTCTATTGGTATCTTGCTGAAACTGAAAGAATCACCGTGGAATTGTCACATGAGCACCGCGGTCATATGTGGTTAGATTGGAATCAAGCCGAGGAGCAATTGACTCATGATGAAACCAAAAAAATATTGAATAGTGCACGCATCCATATGCGCTCAATAGGTAAGGAATGAAGATCATATTTCATCAAAATGAGAATCATTCTGTCTCATTTTTTGTAACATTACTGATACTCCAGATTCTGACCCTCGCTTCCCGAGTGGTTGCCATAATGTTTCTTCATTGACTAAGATTTTAGATACCCAACGGCCCATGACAAATAACCAATCTGAAAATCGGTTAATGTATACCAACGTGGTCTTTCTAACTGCGTTTTCACCTTCAGCATCATTCAACCTAACCATCGCTCTTTCCAATCTTCTTGCCACAGTTCTAGCAAGGTGTAATACTGCAATTGGGCCATCGCCAGTAGGCAAAATAAAACTGGACAATGGTTCTAAATCCAATAACCATTCATCCATTTCACTTACCAATACATCTGATTGGTGCTGACCAATTAAGACCATGTTTTGTGGGATTTTTTGAGGGTCACAAGCCAATTCTCCTCCAAGATCAAATAACTCACTTTGAACCCTCTTCAAAGCGGATGAAACTACCAACTGTACCCGTTGTATTGCCTTACTTTGGCCCCCATCCTCATGTGCTGGTAAACGATTGATTTCCATTACAACCATCCCGATTACTGCATTCAGTTCGTCACAGCAACCTACAACTTCAAATCGCAAGTCAGCTTTACTTCTGCGCGAACCATCAACGAGTGATGAACTACCGTCATCTCCTCCTCCGGTGTAGACTCTTGTGATACGAACCATGCCCCGCCCTCAACGCGAGGAGGTCATGCTTCTATGAGTGGTTTGCGGGCGTTAAAACCTGCATCTACGGCATGATACCACTCAATATCTTCCTCACCCATCGACCAAGAAAATAATGAAAGTGAACCATCTATTACCCCATACCATTCCAAGCGCCCTGGTTCCAAACATGCGACCCTGGTACCTGTTGATTCCAAATTTTTCGCTGCTTCCTGCCAGTGAGATACAAGCTTCGCCAAATATTCTGCGATTTCTATTACATGCTCATGACCTGGATTTAGCGATTCCAATAACACTTCTAATTCTTCACACAAATCATGTGCTTCATCATTCATCACTTGTAAATTGATTAACAACTTAGACACGAGTGGCAAAGATTCTCTAGCCTCCTCAATTGTCAAAATAATTGCATCTTCGGGCAAGTGTGCAAGCATAGGATCTGATTCAGACAAAGCGGTGATGTCCATTGGACGACCTGAAAACTTTGAAGCATCAATAATCTCAGACACAGTAGTTCCTTGTCATGACACTCCTTCAAGTCATCGGCTATTTTTAATGAAGATAATACGACTTTCAAAGTGGTTTGTTCAGTCAAAAGCAGCGTAGGGCGGGACAACTCTTTCAAATAACAACGGAAATTATACTGGTTTTTATGTAATTATTGTTTACAGGTGATCCAGAATTACTTTCCAATGCTTGGAACCATGTTGGAGGATTTTATTTTCATCCTGCGCGACATTTTTGTTATTGAAAATCCAGCAAGTAAAGTCCACATTAACAATTCAATTCCAACTATCAGGTAATATGCTGGCCCTACTCCTCCAAACAACTCAACTGCATCATATGGAATGCCATGTAATCCAATATAGAGTGCTTGAGAAAGTAGACTAGATGAAAACCAAATCAATATTGCAAACCAAAGTAAGTTTCCCGTTCGATTATGTTGATAGTTTCCAAACATTTTTCTCCTCAGTAAGTAATTCGTCGTTAATCCTCTTAAGGGCTTCGCCTTCTTGTGCAAAAAAATACTCTTTTTCCGCAGTTTTTTACATTATTCGGAGTGTTTTTCCGAATAAATGTATTTTTCCGGCAAAAGAAGTGATTTTATTCCTCTTCACTTAATACTGGAAGGTGTTTTGCGGCATTTGCATCAATCGATTTCAGGCAATCGTGTATTGCTTCAATCCATTCTCGTGCCACTGCCTTTTCTCCACCTACGTCGACAAGAGAGTCCAACCATTTGTCGGCCTCTTCCACATCTTGCATGAAAAGATATATCCTGTGCAAAGCCAAATATGTCATTGGATTTAGATGCTCCTCATCTGCATCCCAGCCTTTTTCAAAGCAAGATATCGCTCCATGTGAACCATCTAATTGTCCGCGTTGAAGAGCAACCATACCTGCTTGAGACCAAGCTAATGGCAAACGTCCGATCAACAATCCCCTAAATACAAGCCAAGTTTGACATGTTGCCAACACAATTAGCGAGAAAAATCCAGCCCATTGCTCACCTAACGACAAATCCGGCCATGTCTGGATAATCAAGCCAGTCATTCCAACGCAAAACATGAATCCAGACATAGGGGCGATGAGCACTTCCCTGCGGGTGACCATCATGTGGTGCACTCCTGCAACAATTCCAAACGCCCCCAGTATAGCAAGGGTGGCTAAATGCCCTGTAACAGATACTGGATGAGGAGCAGATTGACCAATTGTAAATCCTAATGTAATTAGCAATGTTAGTGTTCCAAACCGCTTGCTGGGTGTAGGGAATGGTTGCCTACGACTACCCAATACAAGCATTAGCCCGATAATTGCCTCAAAGGCAATCAATAGCCAACGCATTTCCGATTCATTGGTGAATATCATCTTCTGCCCCAACTCAACCAAATGGCATGTGTTTTTCACCCTATGCTTTGTGATATCCGCTACCGCGATTTATCTCAGTAGCACGATATAACTGTTCAAGCAACACTACTGATGCCAATTCATGTGGTAATGTCATTATTGATAATGAAATCCTAGCAATTTCTTGCGCATTTCCACCCTTCGGCCAACCATCGAAAGGGCCGATTGCAAGGTGCGTATCCTCTCCTTGTAAAGCCCATTTTTTGCATAAGTCTGCCAATTGTTCAGAAGAATATTGATTGCCCCCCTCATCCAACAGAATCAATGTTCCTGGCCTTGATTGTAACTGCTTCAAATAATCATCAACACTTAATTTCTCACTATGAGTCTCAACTTTAACTCCACGAGGTAATATTCTTTCACTATAATTTTGAATTAATTTAGCCATGGATTTGTCTTTGGTCTTACCGTGGAAGTGAACAACAATCCTGCCCATGTACCTGCCAATATGTTTTGGCACATGGCTTAATCGCATGTTTTGATTGAATTGTTGATATGAAGTGGCTGTAAGGTTTTTACACAAGCCATTGAATTGTCAAGAGAGTGGGAAAGTTATGGGATGGTGGCCATTTTCAAAAAAATCAGCAAAACGCGTCATCAATGACCCGTTGTTGAAAGATAATCGCACCTGGATTAGCGAATTAAGAGATATTTGTGAAATGAATTTTGATTCACCAGAAGAGGCTCGCCGTCAAATCCGCCACAACCAAGTTGAGTGGCGTAATAGTTGCGCAGCAGGGAATTTGACAAAGGAAAATTTGGAAGGGCTTGAAAGCCGTGCATTTCATCTTCTAACCTGTGAAGATTCTGAGTGGATGCAGTGGCTAGATGACTTGGATTTTTGGAAAGCCGGTTGGAAACCTGTATCGGATGAAACAAACGAGGCTTGAAGAAGTAGAGCCATAGCCCCAAACACATGGGTAAGCCAACAGTACACTTACTGTATACCTGTCCATTCAGTTGGAAAATACGTGGTTTGATTGATTATATCGGGCTTGATGTTGATTATATTGGAATCAATGGCCTAAGGGCAAAAAAGGAACTAGCCTTTGTAGAAGACTGGAATAAAGTTCCTGTCTTGACCGATTCCGATGGTTCAATCCATTACGATTCAACTCCGATGATGTTCTATCTTGATGAGAAGTATAACTCATCCCAACTAGCGACAACAGGTGATCTCGTACGACGTGATGAATGGTTACAATGGGTTGATGAAAAAATGTCTAAAGCAACAATTCCGATTCTGTATGGAGGTTTATTTTCAGCTCTTCAAACAACCGTTCGCGTTTCTAAATTAGAAAAATTTGGATTTATCTCTAGGCGCTTATACGCTTGGGCTGGGTTTCCAATAATGTGGGGAATTATCGCTCGTTCAAGGGTGAAGAAAGACGGGCGAACCCCTAAACAATTATGGCATGATCTTCTAAGTGAATTTACATCTTCCCACAATGGTAATTTCTTTTCGGGAGATTCTCCTGATCTCGTTGATTTTGCTGCATTCGGATATATGCGCTCAATCTCGCCTTTCCCTCAATTTTCAAAACTAGAAGACCATGAGGCTGGAATGGCATGGTACAATCGCATGATGTTAGCGATTCAATGAGGTGAAAAATTGGTAACAATTGACCTGCTCGGACTTGAGTTTGAGATGGTTGAATCTGATAACATCTTTATCGGAACTAACAAAGGTGGCTGGGTATATTCTAGCCAAAGGCCAAGGCATGAGGTTGAATGCCCTACATTCTATATTCTCAAAGGACCACTTTCAAGAACTCAAGTTGCAACTATACTGGGTGGACCAGAACCTGATGAGTCTCCTAATGACTTGATGGAGGGTATCGATGGTTCTGCATTAGAAGAAATCCTTTCACATGCAAATAATAATTTGCAAAAAATTGACAATACTATTTTGGGTAATGATTTTGAGTGGGAAGTACGTTGTCCAAGCGAAGGTGAATGGAGGATTGCACATAAGCAAATCACTTTGAATTATCCACTGAAAAAGGCAGAGATTCTCGCCGACTCCCCGGCATCAAATTATCGAGGTGCAATGATGGATGGCAGCCCTAGAAAGTCAATTGGAATTGGCCCTACAGCAAACCATAGGGCTGCAATTGAATCACATCCAACAAAGGACTTAGTTGCCCTTTCTTCAGTTCCAATGGATAGAAGTTTGAACGATGTCGTTGCCAGATTAGTAATAACTCCAATAAGAAAAGAACCGAAGTTAATGGTTCCCGAAAATGCTGATTTGGCGAGTAATATACGAGATGAATTATTTTGGATTACTCTCTTAGGAGTCATACCCTCATTTACAATACCTATCTTGCGAGGAATGACTGATTATGCAGTCAATGGTTGGCCAAACTTGTTGTTCGGTGGATTGTGTATTGGATTTGTCAGTGGAGCATTTTGGAGACCACGACGACCCAGTATTACAATTCAAGATTTGAAGTGATTATTCTTCTTCAATATACGGTGTAATCAGTGATGCCCAATAAGAATCTTGGCGGATTGAGTCTGCTGCACATATTGCAGCCATATTGACGATATGGCGTACACCATCTTGTCTTGCAACCAATTGAACTGGTTTTCTCATTCCCTCTAGAATTGGTCCAGTCATTTCTGCATCTCCTAATTCTTCAAGCAACTTATAAGCAATATTTGCAGCTGCAAGATTTGGTAATACAAGCACATTGGCTGGCCCTTCAAATGCCATGAATTCGTATTCTCCTTGAACCGCTCCATTAAGCGCAGTGTCTCCTTGCATTGGGCCATCTATTGCCAAAGATGGGTCGAGTTCTCTAGCGATATCAATTGCATCTTCAATTCTTTCAGAACGTTGTGCCCTACTACTACCAAAATTTGAGAATGAAAGCATTGCAACCTTCGGGTCAACACCAAAACGACGGGCAACCTTTGCAGTTTGAACTGCTATTTCTGCCAATGTCCTACTATCTGGATAAACATTTACTGTAGCATCTGCTAAGAAAATTGTTCTTCCCTTTACATTCACCATGTAACAACCAATGATACAGTGTGCATCATCAGCAGCGCCAATTAATTCGATTGTTGGTCTAAGCACATCTCCATAATTTCTTGAAACGCCTCCAACAAATCCATCTGCATGGCCACTATTTACCATCTGACTTGCAAAGTATGGGCGGCTTTTCAACAACCTTGCTGCATCAACAAGTGTCATACCCTTTCTTTGCCTATGCTCAAAAACAGCTTTTGCATATTTTCCTTTTCGGCGCTTATCTCGGCGCGGATCATATGATTCATATTCAAAATGCAATCCCAAGTCTTCAACCATCTGATCAATTCTCTTCTTTGGGCCAAGCAATATCGGGAAACAGATTTTCTGTTCTGCTAATTGTGCAGCGGCCTTGATAACTTTTTCATTATCTCCTTCTGGGAAAACAATTCTTTTGCCTCTTCTACGTACTTGGTTTATCATGTGACGCATTACAGAATATGAAAGCCCAAAGCGACCTTCTAATTGCTCTTTATATTTTTCAATATTGAAGTCCTCAGCCGATACCCCAGTTATCCCTTCATCCACTGCAGCTTGTGCTACTGCACTAGCCTCCCAAATCAAAACTCGTCTGTCAAATGGTTTTGGAATAATATATTCTGGACCATACTGCATTGTCGCCCCATCATAAGCGGCTGAAATGTAATCCGGAACCGGTTCTTTTGCTAATGCTGCAAGTGAAAATGTTGCTGCCATTTTCATTCCTTGAGTAATGTCGCGTGCTCTAACATCTAATGCACCGCGGAAAATGTATGGGAATCCCAATACATTGTTCACTTGATTGGGATAATCTGATCTTCCAGTAGCAATTATTGCATCCTCTCTAACTTCAAGTATTTCTTCGGGGTCAATTTCGGGCGTTGGATTAGCAAGTGCAAATATTATCGGTTTGTCAGCCATACTTGCTACCATTTCCTTGGATACCAATCCTCCTTTGGATAATCCCAACATCATATCGGCTCCTTTCAGTGCATCTGCTAAATCTCCGTCTTTAATATCGTGAGCAAATGTTGCTTTGAATTCATTTAGTTCTCCAGCATCTAAACGCTTCTTTGTTACAATGCCATTACTGTCTACCATCACAATATTTGTCTTTTTAACGCCTACTGCAACATAGTGATTAGCACAGGCGATTGCGCTTGCGCCAGCACCAATTACAACAATTTTGATTTTTGAAACATCCTTACCTTGTAATTCAACTGCATTCAGCATAGCTGCTGCAGATATTATTGCTGTTCCATGTTGGTCATCATGCATTACAGGAATATCTGTTGCCTCTGCAATTCTACGTTCGATTTCAAAGCATTCTGGCGCTTTGATATCTTCAAGATTAATACCGCCAAATGTGGTTGCAATATTGCAAACAGTATTGATAAATTCTTCAGGGTCTTCTGTATCAACCTCAATATCAAATACATCAATATCTGCAAAGGTTTTGAGCAATAATCCCTTTCCTTCCATTACTGGTTTACTTGCTAATGCACCGATATTCCCTAGTCCTAAAACAGCCGTTCCGTTAGAAATTACTGCAACCAAATTTCCTTTGGAAGTATATTTGTATGCATCTTCTGGATTTTTTTCTATTTCTAAACAAGGATATGCCACACCCGGTGAATAGGCTAAACTTAACTCATAAGCAGTTGAATGAGGTTTTGTAGGTACAACCTTGATTTTACCGCGCGGTTCCAACCGGTGATATTCTAGCGCTTCTTTACGCAACCTGCGCTCTTTTTTCTCGCGTACCATTTGGTTCCCCTCCTTATTGGGAGTGGGTCTGTGGTTTGAGTGTTGTGTGTTTTTTCTGTCGATTCTTGATGTTCTCATGACCACAAATGATGTTGCGATTACCGATTACAAACAAATATAAACACTACAAATGGTGATTTGTTGTTTTCACAAGTAAGGGCCGCTTTGAAATACTGTAAAAGTCGCCTCGCGTACTATGACCCACTGCCCTAAGAGAGTGAAGGCGTCCAATAGGGCCAGCCAAGCGATTTCTCTCGTGCTGATAATGTTGCTATCAAGTATGGCTCCATTGTTGGCTGCGCCTGTTGTTTCCGCACACGGAGTAATGGATAGTGCAATATGGCCGAAGGAAGGGCACAATGATACTGGTTGGGTTCAACTCAACACAGTAGGTGCAGGAGTTACCCCTGGTGCTCAAGGCATGACTGAATGGCAATTGGAGTTCGCCCCGGGTGCAGAATTATCGAATGTTTCTCTGCAATTAAGAGTAAATGGTAGTGATGGTTTGTTGATTGAGGAACCAATACTTACCGCTTCAGATATAGGAATTAATTTGTTTGATTGGAGGGGGCTTGGAATGTTTGGTTCACAAGATTCCTTTGATGGTTCTAACCCGCATACTGGCAGATTATCTCCAAATAGTGATACCGGCGCAGGCTGGACTTTGCCAAGTGATGCTGAAATTACCGAATTAATATTTGAAGCATTGGCACCTGCTGACCCTGCTGTATCATTTGAACCAATAAATCTCGACATTAGAGCAAATGCTGTTCACCCTGATGATGGCAGAATGATGATTGGCGTTTCGCAATCTGTTGTGATGTTAGATGCAAATAATGATCCACAAATAATAGATGTTATTACATTTGATAATGCTAATTCTGTACTTGATATCGCGGTAGATGAAGTAAATCGCCACCTAATCGTTCTTACAGATACTGATGGCATTCATTTCTTAGATTTGGATGACTGTTCTACTGTAATGGTTGTTCCAACACCAAATGTTACCGATACATATCAAACAAAATTACTAACGCTAAATGGAGTGGTCTATTTAGCAGGTTATGGGGGATTATTCCAATATGATGCTGCTGCTAATTCTTGGCTAACTCTGGCTAATTCTAATGACAATAATTGGAATGCTGGATTTACTGTTGACATGGTTGAAGTCAATGGAATAATCTATGTTAGTTCTTGGGGATTCGGTATCAACCGATGGGATGTTTCCTCTGCAAGTTCTCTTTCTGCTTGGACTACTGCCAATGTTTTGCATTCCGATTATATCTGGGCGATTACGGTTTCTAACAATCAAATATTGTTCGGTTCATATGATAATGGCGTGGCAAGATTTGATTGGAATTCTAATTTCTGGCTGAGTACTTGGAACTCTGCAAATTGGTTGAACAATGACGATATTTGGGGAATAGAATCAATCGGTGACCAATTACTAATCTTAAATGGAGCAAATGTCCATTATTACAATACAACAAGCGGTGTTTTTGGAACTACTGATTCTTTATCCAGTTATGGAATCTATGCGGGTAGAGCAATGTTTACATGGCCTTCAAGCGGTTCTCGCGCACCGATGAAGGATACTATCTTGTTGACCGATTATACTGGTAAACTTGTGAAATTAACACCTACTGAGTCTATTCATTATGAAGGGCAAATTTCCATCTCTAGTTCACCGAGTTCAGGGGATATGACAAATATTGTTGAATTAGATAATATTTTATTCATCACAAATCCATATGTTTTAGACAGATATGATATTACCAATTCCAAATGGCTAACGCCAGTAATTCATGGAATGATTTCTACCTCAATACAAACTGATGGAAATAGCGTATTCATGGGTACTGAAGCCCATGGAATTATCAATTATGCAAAGAATGGTAGTGTAATTAATTCTTTTTCTAATGCAAATGGAATGTATAGTAATTCAATATTGAACATTGCAATCGATAGGGGAGTTATGATCTCTACTCATCAAAGTGGTGGAATCAGTATTGTCAATCTTTCATCTTCTTCAATAATAAATTATGATTCATCTGATGGAATGGATTCTGATTTCCTAAACGATGTAGCAATCCATCAAAATATTGCCTACATTGGGAGTGAGGATTCTGGAATAATTCGTTATCATATCGCTAATGATACATTCCTATCTTCTTGGGTATCAACTGGAGTTAATGGGGTAGATTACGCCCCTATTGCAGTCATTGGTGACATTCTTTACTTCGGCCTTTCAGGTTACGGTGTTGCTCGCAAAAATCTAGCAACTGGAGAAATCTTAGCACCACTAACCGCATCTGGTGGAAACGGTGGTCCAAATCAAGGTGGGGTTTTACCAAGTTCCAACATTTATGCATTGGAAAGTGATGGTTCTAATCTTTACATTGGGACGCAAAGTGGTGCAGTACGCTGGGATGGAAGTCAAGCCACAAATTTTGTTAGTGGAAGTTCATGGCAAACTAGACCAACTCAATTCTTTGACTTCGCCATAGACGGAGGAGATTTGTATGCTGGAACAAATCTTGGAGCATGTAAATATGTATTATCTACAATAACTGTTGATGATTGTCAAAACGTCCAAGATGGTATGCCAAATTGGGCAGTATACGCTGTTCATTATGATACTGATTTCGTATATGCTGGGACGCTTTCTGGTGTTGGCCTAATCGACATTACAAATTTTGAACATGATTCCAATTGGGGTGAAGGCACTCAAAGTCAAACTGCACCGGTTGAAGTAATAGGTAATACAGCCTATATTGGACTTGATGGAATTGGGATATTAAGATACAACATCTCAAACAATGCTTGGCTTCCAACTTGGACAGTAAACAGCGTATTAGACACCAATGGAATCACTAGTTTGGTAGCTGACATTAGACCAAACCAAATATGGGTCGGTGGTGATGATGGTTTCCAATTGATAGATGTCGTTAATGAAACCGAAGAATACGATATTGAAAAGACAAATTCCATGTATTCTGGAAATGGAGACCCATATCAACTAAAGATTCATGGTGATGTAATGTATTTCCACCAATCCACAGCAAGCGATAGTATTGGAAGAATAAATATCGCTAACTTCACTTCAATGGCATCACTTGATGTTGGAAACCAATTGTCTGAAAATAATGGTGATGTGTTTGGAATGAACTTCGTGGGAGATATTCTAATGGTTGGATTAGCCTCTAACCAATGGTGGAACGCTGATGGAACGGGAGGTATTGCTCAATGGAATACCAGTAATAATTCTTGGGAACCAAACGTTGAACCTATTGGAGAAATAAACAGAGTTACATCTTATATTTCTTCAGCGGGCAATCATTGGATTGCTTGGGGTGAAACCAAATTAGATCTCTACAACAATGGTTCTTTGGTTAATTCTTGGAATGACACTGTATTCGATTTCCCAATTCGAGGAATTGTCGAATATGACGGTGCAACTTTGTTTGCAACTGAAGATGGAGTAGCAAGGTATAACGAATCTTCCAATGCTTGGCTTTCCACTTGGACAGAAGGTAGCGGATTACCAAATAATGCCGGTGATAGATTCTATGATATTTGGACCGATGGTACTGATCTGGTAATAGGTGGTGGTAATATGAATAATTGGGGCCAACTAAGTTCGGGAACTATTTCACATTTGGATAGTACTGGTTCTTGGGCTACATTTACTGGTGGTCAAAGTGGAATGCCGAATGGTTATCCAATGTCGATGACAATTTGTGGTGGAGTTCTCAATGTTGCAATGTACAATAATTGGAATGGAGGAGTTGCTGTAATCGATTTGGTAAATGGTACTGCTGGTAATCATTTTTCTGGAACTTCATTAGATGACGATACGCCTTCTGCGGTTGCTTGCGATTCAGTCGATACTCTTTACATCGGATATTATGCAGACGATTTGCCTGTATCAAAATATAATTATCAAACTGGAGCTTGGTTAAATGATATCACAAGCCGAAATCATAACCTTCCATCTGATAGGATTTGGTGGGATGCAATTGATTATTCAAATGGTAAACTAATTCTAGGACATGGTTTGGGTACTAGCGGCAATAACCTCATTGGTGGAGGATATTCTGTTATCACTACTTCTGGAAACACTGCAGGTTCTGCTACAGTAATTTCTCAAGGCTCATCAGTTACATCCTTCCAACCTTATGGACAAGGTTGGGTGATTGGACAAGCAGGAGGTACTTCTGGATACAGTCATGTAGATATGGTATCTTCACAAGGCCAAGTTCCTATGATTAAATTACCTGGTCTTGTCAGTGGACAGATAACAAGTATTGCTGGTAGTGCAACAACTGTTTGGGTTACAACCTTTGGCCAATCACAAGGATTTGGAATCGCTGGAGGCGCTGGTATTCTTCAAGGCACTCGTAATTCTGATGGTTCTATCGAGTGGGATTATGGCTGGTCTCTAGCAGCACAATCACGAGGTAACGATATTGAATTAATTGGAAATAATCTCTATGTCACTACATATCCTGCAGGATTATACAAATTAAATATTCAAACTCAGCAACTTACAACATATACAGGAGCTTTACACAATAATCACTATGGAATGGTCAAAAATGGCAATGATTTGATTATTGGATTATCTGGACAGGGTAGTTCAATACCTGGTGTACAAGTTTTCAATATTAATTCTCAAACCTTTACACAAGGCAAACTAATTGCCGGCCTTCCTTCCAATGTAATCAATGGATTTGACCAAACTAGCGATATAATGTATATCGCTACAAATGGTGGAATTGGACGATGGAATTATTCTACTAGTGATTGGATGAATCCAATAACTACACTTGACGGATTACCATCAAACATTGTCGAAGACATTTTGATTGATGGCAATGATATTTGGTTAACTACTCAGCGAGGACTTGCAAAATATTCACCTGCAACTGGAATCATTACAACTATGAGTTCTCAAAATGGATTGCTTGGAACTTCAACTTGGGGCCTAACAATGAAGAACAGTGGTACTAATAGTACATTATTCATTTCTCATGATGGTAGAAGTTCGGAAAGACCTGGTGTTTCTAGTTTTGATACTAGTATGCCTACAATGATTGAAACACATCGCTTTGATCAGATTCCTTCGAATACAGTTACTGCATTAGCGGCAGATTGGTGGGGAGTGCATATCGCCACTGATATTGGCCCAATGACACATTGGAATGGACAAGTAAGTGAATTTGAAGATGGAATGGCTTCTTGGCAAATAAGTGGATGGCCAATAACAAGTATGCAAAGTGATGGTGATGACATTTTGGTCATTACCGAGCAGGGTGCCGCGATTATCAAAGCACGAACCGCCACACATGCAATAACAAAATCTTGGTTCAGAATAAATGCTTCAGATGGAATATTAACTGCAAATAATGTATGGATTACCACTGAAAGCGATGGATTGTGGGGCTATGAAAGAACTGCATCTTGGACTGAGTTATCTAGATTTGAAATGCGTAGAGCAATGCCATTAAATGTTGGATTTAATATGAAAAATACCAACATTAGTGAATGGACTCATCCTGGTGCTCAAATTCAACTGGTAGATGTTGATAACACTGTCAAATTAGACTCAACTGCAGGTATTGCAGGTGCTCATGGATTACTATTCCAAACAGTGCCTTTGACCTTTATCTCGACTGTGGATGGTGCTGCTACTTGGTCGCGTTCGGTTTCGCTAAAGTATAATGCAACCGTCAATCTATCAAGTGACCCTGGACTTGAAAATACTCTACAGAATGCTGTTGATAATGCTGTGATGATAAATGGCACTAGATATGTTACACTAACACTTCGTTCGCCAAGTAATGGCTCCCTACAAGCTAGATTGGTTTATGATTATGTCAAGTTGGAAACTCCGGTTGAACTTACAAATTTAATCGATAGACCTGATGATGGTGGTGGAGCCTTATTGGCTGATTGGACACTTGTTCACGATGCAGACTTTGCTCGTTACCTCGTATATGTTAACGAAGGGCCTTTCGTTACCACTGGAGGAAATGCACTAACTGCTGCTGATCTAACTGGAAGGACTATTGACAAAGCAATCTCATTACATAGCCGTTTGTCAAGTGAAGTCACTACTGCAAACGGAGTGCCACTTGTTGATGGAACTGAATATTATGCAGCTATAGTTGTTGAATATAATGATGGAAGATTGGGTATGGTCTCATTACCTATGGGACCTGCATCTCCTACTGATGAAGTACCAAATTCACCACTTTGGGCTACTGCTGGACCGTATGATGGTGGGCAAGATGGTGATTTAGAAGTTGAATGGGCGCGGTGTACTGCTCTTGATTTAGCGAGTACGCGTATTTACACATCTACATCACAGATGACTGATATTTTAGGACTAAGCCCAACTGCTGACTTACCGCCGAGTGAAGGAAACACAACTGTATTATCACTCGATGCTGGAAAACCATACTGGTTAGGTCTAACTTGTGTGGATGAGGCTGGACAAGAAGATTGGCAAAATGCTACAATTATTGGCCCAGTTGTACCGACTGGCGGCTTAAATGACAATACTCCGCCTGATAAATTAGAGAATGTTGCTGCAATAGATACTCCTGATGATGATGGTGGACGAATTACTCTCTCTTGGGATGTTAGCAGTGCTGAAGATTGTGCATTCTATGCCGTCTTTATGATGGAGGGTGATGAAGACGTGGCGCTTGCCAATTCAACAAATGTT
>JANXHP010000089.1 GCA_024958795.1 Candidatus Poseidoniaceae archaeon | reverse complement strand
CTTCGCTAACAAACTTAGGTCATCATCGCTGTCAAGATATAGTAAACCGAGAATATTTCCTTGTAAATAAATAGAGCCAAGACTAACGATTAGGCCAACATCATGCACGCTTTCATCCTCTAAAATAGACAGCGCACTTTCAGGATACTCTACTGCGGAAATCTCACAATCAACCGAAATGAAACAATCCATTAATTGGCGAGGTTCAACACCAAGGTATCTTCCGCCCTGTGGTGCGGTAACAATGATTTGTCGTGGTGGATTCTTTTGACAATATTCTAACAGCGGAGCAATGAATTTATCCATTTCTTGCTGTGGTGATGTTGCAAAAATCAATGACCATGCCTGTACTTTGTAAGTTTCAATAATATTTGCAACCTCTGGCATCACCCTCTCCATTCCACTTGGATTATGAGCGCCTTCAAGCAAGAATTCATGGCCACCTGTTTTAGCAGCAGGAACAAATTGCATACGAGCAGGCCAGCGGATTGAATTTTTTGCTTGCCAAACATTTGATGTGTCCATTCCATTTCGTTTCAGTGCTTGATCTACTAGGATTGCAGCCTCTTGCCGCGTGGTAACCATCTGTGGGATATCAACAAATATCGGTTGAGCAGGTAATGGTATTTCACCAAGTTCAATGTTACCAGCAGATTGACATTCCTCAAGCATTGCAGATTTTATCTCATCATTTTCAGGGTTGCGAATAATTATTTTCACACCAGGTCTTGCTATCGCAACCTTCTCCTTTGCAATTTTGCATATATCATCGCCCAAGATATCTGTATGCTCGGCTGAAATGGAAGTGATGATGCAGGTGTCAGCTGGAGCAGTTCTAGTTGCATCAAGCCTACCTCCTAATCCCGTTTCTAAAATTAACACATCGACATTATGGCTTGATGCAGTTACCATTGCACAAAGGTATGTTATTTCAAAAAAAGTCAAATCAATCTTAGGGTCTTCTTGACTAATCTGCATTACTTCTGCTAGTGCACTATCAAATAATTCACTGGCAATCGGTTTCCCGTTTATTCTAATTCTCTCTTCAACCCTACTAACATGTGGAGATGAAAATAATACAGTTGAACGGTCGGAGAGTTGTAACGATGCGGCTAGTATTGCACAAGTTGTACCTTTTCCATTGCTACCTGCTACGTGGAAAATATGAGTATTATCAAAATGAAGATTCAATCGGTCCAATGCCTGCTTGGTATTTGGTAAACCCAAAGCCATACCTTTTGATTTGGAAGAATTTAGCCATTGGCGAACCTCTTCCATTGCCTGCCCCATGTACTGCTCATTGGTATGTTTCATAGCATCTTTGGCTAATTATCTTCAACTAACGGAAAAATGAGTCAAAATATGACAAATATTTTCAATTGAAAAATCAATTTAGCAATTGAATAATTACTGCCAAAAGCGACGGGTTCTCGCATACTCAACTTCGGCTTTGTGAATCATATGCAATAGAGAATCTTGGTCATTTGGACGAACTTTCCTCAATACACGTTGAGCGGTTGCTTCTCCAATCCCTCTTCCCATCAAACAGAGAATAGCATCATAACCCCTGCTTGCAACAGTAGTTGCATTCTTCATCATACGCCCTTCATCTTTAGGATCGGTTGAATTAACCCATTCCTCAAGCATTTTTTGCATACCTTCCCTTGCACATGCCATCATTCGTCCTTTACATTTCAAGCATAGTTTGGCATCATCCATTTCTTTGTACCTAGCAACCCTAAATCTTCTAATCGCTTTACATTTCAAGCAACATAAAACCGCTCTTTCATTCTCTAATCTTAACTTCAATCTGGCTCTAACAGCAGCATTATCCCAATTTGGTAATAGCATATCGCGACTATTGTGGCTTGAGATTCCTAAAGGTCCAGTTGCAGTTATTTCAATATCGATTAGTCCCGATTGAATAGCGTGAATAATATCTCTTGCTCCTTCAACATCCATTCTCTCATGGAATAATTTGCCAAGAACTTCTTCCATTACTACAGTTCCACGATATTTTCTTAGCAGTGCTTGCAAGTTTATCTTTCTCGGGTCAACGCCGTGCCTTAGTATTGCGAAAGTTTTGGCAACTTGGGCGAATCTCCATCGTACTTGGCGAGAGTTTGGCAATGTTACACTAAGAAGTCCAGCGATTGCATCCGGTGGAGTATCCATCAGCCAATTTAGGAAATCACGCCCGTTAACACCTGATACTTGCAATGAGATTCTTGTAGGTTCAACTACCAATCTTCCCCAACCACCAGATTTTGTGCTAGCCATCGCTAGCAAAAATTGACCAATTGCCTCATTGATTCTTGAACCATTACAGCAATTGATTACTACAGCATCATCTCTTTCTTCAATAGTAATTTTGCGATCTGTAGGAAGATGTCCCGTTGCTTCTATGTGCTCCCTAATCGCTTCACTGAGCAAACTCATAGCCTCACCATCAATAGGATGTTCGGACAATTTTGAATCACGTTGTGCAAAGATACTATTGACATCTAGTCCAACTTGATTTTCACTTTCAAAATCCTCATTTTCATCTTCTACACCTTCAAGCAAATTCAAATCTTCAGCAATCAACTGACGAAGACGACCAATATCTCTTGCAACTTCCTTTGGCACCGGTGGTAATTCCCCAGTCCATTGAGGTGCATGAGCTTGGTCGGTAACTGGTGTTACCAGTAATTCTGATTTTTCAGAGTCTGCATCGATGATTAACCAAGTTCTTCCCGCCATTACGAAGCGTCTTGGAGAGCCATCATCATCCTCACCTGAATCATTTAGACTTAGCACGAAAGCCTCATCAACGCTTCCTAAACTTGACCTTGTCACAGCATCTCGAACTCTGTATTTTTGTTTGTCAGGAATCATTGAAAGATGATTTGTTACCCATTGGCGTGTTCTTCCAGCAGTTGAAATCCAGCCCTTGGCGAATCGTTTAGGTACTTTTACACTGAGATTCTTAATCGTATCTGGGATTTCCTCTTCTGGTACTGTGTATAGAGGTCTTTCTTCAGGTAATTCTTCACCTTTTGCTAACGCTTCAATACGAGCGAGTTCATAGACAGTTTTTGGCCACCTATACCACGGGATTTCATTTGGATTAGTGCAAATTCTTACAACCCAACCATCCGCCAAAATCGTTGCAACATTTTCAGTATCTTCCCCCCTCCATCGCTCAAATTGGCTACTATTAGCAATGCTTGTTGTGATTTCAGAAATAGGTACAGCTCCGAAAGAATGCGCCATCAATACAATCTGATTTGCAGCAACAGAATAAGGCATTTCTCTCCATTCAATAGGTTCAATTTTTCCTTCCATTGCCCTCCTTGCAATGACAGAAGCCTCCGCCACATCATCTGCATTCCATGACAATAAATGTCCTCGCCCTAATCCGCCTAAACGGTGGTCTGCTCGGCCAACACGTTGTAACATTGAATCAACAGAGCGCGGACTCTTTATCTGCACAATGCGATTGATTCTTCCAACATCAATTCCCAATTCCAAACTGGATGTACACACTAGGCCAGATAAGTTTCCTTCGCGTAAATCATCTTCCATTTTTTTCCGAGTTTCAGTGGCTAAGGAACCATGATGAACGCCTATGGTTAGATCTGGTGCCATACTTGACAATCTGCTGGCAATAGTTTCAGCATCATTTCTAGAATTGACGAAGACTAAGCAAGGTGGGTCCTTTCTCAAGATTTTTATCAATCTGCGATATGTTGAATGTTCTCTTGGTGACTGAATTGCTAACTCCATACAACCGATTTCATCTTCATCAGTTGCAGGTTCAGCCTCTACTGTTAATTTGGTATCTCTATGGCCCATTGCGATAACGGCTTTACCATCTTTAGGTGAAAGCCATTTAGCAACTTGTTCTGGGTTGCCAACTGTTGCGGATAATCCAATTTTTTGTATTGGATTGCCAGTCATTATCTGTAATCTAGACAAACCAATATTCAATTGCCATCCTCTTTCACTGGCTGCTAAATCATGTACTTCATCAATGATTACTGCTTTTACAGTAGTCAATAATTTTCTCAGATTTTTCCCAGTGAACATAAGTTGGAATGTTTCTGGTGTTGTCACTAATAGATGAGGTGGTTTGCGTACCTGTTTTGCTCTTTCACTTTGAGTAGTATCGCCATGCCGTAAACCAATTCTGAGTCCGACCGCCTCAGCGATTTCAGCTAATCTTCGGTCAACATCTCGATTCAATGCACGTAGCGGGGTGATGTAAATCACTGCTAAAGGCTCCCAATTCTCCTCCAAACAACGATGCAGAATTGGTAATACTGCTGATAGTGTTTTTCCAGAACCGGTAGGTGCGATGATGATTCTATCCTCACCGGACATGATTTCAGGCAGTGCTATCTGTTGTACTGGAGTAGGTTTCCATCCCCGAGTTTGCAGCGCTTCTGTCAATTTTGGATGTAGGGTGGAAAATACATTTGACATACTCTCCCCACCCCTATGTAATAGTCTCAGTGCCCACCCTTCTTGAACAAATCGTTATCAATAGAGGCGTAAAATCAAAGAAAAATCATTCTTCTTCATCTACAATATTCTTTGATTCTTTATTAGCTTGAATCAATTCAGGAGAGCGTTGCATCAGTTTGTTAATTAGTGGTTCAATTATCATTGGTGCAATTAATACCGAAGCAATCAATGTGAATAACCAGTAGAAGGATGACGTAGGAACATATGCAGTTCCAGGTGAATCATCGCCACTAACCATTAGTTTTACTGTACCGAGCCAAGGTAGTTCACCACCAGCAACTCCGATTACCCAATCACTGGTCACAGGGCCAACTAAGCCGCTTTGGCTATGGACTCCAGATGAACCATTTACTGCAGAACTGCCTTGGTCAACAGAACATTTGTTATTGTCTCCCAATGTCACCATTCCAGCATGTTTTGGTTGCCATTGCCAAACCACAAGATATGATTCCACATTAGCATGAGCTGGCCTATTACAATCATACAATCCCGCTTGAGTTCCATCGAAATGGATAGTGATTGATTCAACAGCGGTTTGATTTGTCCCAGGAACATCCCAATTTACAACACAAGTTCCGACTTTTCCATCCAACTTATCAGATGTAAATTCGTCATATGTGCCACCATTTGGACAATAATCATCATTTGTTGGATTGGTATCAACATCTCGTGATGGTGAGTAAGTGTCATGTGGATTAACGCGAAGAATTGCTCTATGGATAATAGGGGTGCCAACATCTCCATTTTTCTCATAAATTATTACATCACCTTCCATGCCATGGGATGAATATCCATGGTATTGAGAGCCGATTTGAGTGGCTTCAGCAAAAGTGACAATTGAATCATATGGTTGATTGTGAACTAGGATTAAATCCCCAGCATCAATACTACCTATTTCTCCATCAATATCATGGATCATAGATGATGATTCTACAACAACCAATGGTGGCATTGAACCTGTATGTGCCCATAATCCAAGTATTAGGATTCCAATCATTGAAGCGGCAAGAATTATTTCCCTAATCAAGGATTTGAGTGGGTCTTCCTCAGTCACGGGTGTTTCCTCCACCCTTAGCGGCGAAGTCCTTTGCTTTGAAGGAATTCTCCCCATGCGACATCATGGCCTGCACCTAGCACTGATGCAGAAAAGTTTCCATCGCTCTTTTGACGACGTAATTCAGAAATTGATTCAATTTGTTTTATTTCTTCAAGAGTATTGACATGTCCGCGTAAAACAAGCATTTCAGGGCCTGAAACAATCATCAGCATGAATGACAAGATTCCTAATACAATTGCTAGTCCAGTGTGTTGGCCCCAATCGGGATGGTCTTGTAAGGTTAATATCTGGTAAAGGCATAATAGCATAATGATTATTGATGAACCACAAGCCATTGTTGTTATTGCTAAATGCTTGCCATGTTGACCTACCCACCATTTTGAAAATAACCGTATTATCATTGTATCCCGTCCTGTTTGGCACACAACCGTATTGTTATTGAAGGTTACACAACACCGCTTCTTGCTTTTGACCGCGAGGGGGATGATTGAAATGCTTTAGACGCTGAGGGCCGAAGGCCCTTGATAGGACCGACAGTGATTTTGATGCGACTTGCAATATTTTTATCTCTTATTTTCATTACCTCTACACTTGCCCCATTTGCAACATCCGCAACAACGGAAACGCAGTTTAATGACGGTACTACGACATATGAGCATACATTTTCCGGCAGTGGGACTGGAACAGCGGGAGTGCTTTCTATTCCTTATGGTGCTGAAGTAACGGCAGCAGAATTTAGGATGACCGGTGAAGCATCCAATACTGCATATACAAATTTTACAACTAATGCCCATTATGGTGGCGCTGGAGATGGAAATTGGCAAAGTAGCCCTCCTTCACCATTCACATATGGAAGCCGCAATAATGTTGATGTAAACTCCAAAGTAATGTCTCTTAAAGGCGTACCTTCGGTTAACCACGCTGATTTGACGAGAACAGCTACGGTGCAATCTCTTGGTGGTGCTTATCAAAATACAACTGGTGGATTCCTTGCACTTTCAGATCAAGGTTACAACAGCCCTGGTTTAAAGCATTCTGACCTAACCGTTTCATCTTCCGCAGCATGGGGATATATGGGCGTGGTAGTTCCAATTTCAGATTATGAACTTCACGTCATGAAATATTCAAACAACGGATTGTACAATCTGCCAACAATCTTGCGAATAAACAAG
>JANXHP010000105.1 GCA_024958795.1 Candidatus Poseidoniaceae archaeon | reverse complement strand
TAAATTCGGTGCAGTTTCTCAACCAAAGGCTGTTGATTCTTCTCCTTCTCGTCGCCTAGATGTTGCACTTCGCAATCTTGCACAAGGAGCACAACAAGGCACTCACAAATCTAAGAGAACCTTGACAAACTGTATTATCAACGAAATTAACAAAGCTGCTGTTGGAGATGTTACTTCATTCGCAGTTTCAAAGAAGGAAGAATTAGAGCGTATCGCTGCTTCCGCTCGTTGATTATAGTCTTAATTGAATTGCTTGGGGTATATGTTCGCCCTAACAGTCAAAAGCAATATGGACTCCGCATTTTTTATGGGCGAGAGTGAGGTCAAGTTGAAAATCAGCTGGGTCAATGCTTTATTCCTTACATTGACACCTGTTGTTGGCATTGCTGGCGCTGTTTTACTTTGGAATGAGTATGGCGCTCCTGGGATGTTTGAAGGAGCAATTTTTGTCTCGATGTATTTGGCCTGTGGACTCTCAATCACTGCAGGATATCACCGCCTTTTTGCCCATAGGGCATATGAAGGACATTGGCTTGCGGTATTATTTTACACAGTATTTGCTGCTGGTGCTTTTCAAAATTCTGTTATCGAATGGTGCAGCGACCACCGCAACCACCACAAAATGGTAGATACCGATAATGATCCTTACAATGCTAAGAGAGGTTTCTGGTATTCACATATGGTATGGATAATGATAGTTGAAGACCTACATGCAAATGATTTTTCAAATGTAAAAGATCTTCAAGCAAACAAAATCATCGCTTGGCAACACAGAAATATTTTCAAAATCGGTGTTGCATCCGGATGGTTATTTCCTATGGCAATCGGATACCTAGTAGGTGGAATCCCATATGCACTTAGTGGATTCATTTGGGGTGGAGTAATACGTACAGTTGCAGTACATCACGGTACATTTTGTGTCAACTCTATTGCACACATTTTTGGAACCCAGCCATATGATGACTCCAATACAAGTCGCGACTCTTGGTGGGTTGCATTCTTAACCTTTGGAGAAGGATATCATAATTTCCATCATATATTCCAAGCAGATTACCGTAATGGAATTAGATGGTATCACTTTGATCCTACAAAGTGGTTAATCAAAATATTTTCAATATTTGGTCTTGCAACCAAGTTGAAGAAAACACCTCAGCATTCTATAGATATTGCCCTATTGGACATGAAAATAACTAAGAGTACCAGAAAATTAGATGAGCGTTCAATCGATTCTGCACTATATGTAGAGAAGATGAAGAACACTAGAGATGATCTGCGTTCTGCAATGTACAACCTCCATAAAGCAACCAATGAGAAGAAGGAAGGTGCAAATTCAGAAGAGTTAGCTGCCAAGATTATTCAACTGAAGCAAAATATTGCTGCTGGTCAGGCTGAAATTTCATCTATATTTTCAGACATTAATAACGCTAAACCTATTAGCGCTTGAAGAGTTAAATTGTGGTGCTGCTCGTGTTTTACGAGCATATTTGATGAGTCGGTTTGATAAACCCCTTGCAGGTGGCCAAGTCCAACGGACTAGTGTTATAATGGGACGAAAGGAAGACAATATCAAGAAGGCAACAGAAGTTATGAACATCTTGCCTCAAATTCGCAATCTATGTATTGCAGCGCATATTGACCACGGAAAGACAACTCTTTCTGACAATCTAATCGCTGGTGCTGGTATGATGTCCAGTGAACTTGCTGGTGCAGCACGTGTTTTGGATTTTGATGAGCAAGAATCTGCTCGTGGAATTACAATTAACGCTGCTTCTGCATCAATGGTTCACGATGTTGATGAAGTCCCTTATCTAATCAATCTAATCGATACTCCTGGTCACGTTGATTTTGGTGGTGACGTTACTCGTGCAATGCGTGCTGTTGACGGTTGTTTCATTCTTGCTTGTGCTGTAGAAGGTCCAATGCCGCAGACTGAAACTGTTGTTCGTCAAGCATTGAAGGAAAAGGTAAAGCCTGTTCTTTTCATTAACAAGGTTGACAGACTAATCAACGAATTACAAGTTACTCCTGAAGATATGATGGCTCGTTTCACTGAGACTATCAAAAAGGTCAACCAATTGATTAGGCAATTCGCACCTGAAGAATTCAAGAAGCCATGGCAAGTTTCTGTAAAAGATGGAACTGTTGCTTTTGGTTCAGCATTCCACAACTGGGGAATTACTGTACCATATATGGCAAAGTCTGGAATCTCATTCACTGATATTTTCGCATACTGTAATGATGAAAACCAAAAGGAACTCGCAGAAAAGGCTCCTGTTCACGAAGTTCTTCTCGATATGGCAGTATCAAAATTACCAGGTCCAGTAGAGGCTCAACCATACCGTATTCCAAATATTTGGAACGGTGATATTGACTCTGAAATTGGGCAAGCTATGGTCAAGTGTGACCCAGATGCTGAACTTGCAATGATGATCACAAAGATTTGGATGGACCCTCACGCAGGTGAAGTCGCTGTCGGAAGATTGTACTCTGGTTCAATTAACCAAGGTGAATCCGTATACGCAATTGGTGCTATAAAACCAGAGCGTGTTCAGCAGGTTTCAATGATGGTTGGCGGAGATAGAATTACTGTACCTAGAGTCGTTGCAGGAAATATTGCTGCTCTAACAGGTATTCGTTCCGCTGCTGCTGGTGTAACACTTTCTCGTGACAAAGATTTCATTCCTTTTGAAGCAATTCGTCACTATTCAGACCCTGTTGTTACTGTTGCTGTTGAGCCTAAGTCAATGAAAGATCTTCCAAAGTTCATCGATGCTCTACGCTCTCTTGCAAAGGCTGATGCTTCCTTGCAAGTAACCACCAACCAAGAAACCGGTGAGGCTCTTCTTGCTGGAATGGGTGAATTGCACTTAGAGATTACAGTTTACCGTATTGAAGAGGAACAAAATATCAAGGTAAAGGTAAGTCCACCTATTGTTGTTTACAGAGAAGGTATTGAAGGTAGTAGCAGAGGCCATGCGTTTGAAGGTAAGTCTCCAAACCGTCACAACCGTTTCTTCTTTGAAATTGAAGCTCTTAGTGCAGAGGTAGTCGCAGCACTCCGTTCTGGAGACTTAGGCGATGGTCCTGTTCGTCCAAATGATGCTAAGGAAACTGGAAACAAGTTCGGTGAATTAGGAATGGATAAGGATTTGATGAGAAAGATTTACGCAATCCATGGAACAAATGTTCTAGTAAACGATACCAAGGGTATTCAAGGACTTCACGAAACTCGTGAATTGATTATTGAAGCATTCAAGGAAGTTTGTAACAAAGGACCTATTGCTGATGAACCAGTTCAAGGAATGTTCGTACGTTTAACCGATGCAAAGTTGCACGAGGATGCTATTCACCGTGGACCTGCACAAACAATTCCTGCAGTTCGTAATGGAATAAAGGGTGCAATGCTTCGTGCACGCACAGTAATTCTTGAACCAATGCAGAAGGCTTTCGTTTCTGTTCCAAATGATTGGTTAGGTCAAGTAACTCGTGAAGTTACCAACCGTAGAGGAATTATTGAAGATATGCCGAGTGATGGTGAAGTGACAACTGTAATTGGTGTACTACCGATTGCAGAAACTTTCGGTTTCTCAAATGATATTCGTGCAGCATCTCAAGGACGTGCTATATGGAATACTGAGAACTTAGGATTCCAAACTCTTCCACCACAGTTATTCGATAAGGTTGTAGCAGAAATCCGTACTCGTAAGGGTCTAAAGCCAGAGCCAAATTCCATTGGATACTACTCAGAATGATAATAATTCCAAATAGGAATTTTTCATACTATTCAGTTGAGACGTTTCAATTGTAGATCGGTTAATTCTCTCAAAGCCATTAGTGCTGGAGTAGGCGGAATTTTGTCAAGAAGTTGATGAGCTTGCGCATGATATTCCTCAGCCCTTGCTCTTCCATATTCAATAGAACCTAGTTGTTGTAATGCATCTATTCCAGCGCTTACTTCTTCCGCACTTGCATCTTCTTTGCCTAATACGCCGAGTAATACTTGCTTAGCAGGGCTATCGTCTTGCTTTAGAGCATGGATTACCATTAGCGTTCTCTTTCCTTGAGCGATATCAGAGCCTGCAGGCTTTCCTAATTGTTCTGTAGATGATTGAATGTCTAACAAATCGTCCATCAATTGGAAACAAAGACCAAGTGCCAATCCCCAATCATGCATACACTGAACAGTTTCTTCATCTGCACCAGATAAATATGCTCCAACTTCTCCACATGTCAAGAACATTACCGCTGTCTTTCCACGGATCATCTCAATATATTCATCCTCAGTCACTTCGGTATCTCTGCTTTCAAACTCAATATCTAATTGTTGACCTTCAGAAACTCTTCTAACCATCCTTCCGATTCTCTTTACTAAAAATGGTAGGTCATTGCAATCAATTCCATCTGCTACAACCATCGCTTCAAATGCAATAGCTAACATTGCGTCTCCAGCATTTATTGCAGTAGGTAAATCATATGCAATATGGACGGCAGGTAAGCCTCTTCTAATTTCATCATCATCCATAATATCATCATGAACTAATGTGAAATTGTGAATTGTTTCAATTGCTGCTCCTACATCGAGGAGACCTGAATGTGTATCGCCTACTGCCTTTGCGACTAGCCAAGGTAATGTGGCTCTCATTCTCTTTCCACCACCATTGATTAAGTGCATCATTGCACCAGAAAGTCGTTCTGAACTTGTATGGGTTAATGCACGTTCAATACGAGCCTCAACAAATGGTTTTACCTCAGCGATTGCTGTGAATAAATCACACCCTTCAGCACCTGGAAGCATATGACTAATATCACCCATATCATGAATTAATCCATCAACAAGAGATTGACAAGCATCTGCATCTCCAGCAGCACTCCACCACTCATCAGTCATGACTCTGGCTGCAATACAACGGAACCAAGGAGCAATGATGCCTTTGGTTCCTTCTTCATCTATTAGCCACTGCTCAAGTTCTTGTTGGTCAACCCAAGCAATTTCTGAAACTTCATTTGGATTAGGATTGATATCAACATCTGCCTTAATCAATAGAATGTGGTCTATCTCTCTTTCAATCCAACTAGCATTCATTCGTGCAGAATATTTCATCTTCGTGATAAAATGTATTTCATCAAGTGAAATTTGTGATGGTGAAATACCAAGCTCTTGCTCAAGTTTGCGAATTGCAGCCCTCTTTACACCAAGAGCATTTGATTCTTCTAATTCTGAATCACAGTGCAATGGATGAGAACAGCATGTATTTGCCCAAACACTAGGGAATGTTACTTTATCAGCAGCTCTACGCTGCAATAATAATTTTCCTTCAGAATTAAACAACAAGACGCTGAATGCTCTGTGTAACTGTCCAACATTATGATGGGTTGATATTTTTGAGCCGGAACCGACTACATTGTCTAGTTCATCAATACAGATAACCGCCTCTGACATCAGATCAGATTGTGTATTATCCGCACCTGATTCACGAAGAGCATCATACTCTGTTTCATCGAGTTCAATGGTTGGGACATCAGATAAGTCGTAGCCTGTCATCAACATCCCTCAAACCTGCGAGGAGCAATCTCTACATGAAGAGTTCTCTCTCAACATTTCAGCAACTAAAACAATTAATTAATGGAAAAAGAACCAATAATACAATGAAATCCACTATTTACTGATTAGAGACTACTTTTGTACCTCTAGTTTCAACTCCAATACAAGCATTAGCCACGCGTTGTGGATGTTGTCCACTTACCATCATCACTTCAATTCCCTTTTGAGCCACTTTCGCACCTCTTGCCGCCTTTAACCCAATTCCTCCAGTGACATCAATATCTTGCTGATGTTCTCCTTCAAATTTAATATCGGGATTCCAAATCTCTATCAAATCATCTTCAGTAGCCCTTTGAGGTGGACAGCGCAGCAAACCATCTACCCCTCCTATTGCAAAAACTAATCTCTTCACATTTGGAACTTCGATTGCTAATCTAGTAACAAGATCATCTCCAGATAATATTCCAAAACGCATTGGCTCATCACAATTTACAACATCACCATAGGTTACCATGACAATACCTTCAGGTGCACTAGAAAAGAATGTTAGGTCTCCTTTAAAATTCTCTCCCGTACCATTAGCCCAATTGTGTGGTGGAAGAACTGCAGCACTAATATCTGCATTTGTTAATTCTTCCATAATTATTGAGTTTAAAGTAAGCATATCCTTGCGTACTAACTCAACAGCCTGTTCTTGGGTTGAACAGGTATCATCCGCAGAGAAATTAGAGGAATCTATTTTCCCCTCATTTAGCCTCCATTGTTTTGCCCTAAGATGGCCGAATGAACCTGCACCATGAACTAAAATAACATCCAAATTATTTTCATGGCAAGTGATGATAGTGTCAACAAGACTGTGAATAATATCTCTATTTTCAGTGCATAGTTGATTCTTTTTGGTGATGAGGCCACCGCCCCATTTGACTACAACCTTGTCACGCACATTACGCCCACAAGCCACCACATGATGAGTATAACGCATATTCTCAATTCTATCACCAATATTATTGATTGACTGCAAAGGTTTGATGTGGAAGGCCTATGGAGACCTATGTATGAGCGATGGACCGAGCGTTGATGAATTTATGAGACATTTGCAATCTGTACTTGAAGAAGCATCAACAATTGCTGATGAAAAGGAACGTGAAAAACGACTATGGCAGATTGAAGCAACATTACAAGAGACTATCATTTTCAAAAATAGATATCTTGAATTGAAGGAACATGGAATAGATCCACTTCGATTAATTGACCCAAAGGAAGGAGATCCTACTCCGCCGAGAACTTCAATGGCTGAAACAGTAATGTCAAGTGCTAACAATTGTGCAAAATGTGGTTCACATATGGATTCAGATCTAAATTTCTGCCCATCATGTGGAGAGAAAAAGTAATTTCAAATAATTATCTAATCTCAACGAGTTGCTAATGTTAGATTCTTCCACATATCTTCTGGAACTTCCATAGACAATCGAAGTCCACCCATTGCACCTAAGCGTACTGGGTCATCTACTACATGGACATTAACATCGCCCATATCTGAAAGTTTTCGCTCTATCATTGCACCCAATCCTTTGATTCCTGAACCGCCACCTGCTAATACCATATTAGCACGGAATTGATCATGGAATTCAGGGTTTGAATCTGCAATCAATGCTTTGACATTCTCAACAATAGGGTCAACAATTGATTCACAAGCTGTTTGCATACAATCGGTAATATCCAATGTCATTGCTTTTCCTTCGATTGAAAAGTCGACCATTACTGGGTCTTTTGGTGTTGAAGTACTGACGAATGAATATTGTTCCTTCCAGCGACGTGCCATATCTTTAGTGATTTGAGCACCGTTATACTTTGCTTGGATTTGCTTAATTAATTCAGCATCGACGAAATCTCCACCATGACCTGTGTGCATTTGGTCACCTGGGCCTGGAATTGTTCCGTATACACGGCATAAGTCAGCAGTACCAGCTCCAATATCGATAACTAGTGTATGCTCAATCATATCCAGAGCATATGCAACTGCGAAAGGTTCTGAAATAATCATTGCAGCATTGACTGAACCTGCTGCAGCATCAAAAATTGCAGTCTTATCTACGTAGCTTGCTTCAGCAGGAGCGCCGATAACAGCAACTACTCTGTTGTATTCTTCTGGGTCTGCAAGAGCGATTAGGTGAGTAATGAAATCTGCGATATGCTTTCGGTCTTCAGCACTATCCTTGATGACACCCTTTTCCAATGGACGATATAGGTGTAGAGCAAGACGGTTTTTCAATGCTTCTTCACCGAATAGTACATCTCGCTTTAGGAAATTTCTTGCGATTGCATCCTTTGGAGTTCCAATAACTGTCAGTTCTTCTTCTTCATGACTATCAGAAGAAACCATTACACTTCTAAAAGTTCCCAAATCAATTCCAATATACAATACTTCATCAGCCATGCTACTCGCCTGTTACTTGGCATTGCGAACCACCTTATGAAGAATGCCTCCAAATTGATTGATTGTGAAGTTAATTTTCAATAAGTAAAATCAATTCAAAATATTTTTTCAATTCTATAGATTGAATGATTAAGCGTGTGATGTTGTATTCAACACCAGTTTTCACATTGATGACAGAACCAAGAAGCGTATTCAGGGTATAATTCTGCCATCTTACCACATTCTGTACATTCCTTCAATGCTTTTTCTCCGAATAATTCCATCACAATCTGAACATGGTATGAATCATCAATACCTAATTGCTGACGCATTGCCCATAATAACTGATCTTCGCTAGGAGAAATAATTCCATCTTCCAATACCAGAGCTACTATTGTTCTGTAGTCATTGAAATCTTTTACATTTCTTGCATCAAGAATAACTCCATTCTTCTCAGCTACAATATCTGTTCCACCTGGATCATCAACGAATAACACTAATGATTGAGCTTTCAAATCACTTTCTCTTAATTCAAAGGAAATTCTATTTCCCTCCAAATTCGCATAAACTAACTTACTTGAACGATTTATCACATTGGTGATTGAACGTGCTGTATCCTCAGCACTTCGTCCACGCTTCCATCCTGTTGGAGAGCGTTCATTGAAAGAATAGAATTCAGTCCCCCTTCCTGGATATTCGAGACGGATTTCCTCACCACCATCAAAGCCATTTGAAACAATTGTAATTGCTGCTACTTCTGTAGAAATGATGTTATCATCATCATCGAAATTTATCATTAGTGGTTTTCTTTCCTCAACTGCTGCATTGAAGTGCCCTTGCATTCCGCTCATCCACTTATCTTCTAGCCTAGTTAGTGATGATTCCTGCTCCTTAGTAAGGTTACTATCTACTCCAAGTAACCCTGCTAATTGTCCAGTTTCCATATCACGCTTAAATTCATCAATCAATTCTGCATCTCTTCGATGGTCAGGTGGCGGTGGTGGTGCTTTTGTTTCAACATGGTTTGGATCTGCCCATTCATGTTTACAAGAAGAGCATTGAAGGTATCCACTCATTGTGGATTCTTCAGAATTCCCTCCACAACGAGGGCAATCTCCCTCCTCTGAAAATCCTAAATTTTCAACAGCCTCTTTGCGCCCCTTGCGCATGCCTCCAAACCCTGCCATGACTACTCCACACACTTGACTTTCTATCAAGGCTTGCACTCAACAATCTCAATTATCGTATTAGAAGACAGTAAATTACTGCCCGAAAGTATAGTATCTCTACAATCACTCTTCTTCTGCAGCAGCTTCTGCTTCCTCAATTGCCCATTGTGCGAAGGTTTCTTCGATAATTGGGTCATCAGATTCAACTTGGTATAGATATTCACCTGGTATTTCATCAACGAGGTAGACTGTTGTTCCTGCACGATAAATAATATGTCCATCTGCAATAGCACGAACAGTATCAATTTCTACAATTGCTGGGCGACTGATACGTACATGCCCCGCCTCAAGTGCGTTGAAAACTGTTTTTGACAAGTGAACATGATTTCTATCTCCTGCAAGAATACCGAACTCCATCAAAGTAGAAACCTGCTCTTCTTCACTTGGATAATAAAGTGATTCTGGGATATTGTCGGTTGGAAGGTCCAACTCTAGTTCGATTGAGTGACCATAAGTCGCTCGCATCATCTCACCTTCAACTTGATAACGTCCTTTTGCATCTGCATTTGCAATCGCTTCAAAGTGCCATGCACGTAACCAATGATAGTTACGTCGTTGCTTTGCAATGGATTCTGATAACTCACGAGAGTTTACCCATCCATTGATATCCATTTCAACATTAAATTTTTCAGGAGCGTGACGAAGAACCAAAGCCAGCATTCGGCCAAGTGAGTTCGATTCGCGGTCGCTCATGATGAATTTTCCTTCTTCATTACATACAGGGCAATTAGCGCCACTGAAGTGTCCGTGTTTTCTGCATTGTCGCAGCATAATACGAGGGCGTAAGAAACCCCTTCATAGAGTCTATGGCTAATATATCCCTACAATATGAGGCAAGTTGATAGAAAATATCACCACAAATGCCTATTTTGTAGTCCTTCAACCGTTGCTATCAAGTGCCTAATACCCATCGGCGTGTCATGGTTGATGTCGCTGTTATCGGTGCGGGCCAAACCAAGTATGGAAATCATCCACTCGGCCTCAAAGCAATGTGGGCCGAAGCAGCAACAAATGCATTCAACTCTGTTGACAATAATTTTGAAGCGAAATTAGTTGATGAAGCCTTTATCGGAAGCGTTGCATTTGGTGGTGCACAATTAGGAAACACTGCTGCTATCCTCACCGAGCATTCTGGAATGAAAGGTTGCTCTGTTAGAAGAGTGGAAAATGCTTGTGCTTCATCTGGCTTTGCACTTAGAGATGCAATGATGGCGATAAAGAGTGGAGAAGCTGATATCGTAGTCGCTGGAGGAATTGAAAAGATGAATGACCTAAGTGCTGAAAGAAAGCGCTACTGGCTTGGAGTCTCTGGTGATACTGAATGGGAACGTTTAGCAGGACTAACTTTTCCTGGAACTTATGCTTTAATGGCAAGACGTCACTTTCATGAGTATGACTCCAACCATGATGACCTTGTCAATATCAGTGTCAAAAATCATATGCATGGTTTTGAAAACAAAGTTGCACACATTAGAAAAGAAGTCTCATTTGAAAAGGCTGCAAGTGGTTTCATGGTTGCAGATCCTTTGACTCTATACGATTGTTGTCCAACATCAGATGGTGCTTCATGTGTGATACTAGCTGCTGACCACATTGTTAGAGAATTTACAGATGACCCAATCTGGTTGAAGGGTAGTGGTGCAGGTTCCGACCACTTAGCCTTGCACGATAGAAATTCTATCACTCAAATGAGTGCAACACAAAAAGCGGTTGCTCAAGCCTACAAGAGTTCAGGTGTAACTGCAAATGATATCGATTTGGCGGAAGTTCATGATTGTTTTACTATCGCTGAACTTATGGCAACAGAAGACCTTGGTTTCGCCAATAGAGGTGAAGGTGGGTTATTTGCTAGAGAAGGAAGAGGTAGGAGAAATGAAGGTGATGTAGCAATTAATCCAAGTGGTGGACTGAAATCAAAAGGACATCCTTTGGGTGCTACTGGAACTGGACAAGCGGTTGAAGTTTTCAAGCAATTGAAAGGTACTGTTGAATCACCAAGGCAAATTCGAGATGCTGAAATTGGACTTACACACAATGTTGGTGGCTCTGGTGCTACTTGCGCTGTTCATATTTTCGGGAGGGAAAAATGATGGAGCAAGAGACAATAGTTTGGAAAGGTTATCTCGCTTGTGTTGGAGAGGATTCATGCGTAGTTCAATCACCATGGCTTTTGGATGATGAGTGTGTGTTTGGGGCTGATTCTGATCATACTACTCTTGCAGTTGCTGCCATTCAATTATTGCAGAGTAAAGGATGCAATCTAAGTTCAATCAATGCATTGCCTGATGTTGAATCTACAATAATTACAATGAGTACCGGTGTAGAAGTGGTACAATCTTCAGAGGATGATACTGCTGAACTAA
>JANXHP010000015.1 GCA_024958795.1 Candidatus Poseidoniaceae archaeon | reverse complement strand
TGCTTGGAAATTTGATGAAGAAAGGCCCGAATTTACTTGGCTAGCAGTTGAGACGAATTCTAAGCAAGGAAAGCGCCGTTGGGATGTTATTGATGAAGGAAAAGACGGTTGGTCTTCGATGGCAAGGACAACAGGGCTTGTCACCGTTGAAGTAGCAGAAATGTTGGCAGAAGGTACAATTGTGCAAACAGGAGTAATGCCGCCAGAGGTTCTTGGAAAAAACAAACAGTTGTTAGACCGAATAACTACTACGATGAGTAATAGTGGAGTTAAGATAATTCGTAGTGATTAACAGATTATTCTTCAGCAGAATCATCTTGCAGTCCTGCTAAAGCCGCACGAAGTTCTTCAACATCAATGCGGTTATCTTCATTACTATCAAAGGCCTTGATAATGGAAGAGATTTGTCCAGGAGAAAGGAATTCTCCAACTAGTGATTGAAGCCCCTTGTATAATTCAGGCCCATTGATTGAACCATCAGAATCGCTATCTATTTGAGCAAATAACTCATCAACAGAAAGGTCATTTTCTTCTAAGCAAGATGCTAGTTTTTGCATAGAATCATTCATTGTCCATTGTTGTTCGTCATCAGTTGAGTTATCGCTCATAGCCTTGACAGTGGAGATGTAATCAAAAACCCTTTGTCACCGAGAAAATCAATATCATATGACTATTCACTCAGAACTTCACCAGTTTGAACCGCCCACAATCGAGCGTATATGCCACCCAAATCAATCAATTCTTGATGCTCACCACTTTCAACAATCTTCCCACCATCTAGGACGATAATCCGATTGGCATAACGAATTGTTGAAAGGCGATGTGCGATGATCATGGTAGTTCTATTGTCGGATATTTTTGTTATTGAACGTTGTAATGCCGCCTCTGTTTCATTGTCTACAGCAGAGGTTGCCTCATCTAAAACCAATAAAGGAGCATCCTTGAGAACAGCTCTTGCAATAGCAATCCGTTGACGCTGTCCACCACTCAAACGATATCCGCCTTCACCAACCAATGTATCCCATCCATTTGGTAATTGTTCAACAAATTCTCTTGCTTCAGCAACATCAGCCGCCGCCCAAATTTCTTCCTCACTTGCATCGGCTTTACCATATCTAATATTCTCTGCAATAGTGGTTGGAAACAAGGTTACATGTTGATCTACAAGTGAAATATTTGAGCGCAAACTAGACAAAGTCCATTGTAGAGTCGATTTACCAACCCATTCAATACTGCCTCCATCAATGTCAGAAAACCTCAGTAATAATCTCGTTAGCGTTGATTTTCCCGCCCCAGTAGCACCGACCACACCTAGCGTTTTACCTGCATTTATTGTTAAATTTAAATCTGTAAACAATGGTTCTCTATCACTATAACAGAAACTAACATTATTCAATACAATATCAGATTTCTTAGCATCTTCTCTAGTAGCGACAAAATCACCCTCAGTAATTTCTATTGGACTATTTAGTAAATCTAAAACTCGTGTACTACTGGCCATTGCTCGCTGATATAGGTCAAATGTTTCACCGAGGCGAGTAAGCGGCCAAAGTAATCTTTGAGTCATGAAAACCAATACTGAATATGCTCCAACAGCAAGAGTGCCTTGCAAAGTCATCCAGCCACCAAGCAGTAAGGTTGCAGTAAATCCAACAAGAATTGCCATACGAATTAGTGGTGTAAAGGCTGCAGACAAACGGATTGCTTCCTTATTCGCCATTCTGTATTTCTGACTTAATTCTCCGACACGCTGAGTCTCACGTGCTTCAGCAGTGAAGGATTGAATGGTTGTCATTCCACTCAAATCGTTTTCTAATAGTGCATTCATTTGACCGGCCGCATGCCTAACTTCTGTATAACGCGGCTCCAAAGATTTCTGATATCGAAAAGAGCCCCACAAAATAATCGGGATTGGAAGAACTGCAAATAATGCAACCTTCCAAGAAATAATCAAGAATACAGTAGAGACGATTATGACGGTTGTAGCAACTTGCAATATGTCGTTAGCACCCTTGTCCAAGAACCTTTCAAGTTGGTTGACATCATCATTTAATATCGCTAACAAATCGCCCTTTTGCCGTTTATCAAACCAACCACTTCCCTGTTTTTGTAAATGCTGAAAAGTCTCAACTCTCATTTCATGTTGAACGGTTTGCGCTAAGTTACGCCATAGAATTGCAAAGAAATATTCGAATAATGATTCAAGTCCCCAGATAGCGAAAGTCAGCACTGAGAGGAAAATTAGTTGTTGCATAGGATCAGCAAAACCAAAACCTGCTAAGTATGAATTTTCTTTGAGAACAACGATATCAACAGCCAATCCAATCAGTAGGGGTGGAGCCAAATCCCAAATCTTGTTTAGGACTGAACAAACACTTGCTAGACGAACAGTAGATTTGTGAGGCCGCATATATTGCAGCAACCTCGTCAGTGCCCCTGTCTCGCTCATACCCCCTCCTCTACCGCTTGGGCAATAAGACTCGCTTTTGCCAATATTACAACCCATAATAGCAAAAGCCCTATTCAATAGAGGGTCAAGCCCACATTTAGGGTTGAAGATGCGCCGAGACGATATGACGACCTTGCAATATGTTACGGCACAAGCCGAACATTGCCGACATATCACGCTTATCGACCCTGCAAGCCAATCACCAGATGTTGCAGCACAGCGAGTGATGGTAGCAGTTGAATGTGGAACATCAATGATTTTTGTTGGAGGCTCAACAGATACACCAGATGAGGTTGTTCATGCAACCTGTAAGGCAATTCAAGAAGTTCTAGAATTGAGAGTATTCGCAGCAAGCCAAGACCCAGAATGTGATGAAGATGAATGGAAAATACCCGTCGTATTATTCCCCGGAGGAGCTCATGCACTTTCTCCAGCAGCCGATGCGATCACTTTCATGATGTTGATGAATTCAACAGATAGGCGGTTTCTCGTTGGAGAACAAGTTAGAGGCGCACCACATCTGCACAAGTTTGCAGTCGAAGCACTTCCAACAGGATATGTTGTATGTGCACCAGGTGGAAAAGTTGGCGAAGTAGGTCAAGCAGAATTGATTCAAGCAGAAGACGTTGAACTTGTAAACGCCTATGCAAGGTGTGGCCAGATGTTCGGATTCAAATTATTATATCTTGAGGCAGGAAGTGGTGCTGATACACAAGTATCGCCCGCCTTGATAGAGAGTGCAACACAAGTTGAAGGTTTGACAATATTAGTTGGTGGAGGAATTAGAACTGGTGCACAAGCTAAGATTGCTGCACAAGCAGGAGCCGATTGGATTGTAACAGGAACTCTAACTGAGGACGCTGCAGATTTGGCTGAATTACGTTCGCGTTTAAGTGAAGTAATCAATGCGCTATAATCACTTCAAAGGAAATAGACGGCGCCTATTACGGGCTAATATTCTGTAAGCAAAATTACGAATTGGTAATGGAATAATCCAAGCAATAGGGTACATTATTTTCCACCAAATTGGTAGATATAACAAGGTGCGAATTGCCGCACTGGATAGCATATATGTTTTCCCATTTCTAACTAAATAGAGGGAATCCGCATCTTTCATTTTTTGTGGAAGTCCAGCAACTATTTTTTGACCTTGCTCAGAATCAAGTTCAGTGATTGTTAAATTATCATCGCGCAATCGCTTTGAAATGAACCAACCGGTTCGAGAACATAAACCACAATCAGCATCCAATAGCAGATAGTCCATCTCAATCCTCGTCCTCATAGAGAACAGGGTCTCCTGAACCACCAGGGCTCGGAGGGCGAGGGCCATCAACATCAATTCCTTCTTCGATTACAGTTTCATCGACATCAAGGTCAACGCGTCCACCCTTTGCAAGGTGCGCCATATCATCGGTTTCAGGAGTTGATAATTTTCTTTCAACATTCGGTGAATTAGCATATGCTTCTCTTTTAGCATCGCGAGCATCCTGCTCTCTAACAAGTGAGAGGGAGTCTGCAAAGACCCGCCCAACCACTTCTCTCGTTCGCTCTCCTCGCTTTACCGACTCAAGCTCTGAAATCATTGATTCGCTTTGTGTTTCTAACTCCCTGTATTCTGCAGTACGGTCTGCAAGTGCAGCATCAAAGTCCGCAATCGTCAAAGTCATTTGCTGGATTCTTTCATCTCTATCAAAGACATCACTATGTAGGCGTCGCTCTCTTCTTCTCAAAGATTCATATTCGCGGTTTCTTTCCAATAACCTTCTCTTTAATTCTTCAATCTTCTCAACCAAATAATCATGTTCAGCAGAAACTGAACGAGGACCTTGCATCACTCTCTCAAGTTGTTCTTCCAATTCTGCCAACCTATTATCACGGGCATCTAGTAATCCACGAAGGCGATCTGCAATATCTCGTAGGCGCTGACGTTCTTCTTCTAGAGCAGTGTTAGCAGCAGATTCAACCTCAAACTTTCCACCCATATCATCAAGTTGGGATTTTAATGAACGAACCTCTTCTGCAGTTACCGAAGTTAACCCGGCCTCAGCAGCTCTTTCTAAAGCCTCAACCATTTGAGAAATACGCCCTTCCATTTCACCGATAACCTCGTCCTGATCAGTCGATAGAGTTCGTAAT
>JANXHP010000020.1 GCA_024958795.1 Candidatus Poseidoniaceae archaeon | reverse complement strand
AGGAAGATGCTGGCCAAGTACTCTCACCTTATGCCCAATCAAAATGGAGAAACGAAGAACAAATATTAGAAGCAAGAAGAAAAGGCCTTCAAGCAACTGCTTTGCGCTTCTTTAATGTCTATGGTGTTGGGCAAAGACCTGATGGGGCATATGCGGCAGTTATTCCAAAGTTTGCTGATATGATGGCTCAAGGAATTATTCCTCAACTCAATGGTGATGGTTTGCATACGCGGGATTTTGTTCATGTTCATGATGTGTGTGGGGCGATTTATTCATTGATTGAAGGTGATTGGAAAGCAGAACAATTTCATGTCTATAATGTAGCAACACAAACCAAAATTACACTGCTTGAACTAGTGGAAGCAATCAATAAATCTCTAAGTTCGTTGTTATCTGATTATCTTCACATCGTTGCGACACATGGACCAGAACGAGTTGGGGATATTCGCCACTCTATGGCTAATATCGAACGAATTCAAAGCACGCTTGATTGGAAACCTATAGTTGATTTTGAAGAGGGTATCAAAGGCTTGGTAGAAGAACGTTTGAGTCTAAAATAGGTTGTATTATTATGCAAGTATATTGGTTCACTGGGCGTTCATTGAACGACCTTTGTTCTACAACACAAATTGCACTTGCCACTGGTTTGTCAGAACGCGGCTATACTGTAACATTCATTAATTCGGATTCATCTAATAGTCATCAAAATTATCCCTGGAAGCATCAATCAATATCTGCAAAAGCACCACGAGGTCTTCAATCACGAACTCTCGCTAAGAAAATGCGGACATGGATATTGGAAAATAAAATCAATGATGACTCGATTGCTTTACTCGATTGGAGAATTGCCAAATATCTTATTCCATTATTACAACAACGGGAAATAAAATGGATAATAATTGATAGAGGTCCTCCTGCCGATAAGGGAATTCTTTCATTATTACAGTGGCCATCATGGAGGCGGAGTTGGAAATATGTACGAACAAATCCCTCAAGTCATGGGTGTGTTGTTTCAGAAAAACATCGCAACTTTGTGCATAAGAAAACGAATGTTCCGCTTTCATCTATTACCGTATTACCTGCAGGAGTGAATTTGGAGAGATTCAAACCCAATGATGGTTTTCAAAAATTAACACTTGTTTATCATGGAAAACTTGACCGCAACCGCGGTGTTTTAGCATTAACGAAGTTTCTACAAAAGGCAGAAGAGATTGGAATCGATTTGTGTTTGAAAATGATTGGCGATGGTGATGCGTTTGATAGTTTGAAGTCTATGGCGCAACAGTATGATAATTTGGAGGTTCATCAAACGTTAGAACAAGATGCTTTGGCACAAGTAATCTCACAATGCCACATTGGATTACTTCCAATGCCTGAGTCAGGTGTTTGGACATTAGCAAGCCCCTTGAAACGAAGTGAATATGCAGCTTCAGGATTAGCAATCCTTGGGATAGATCACAGCGGCCATCGCTTAGAGGGCGGTGAAGTTGAATGGATGAAATTGGTTAGCCAGGAACAATTTCTTACTGAAGGGATTGATTGGTTGAAGATGCTTGCAAATGATAATTCAAAACTTGAGCAATTAAAACTTCAAGCAAGGCAATATGCAGAAGAAAATATGTCTTGGAGCCATTCCATAGATGCTCTTGAAAAAGTACTCAAATCTGTTTCTCAATAAGTTGTTCATATATTTGCAACCATTTTTGTTGGACATTTTCAATTTTGTATTGGTCTAATTGTTGTGAATAATCAATATTACCAGAATTTGATTTTATTGTTTCAAGGATAGCATCAACCCATTGTTGTTTGTTTTCTAATGATGCCTTACCAATATTATCTGGTAATTGTGCAAGACTATCATTAGCAATAATCGGTAAGCCACAAGCCATTGCTTCCAAAATTACCAATGGTTGGCCTTCCCATTTGCTAGGCACTAAAAGGATATTTGAATTTTGTAAATTCTCAATCTTTTGTTGTTCACTAATCCAGCCCATTGCATTGATCCAATCTTCTTTGATATTTTCAATTCCACTCATTGAAAGAGTGATTTTCGGATTTGATTTTCTAGCTATTGTTGCAACCTCAATAGCAAAAGCATGTCCTTTCACAGGGTCATTTCGACCGAGTAGTAGCAGTTTCCCCTCAATTCTATCAATTGAAGAATCTATAATGAGATTTGGATTAACTGGATTGGATATAACTTCAACATCGCCTATCATCGGTTCAAGAATCGCTTTCCACTCATCACTTAGGACAACAGTTTGCACCTTCTGCTCGGATAGGAATTTTTTCATTTTAGTTGCTCTATTTGCATCAGGTGAATTTGTTCCACTTGGGTCAAGCCAGGTATTGAATTTACCACTATGAATATGAACAATCGTTGCAATGTCTGCTTGTCGTGCCTTGGTCACAAAACGCTTCTTTCTACGCCAAGACCAATCGGCAGCGGTATGGATGTGGATAATATCTGGCTTGGCGCCGGGGTTAGAGATAATTCGCGATAAACTCTTAATCGCCTTTCTATAAGCCTTCCATTTAGTGAATATTGAACCAGTATTATGACTGGACAGTAATGATGCTTCATAACCCGATGGGGGATTATCTGCCAAAGATAGCATAACGTTTTTCATACCACCATTTGACTCACACGGGCCAATATGTAATACCCGTCTCATAATGTGAGGCAATCTGTCTTGTAATCTAAAGATGTCAGGGGATTTGTCGTTTATTGCTGTGTTTTTAGGCAAGGGCTCAAATCACAATCACCTTTCAAGGTAAATATGGTGCTGGCTCCAATGGTGATTGAAGCGAGCCTATGGCTTGCTGCAACAGTACCTTTTGCTAGACATTGGTGGTCAATGAAAAAGTGGAATAAGATTCAACTTGAATATCCAGAAAACCCGACACTGGAAACTGATAACTGTGTGATTTTACTTCCAGTTTGGAATGAATCATTGATAATTGAGGAGAAATTAAGTGACCTTTCCAAACAATTTGCAGGGCCATACCATCTAATTGTAATTGATTCAAATTCAACAGATAACACAGTATCTCTATGCAATGAATGGGTTGATAATAATCCAGATGCATTTTCCTCTTTCCAATTAATTGAGATGCCTGTAAGACTTGGAAAAACTGCAGCAGTAGCGAGGGCTATTGGAGAAATCCAAGAAGAAGGAAAGTTCGGATATATTTGTATGACAGATGCAGATGCAACTCTTTCTCCGAAAGCCATCTCTCGATTGCTTGGTTGGTTTTCTAATGGAACAATTGGTGCTGTTGGTGCACTTCCTAGACGAATCGGTTCAAGAAGTGAAGAAGAAAGCCATCGTAAAACATTTGATTCTTTACGCATTGCAGAATCAAAAGCAGATAGTACGCCCTTTTTAGAAGGGTCTTGCATGATTTGGCGAACTGAACTTGTATCTCCAACTGATTTGAATACTATGTCAAATGCTGATGATGCACAAATTGCGACAACAGTTCGCCTCAAGGGCTTACGCAGTATTGTTGATGAAAGTGTTTGGTTTGAAGATATGGCTCCTCCAACTTTGAAAGGACAAAGGAGGCAGAAAATCCGCAGAGGCCAGGGCTTACAACGTCTCCTCCTCAGCAAACGTTCTAGATATTTTGATAATAGATTAGGCACATTTTCAATAATTCTCAGAAGAGAAGCATATTTCCATGTCATCTCTCCATTACTATATGGTGGATTTGCAATTGCAGCACTAACCCGTTGGATTAGTATCGCTATTGGAGAATCTCCAGCTGCTGAATCGCTATCAATGCTCCATATTCTCTTCACAACTGCTGAATTGATTAGCATTTTTGCTTGGGCCAATGGGCGTTTTGGATTGAAGTTACCTTATCTCTCACCATTTGATACTGTTTATTCTGGTAGCGAAATATTACTATTATCTCTAGCTAAATCAGCACGAGGTCAATCACTTCACATGTGGCAGCAACATAGTGATGTTAGAGATCTACTAAATCGGAAGGGATAACTGAATTGGTCCAGTCATGTTCCAAATAGTTGACTGAATGTTTTGTTTGAAAATAAAAAAAGCCCCTCCGACGACCGCAGCCATCGAAGGGGCGAATTACGAATTTCCGCAGAAATACGTTTTTACTTGAATTGATGTGTTTAGTCAGAAACTAACTTCACTCTGCAATTGCAGTAGTCTCATCTAGGGTCTTTCCTTCACGAGTATCTGTGATGGTTACCTTGATGACACATGTTCCGCTTGTGCACAGGTCTTGTCCGCTTTCAACGATTGTTACACCGTCACCGACAGACCAGAATTGGTCGCCAGTTGTTCCGAACTCTATTAGGTCACAGTTTCCACTTGCATCACCGTTGGAGCAAGTTACAGGTGCGCCGTTGTCGACAGAGATCTTGACTGAGACAGATGCCCAGTTCAAGTCGCCACCTTGGCTCATTGTAATACGTACTAGATCGTCTCCAGTTCCGTCGGTCACAGCACCAGTTGCGTCTTCGCCACCAAAGGCGTAGAGCGCTAGGTTTCCGTCGGTGTTACCTTCTGCTAGGCTTGCAGCCCAGACATACAGTACACCAGCAAGTACCACAGTGATCGCAACCATTAGAATGGTAGCAATGACCGGGCTTACAGCTTCATCATTTCGGTTTTCATTTTGCATATTTTTGTCCTCCGTACCCGTTACCGGGAGTATCCTTTCCACCTTTACTATCCTATATAATCGCGCCGCCGGCTTAATTCTAAGAAACCCCCAAAAAACACTGTAAATGGCGTTTTATCCAAATGTTATTTTTTTGGTATTTTCCGCGCCGCTGCCATTAGAGCATTCTATTTGTAAGAATGAACAGTCTATTTTCATCAAAAGTAGCATATAATATTAATCTAAATCTATTTAATTCTAAATATACAAATTATGTTATTATTTTTGCATGGTGGGTTTTTTTCAGAATCCAGCCTATCGGCCTTTGACAAATTAGAGGTGAACAGGGTGAGAATAATAACGCGGAGGGGATGGGATGCACTCAACGAGAACTTCAACAGCCCTGTTCATCAATACCCAAGGTCTCACAGTTTATATTCATTTTTAAGCAACAAACCGGCAAAAACTGATTGTTTAAGCAAATTCTATGTAATGAATCTGATAATCAATGTTATTATTAGGAAGTTTGTGTAGCAATCCAACCCATTCTTTCAATGAATCTGATAAATATCAGATAAGCGATGACTGTGGCTACAATGCCGATTCCAAGACTCGGGAAAAAATCCCATCCATTGCGTAATAAATAGGATAATAGGAAGAAGCATATGAGTGATGGAATGATCAATAATAGCACTCCATCAGCAAATGTAGCGATTTCTTCGCCAGATTTGCCATCATTGTGCATCCAAAGAATTGCTAGAACTGAAACAATAGGTATACTTGCAAATAGAGATGCTAAGAATATACTGCGGTTTGAAGTTTCAGTAATTAGTACAATAATTGCAACAGTTAGGGTAATTTTTGCCAGATATGCTATAGGCGCCATCAACAATGGCATAGTCATCAAGTTTAGGTAATCTTCCCCTATAATACAATAATAATCACTCAACGGTGAGTATTTCTGGACCGCCATCTGTAATATGCACAGTATGTTCAAACTGTGCAATTGTTCCCCCATCTATACATCTTAGTGCATGATATGTCTCAATGAATCTTATGGATATCAATTTTTTTACCAATGCGTTCCACTTACTTTGTCGACTTTCTTCATCAGCATCTGGGAAGGGTTTCTCCAACATAGGAAAAGCCCATCGTTCTGCGAACGGTAATGTTCCATAACGTTCTTCCAAGTTGCGAGCCATTTGAGCTCCTAGTGGCTTTAATTGCCCCTTTGCTCTTGCCTTCCTTGAAGTAGTATTACCTGTAACTCTGTAGATGTTTGAAGATTCACGCCCTCCGATATTCTCAATCATTCCAGTTTTTCCAGTAGTATTGAATGGTTCAATTGCATAAACACATCCCTCTTCAACAACTCCTTTGAATCCCATATTGTCAGGGCCACAAGCATATGATGGAATTGAAACACCAGCATGTAATTCCCATGGCATTAATTGATGTCCACATAAATTACGAATAGGCTGAAATCCAGCATCGAGTGAAGGTTGTGCAGCAGCAGCACCAACTTTCCACCAAGGAGTTCCTGGATGCATTACTTCAATTGCAGCATCTCGTGCTTCCTTTGCAGCTTTGATTTGTTCTGTATGATTATTTCCATTTCCGATCTCAATGGACAATGCATTATCGCCAATATGCCCCTTGATGTGTACACCATAGTCAATTTTCACCAAGTCTCCTTTTTCAAGAATCATACCGCCTTGCCAACCTTCAACATCATCTATCAAATGATTTGTAGTAAAATGAGCGGCTAGGTCATTTGCGGCAATTGTTGCAGGGAATGCGGGTTTTCCACCATGGCGATGTATGAATCGTTCAGCGCTTTCAATTATTTCATGAAATGATTTTCCCGGTTCCAATTCTAATTTCATTGCTTCCAATGTACGACGGGCGACATGACCGGCATCTCGCCAATATTTCAGTTCACCTTCGTCAACCATAACATCACGTCTTCGCGAGGTATTACCCCCTCTCTCATAACAGTTACCGAAAACCCATTCCTTTGATTTTCATCTTTAACAAACTGAATCATGGTGCTTGGAACATCACCGCCACACTCTCCAATTACAATCGCCTTATCTGATAAACCAAGTTTCAGTCCAGCATTTTGACTATTTCTTTCAGGCGTTTCTCCAGTCTGATTTGCGCTTGTAGCAGTTATTGGCCCGACCTTTTCAGCGAGAATTCTTGCCAATGGATGTGCTAATATTCTGATTGCGATATTTTCCCCACCTAATCTTTGGTCCAATATTTGTTTCGCCGGCAAGATTACTGTAATAGTTCCTCTTTCAAAAGCAGAGAGTAATTTTTCTGCTAATTCAGGGAATACAACAAATTGGTTTGCTTGTTCAACCGATGCCACTCCTAAACTAACAGGCATATGCGCTGGTCTTTGTTTCAATGCAAAAAGTGCATCTAATCCTTGTTGAGTTGGAAGTGATGCCAATCCTGGTTGGGTAGAGGTTGGGTAAGCAACAACCCCTCCGCCGTTAAGAGTTTCAATAATGGAAAGTGGAATCAAATTCCTCCCTCCTATTATGCACGAGCCCATACTTCAACATGCTGTTGTGCAACTTCTTCAGCAAGATCTTTATCTTCTGTTTTAACTAATAATTTTCCACTCGGATATAATGTTAATTCGCATGGTCCTGAAAAAGTCCAGCATAGACGATTACGAATGCCAACTTGATACCCATGAGATTCGATTAATGGACCTACAAGATTCAAATCAATAGAATTGATTCCTTCGGGTACGATTTGATAAGCTGCTTTATTGCCGCATAATTCCATTGTAAACCCATCGCCCATTATTCTCACTCACAAATCGTTTGGTCTGGAGGGGGGGCTGGATGGTGGGCCAGATGGAGGACCTGCTGGTGAACTGGATGGTGGGCCCGCTGGTGGACCAGATGGAGGACCCGCCGGTGGGCCGGATGGTGGACCAGATGGAGGTCCCGCTGGTGGACTGGATGGTGGACCTGATGGAGGGCCCGCTGGTGAACTGGATGGAGGACCTGATGGAGGGCCCGCTGGTGAACTGGATGGGGGTTCCGATGGAGGACCTGCAGGAGGCCCGGTCGGTGCTGGAGTTGAAGGAACTGCAGGTGGGCCGGTTGGTGCT
>JANXHP010000017.1 GCA_024958795.1 Candidatus Poseidoniaceae archaeon | reverse complement strand
CGCATTCCTGAGAATCCTGCTAGAACTGAAGCGATAGCACCTGCAAAGAATGCAATTGCTGTATTTGTGTCATTGAGTACTGCTAATACAGCACCAACAACTACCACGAATACTGCTAATACTTTGTACTCTGCAGTAAGGAACGCCATTGCTCCGTTTTGAATTTCTTCTGTAATCTCGGCAACCTTAGGGTTGTCAATTTCAATGCTGTTTACTTTCTTGTATAGAACCATAGCAATAAGTAAGCCAAAAAGACCTGCTCCTGCTGCAATCAGTGGTATATTGTCCATCATAGGTAACACCTGTTAACCCGCCGACCTAAAACCCCCTCATAAGTGGTTCCCTCACCAATATCTAGCAATATAGCCATTTTACCCGAAAACAGAGTTCCCAGTGCTATATTCAGCCAATATTGATTTCATTCGTTTAGCAACGGTTGAAAGGGATAAGCCACCGCCGCTGTGATATGGCGATTAGTGCTGAAGAGGTTTTAGCTGAAATCGGACCTGTTCAAGAAATTCTAGACGCTCATGATGGTGTTGTTACCGTTCTTGATACCAGTGATGGCAATATTATGCTCTCGTTAGATGGGGGCTGTACAGGATGTTCATCAACTCCAATGACTGCAATGCAAATTTATTATTCATTGAAGAAACTTGAGGCCATTAACGATGTGATATTCGTCAATGGTGAATTACCAGAGTATATGCGTACCTTTATTGACCAAAAAATGGCTAAGGAATCTGCAGAAGGTGACCAAGAACCTGGAGAAATAGTCTAATCAATTATTCTTCAGACTCACCATTTTGTTCATCTTTACCAATATTATGTGGGTTTGCACCGAAAGATACATTTTTACCTTTAATGTTCATTCTTGCTGAGAATGCTAGGATCAGACAAACCAAAGAAAGCGGTTTTGGCAAGTAATTAGAACCCCATAATTCTCCACCCGATAATGAAAGCCACCAAAGTGTCACCGCAGATGCTACTAGTAATATTGCAATTGCATTTTGTGCAGCAGTTTCTGCTTTTTCAGAACGACTGAAAGTTGCAATGAAAGCAAATAGAGTGGCAGATATAAAACAAAGTGATTGAGCAAGTTGTTCAATGCTTTCAACGCCCACCATATCTGCTCCTACAGTCATCTACTCTTCAAAAGTTGGGAATGTTTAATTGATCCATTTTGATTGTTAGCAATTTTCCTTAGAGCAATCTTTGAGAAGGGTGGACTTCATCACTGTATATGGCCGGTGCATCCTTCATTCTTCCAAAGGCTCGTCCAAGTGGCCCTCCATATTTTTCCCGTAACCAAGTAGCGAATGTATTGCATCAAGTTGCTGTATTGCTCGAACTTCAAGGTGCCAATGTATTCCGCGTACGCTCATATCAAAATGCGAGTAGAATACTCGGCTCAATAACTACTGATTTAGGTGAATTAATTGCCTCTGGTGAAATTTATGACATTAAGGGAATTGGAAAAGGGTTAGGTTCTGCATTAACTCAATCTGTTCATGAAGGCAATTGGCCTAATGATTGGATTGATTTGCATAATAATACACCTCAAGGTCTTATTGAAATGCTCGGAATCCCAGGCTTGGGCCCGAAACGAATCAAGATAATGCATGATGAACTTGGAGTGGATTCTGTTGCGAGTTTGAAAACAGTTGCATTGGATGGACTGATTGCCCCAATGAAGGGATTTGGCGAAAAATCACAACAGAGAATGCTCGATGGTATTGAATTGTTGAGCCGATTTAGAGCGAGGAGAAGATTGGATATTGGCCTCAAATATGGTGAAGCATTCACCAATAAGGTCGCGGCTATTCCAGGGGTTATTGAAGCGACCTTAGCAGGGAGTACGCGAAGAAGAAAGGAAACTATTGGTGACCTTGATGTTGTGGTTTCAGTTGATGAGGAGGACCATGAGTCTGTTGCAGAGGCAATTCTAAATTTGAATGGTATTGCCGATGTTAAAGGTGCGGGTGATTCTAAGATAAGCTTGATTCTTGATACATCAATCTTTGAAGAAGGCTTTACTGTTGGACATATTGATTCAAATGTTCTCGAGGCAATTGGTGGAGATGATTACGAACAATTGGAATCTGGGGGAACCATTGACGCTCAAGTTAGATTGGTTCCACCTCATGTTGCTGCATTTACATTAGCATATTTTACTGGAAGTAAAGAACACAATATTGCAATGCGACAAAGAGCGATTAACCAGGGATTACGTCTCAATGAATTTGGCTTAATACCTGAGAGTGAGGCTGGTGACTTGAAAGGGATGGCTGCAGCAAAATACTCATTGCCGGCAACTTCCGAGCAAGAAATCTATTCCCATTTAGGAATGCAGTGGGTCACTCCTGAATTGCGAGAGGATACTGGTGAAGTATCTGCTGCGGAAGCGAATAATCTTCCAACTCTACTTGAAATGAGCGATATTCGCGGTTCTCTTCACAACCACACTACTCTTTCTGATGGTGAAGCCAGTTTAGAGCAGATGGCGGATACTGCTCAAAAAATGGGTTGGAATTGGTTGGGATTAGCCGACCATTCACCTACATTGCAAATCGCTAATGGAGCAAGTGCGGAGGATTTGCTTGAGCAGGGTAATGTAATCAAAACATATAATCAACAATGGCAACAACAGGGAAAGGATTTCAGATTAATTCATGGAGTTGAATCTGATATTTTAGCAGGTGGGAAATTAGATCACCCTGATGATGTACTCTCGCAATTGGACTATACTGTTGCCAGCGTCCATGCGATGAGTAAATGGAAGGCACGTGATGAGGTTCAAAATACTGAAGAATTACTACAGGTTATTGACCATCCGGCAACAACAATTCTTGGCCATCCAACAGGAAGAATTCTCCAAGGAAGAGATGGTTATGAAGTGGATTTGTTAGCGGTGATTGAACATATGGCTGACCATAATGATGCTGGAAGATTGAAGGCGATAGAATTGAATGCAAGCCCTTACCGATTGGATTTAGATTGGCGCCTATGTAAACACGCAAAGGGATTAGGTGTACCCGTTATAATCAATCCTGATGCCCATTCTATTCGCGGATTAGCAGATATTACCTATGGGGTAATGTGTGCTAGAAAGGGTTGGTTGGAAAGTGGTGATGTTCTAAATTCACTCAGTGGTGAAGAATTGATGTCACGACTTCATCCATGATGTATTAATCGCTGGAAGGTTGGGCTAAGCATGCGCAGAGATGAGAAGGCGGAAATTATCATCTCCAAGTTGGAAGAATTATATCCAGAGACTCCTATTCCACTTGACCACAGTAATCCATTTGAATTGCTTGTATCGGTATTAATGAGCGCTCAAACTACGGATTTGAAAGTAAATGAAGTCACTCCGGCTCTATTTTCCAAGGCCAATAACCCTCGAGATATGGCTAAACTTGATGTTGAGACTATCTTAAATGACATTAGACAGATTGGATTGGCGCCTACAAAATCAAAAAACATATTGCGCTTATCACAACTTCTTGTCGAAAGACATGATGGACAAGTTCCTTGTAGTTTCAAAGAACTAGAAGACCTACCAGGTGTAGGTCATAAGACTGCAAGTGTTGTTATGGCTCAAGCGTTTGGAGTACCAGCATTCCCAGTTGACACCCATATCCATCGTCTTGCTGCAAGATGGGGTTTGTCAAATGATACTACTGTTGAGAAGACTGAAAAAGATTTGAAAGCGATTTTTCCTAAAAATTTGTGGAATAAACTACACCTGCAAATAATATTCTTTGGTAGAGAATATTGTCCAGCTAGATTTCATGACCTTAGCCAATGCCCTATTTGTTCTTGGGCTGCTACTAAGAAAAGAATTCAAATGGAATCAAAACGATGAGATTACTCTAACTTCACCGAATATTCTTCTCCACTCTTCCAACCGAAGAATAATCCTAGGACAATCGATGTCAGAGGGATCCCATTACAGATGAGTGATTCCATCGGTTCGGTAGTAGGATTTCCTGCCAACATCCAAACCAAATAGCCCAAAATCATCCCAGGTAGCACCATCATAGCGCCAATGATTAGGGTACGTAACACACGCATATACAGATGCTAAAGGCATCAGTGCAATGAACCCAACGCTTTGCAATTCAGTCAAACTGTCATACGCCGAATACTGAAGACGCTGCATCTAACAATATCGCTGTAATATACGAAGTAATTCCTGCAACCCAAATCAACTTGATGATTTGACCTAATGCACTAATTCTGCCACCACCTCTTAATCTGGTAGAAATGATTGATACAGCAGCAATTTGCCCTAATATCAAGATTGATACGATAACTTTGAACATCCGTATATTATCTCCAACCGAACTTGCATCCTCCATTACAGGTAGGGCAACTCCTGCTCCAAAATCTGCCAATGCTCCAACATCAGTCTCAGTAAATCCAGTAGCAACTCCTGCTATTGCTTCACCTAGTTTCAATACGATAGCAATAGTGACATTGAGAGAAGTTACGCTAGCGATTAGTAATCCCAATGCAACACCAGCCATCGTATCTGCAGACAGAGCGCGACGGTTGCGTAGTGATAGTAAATTACCGACTGAGCGTGATACTAAATCAGCAGTAGCAGCAGGTTTTCCAGAAGATTGTGAACCTTCAATATAGATTCTCGTGTATCTGGAAATAACTGCAGAGTTTGTATCTGCATTGAAATAATCCCAGGCTCTATCTGAATCTATCCTTGTTGATAATCTCTTTTCTAAGCGATCTATCGACAAATCCAATACACCGAAATCAATTCCTCTAAGTGCTTTAATTGTCGCACTTGGTTCTGCACTTCGCGCCTGCGCTGTTCCACCTAAAGCGCGTATGAAATCAGGATATGATTCATCTCTACGTTGAATGTTCTTTTCTTCCCTTCTTACTAACATTGTTGGAATAAGCATTGGACTTAGTGGTACTGCAATCACTAACAATCCATATTTATCCCACTCTAGTGAGATTCCATCCCAAGCATAAATGACTGATGCTGTTGTAATAATAAGTAGAATAAAAGTGATACTTCCAGCCAGCAATAATGTTCTAGTTAAATTCAATCTAAATGGAGTCTCAAGTTCATCAGTTGCAAAGGTTTTGTCTTTTGGAATTGTCGCTCTAAAAGCGAAAACTGCACCAACATTAACGAACATGAATAGCATGGATGCAAGTAGCAAAAATCTAATTCTTGATGCGACCTCTATTGGCGTATCATCACTTCCACCCACTTCAAACAAAACCAAATGAATTCCAGCGATTACTAAACCAAATAAACCAGCAGAAACAAGTGAAACATAAATCTCCTTCATGATATCAACAGACTCTAATCTAGTATCGTATAGTGTTGAATACTGTTCAGAAACAGTTTCTTGTTCAGAACGCATGAACGCATCTATTGGCTGACCAGCTTCTATTGAAAATGCCATTCTGTCAAGGAAATCCGCCCAAAGTGGTGAAGGGGATTGTTGGGCGACAATTCTAGCAGCCTCTGGTAAAGAAGTGTGCCACTTGTCAACTAAAGTCTCAATTCTTTGCACTTCACTAGCCAATTCACCATAATCTCTCATCTGTTTAAGAATATCAAATATTGATTTAGCTCCTACTTCTCCAAGAGATAGAATACCCATTCTTGTAATGAACATATGCATTTCTCTTTCAATTAATGTAGCCGAACGTTGTACTTCCAATATTGGGAATGCAACCGCTGCAAAAGCCGCCATTACTGGCAACAAAATCAGCATGAATACTCCGGCAAAACCAGCGAATAATGCCCCTTCAGAAAATCCACCAGTTAAGTAAATTAACAAACTTGCAGTAATCAAGCCAATGAGAGATGCTCCTCCGATAAAGAAGATGATATATCTTGGAATTGGCATATCAATGCGACGTAACGCAATTTGCCATAGCGGCATACGCTCCATCTCATGACCACCTCATTTGTGGTTGACCCCAACCCACGTATCTACAGACCGACTAAACATTTCCCAACCGGAGTTGTAGTATATTCCAAGTAGGTCAAAAACATCATCATAATGTGTTAATTCTCTTTCAACCATAATATCAAGGACCGCAGCACGCTTCAACATTTCATCATAAATGTCACGCTTATTTGAAAACCCAGCAATAGCGGCAATTTTATTTTCAAGTAAATGTGATTGGAACATTCCACGGAAATAATGCTTATCTTTGACAGGATCCCATTCAAACATACCACGAGTCAAGACACCGTCACTATGCTTATTGTAACCGATTACTTCGTCAATACCAGTGACACGCCGAGCAATTCCACCACCTTGTGGGTCTTCTACAACTTCCTGGAAAATCGCGAAATTTAAGTTATCGAAAAATCTCATTGGAACATTGATTGGGTCACCTGTAAATCTTTGAATCATCTTTACGATACTTGATGCGTGGAAAGTAGCAATTACAGGGTGACCTGTCTGCATCGCTTGAAATGCTGTAGCACCTTCAACACCACGAATCTCACCAATGATGATATATCGTGGACGACTTCTAAGTGCAGCCTTTAGTAAATCGAACATTTCAACTCTTGATTCTTCATTCTTGGAAGAACGTGTTACAAGACGCTGCCATAATTTATGTCTAACTTTTACTTCAGGTGTATCTTCTGCAGAATATATCTTGACATTGTGGTCGATAAATGGAAGAATCGCATTGAGTGTTGTTGTCTTTCCAGATGCTGTTTCACCAGACACTAGAACTGACATTCCATATTCCAAGCAAATCCAAATGTAGGCAGCAACTTGTGATGAAATCGTTTTCCATTGAATTAATTGGGTAATTGAAATTGTTTCTTCAGCGAATTTACGAATTGTGAACGATGGCCCAAGCATAGAGACATCGTCAGAGAATATGATATTGATACGAGAACCATCAAGTAGTGCCCCGTCAATGATTGGTTTGTTGTCAGACACTGGTCGACCAATACGCTCTGACATTGCCCTTAAGAATCTGGATAACAAATCTCGGTCACGGAATCTAATGTTAGAAGTAACCATTCCGAATACTTTGTGATCCATGTGAATATGCTTTAGTCCAACTGAGTGAATATCTTCCAGCATTTCGTCTGAAAGAAGGGGTTCAAGTGGTCCATTTCTAATTAAATCACGGATGACAACATAGTGCAGCCTCTCCCGTTGATTTTGTGTGACTGTCAATCGTCTATCATCCATGCCGATGATTTCCCACATTTTTCCTTGACGGCGAACTGTTCCACTTAATTCAGTATCAAGGACAGTGTATCTCTCAATCATTTGACCGAGAATGTTTTCAAATTCGTTATCAGTAGTAAATGATGGAGCTGTAGGTGCCTCTTGTAATAGAGTTTCAATCAACTCTCTCCTAATGTGTTCTTCAGAATCTGTTAATTGTGGTTCTAGACCAAACCACAATACTTGTCCACCACCTTCATCATCTTCTGGTGGCTCATAAATGTGAACAAAAATCGGTTCTTTAGTAATGTAAATTAAATTGTAAGGGCGTTCTTTTTTCGCTCCTCTATCCAATTCACCATAGTAAATTGGTCGGGTTCCATATTGTGCTTCAAAATCTCGAACCCAATCTGCAACGTGAGAATGTGCAGCCATTACGCTAGCCAAATCTCCTTTAGCAAATCTTTGTTCGTCGTCCATAATAACCCCTCATCAGCTTACTGCTGTAATATCTACGATGAATCCCATAGATGGCTCAACTCTCCAACCGATTGAAGTTTGTACTGGTCCGGCTGCACGTAGGTATCTAGTAACGACAATATTACGCTTAATGTCTCCACCTATCATAGCCGTCTTCATATCCAAAACAACTTCAGCTGAAGTTCTAAGTGAATGTAATAATTTAGAATCCATTTCGTTTTCATCTACACAGAGCATAATGGAACGACCTTCGCTTACAATTCTACGAAGGGTTTGCATCATCTTGAATCTGCCATTATCATCCAAATCATCTGGCATTAAGGCACTGGCTGAATCAATAATTACGAGGTCTGCTTTAGTAACTGCTTCACTATTAAGAATATGCTCAATGCCAACATTTGGAAGAGTTTCTGCTATTGTTCCAAAACGGCTGAATACCATCAATTGCCCTGTGCGAATGAATTCGGTAACGCCATATCCAATAGATTCCATCTGCTCTATCCAGCCACGAGTTGTAAGTTCTGTTGTGATTACCAATACTTTGACATCGTTTTCTGCAAGTCCAAAAGACATCCTTTGGCCAATTAATGATTTTCCAGAACCGACTTCTCCTTGAACAATAAAGATGGAACGGTTTGGCAACCTTAGTCCCATTGAATTGGCAAGAGAATCAGTCTCTAATTCGAAGGGAAAACCATCTTCACTCGGCTTGTGTGCCGCAATTAATGGATCTTCCTTTATTTCATCAGACATCTAATCTCACCTCTATATTCATTGTGCCAGTTCCACGGTAACCAGAAGTTATCTCTGAGGAAACTACTGCCGAAATGCTCACGCTATCGTCGTTTTGATAAGCCCACGAAGATGAATAGACTTCTACTTCTAATAATCTAACTTCGGTCCAATCAGCACCACTTGGTAGAATTGTTGCAGTAATGTTTGAGGTGACTGAAACACCATCGACCATTATCACAAGTGTACCTTCATCAAGAACATATTGTCCTGTATTTTGAAGATAAAATGTCATGACATTCGGACTTACTGAATCATCATAATCAACCTCCATTGCATCACCTGCAAAGGCAACTGAAGTTTTTGAATCTGCTTCCTTACCCTTGCGATTTTCTTCAAGAGCGCTAGTCATATCTCCCCACTGATTGATCAATACTGCAGAAACAGAACCTGAAACCAACAATGCTGTAATTAGCAAAATAAATGTTGATGCCCCTCCGTCTGCCATGTGTTCACCTCATGCAAGTCTTGATGCCATGTTGACACCTTTAGCAGATAGCGTAAATCTTTCAACTGGTAGTGTACCACTTTCAGCCCATTGGATGTGAAGTGTTTCACCTGAATACCAATGTGGAGTATTTATTCCAGATAGGTATACAGATCCAAGGTTTGTTGGATTTGCACCATCAGTAAATAGCCAAACTTCTCTTAATGGAGTTATGTATGAACCTGTGTTGGTAACATTCGAGTGAATGAAATTTCCGATCGATGCTACGAAGGTTGCGGTTGATGTCGGAGTCTGT
>JANXHP010000110.1 GCA_024958795.1 Candidatus Poseidoniaceae archaeon | reverse complement strand
TTAACCACATCCATTGTTAATTCATCTATTTCCCCTTCTTCCTCTAACTGCTTTTGCATCAAAGAGAAAAGAAAAGCATCATTCATTGAATCCTGCTTTCGCTCAACCATACGCATCCCATCCAATTAACAGGCTCGCTGACGCTAATATGAAGGTTCCCCGTGACAATTGGCTAATAATGCCGTTTTGAACAGTGAAATTTTGTCTTCGCGAGCCAATAATTTACAAGATATCACTCTTTACGCTCACTTTCAATTTTAGCAAATTTCTCTGGACTCTGTATCTTGAGGAATTCGAGATAATCTTCAATAGTATCAAACTCGAGCGGTAAGATTAGTATCTCTTCACAGTCTTGACATTGGTAACGATCTCCTGTCATGAATCCCATCCATGGATAAACTCGGTAACCATAGCAATTTGTACAGATTCTAAAAGAAGACATTTTCACACCTATCCAATGATATCTTGAGATAATCTATCTCCTTCAACTACAGCCACATGTTTTCTTGAATAACCCTCTGGCCGATCTATATGACGAGCAGCATTGGGATATTTCTCTCCCCAAGGCCTTGTTGCAGACCTGAACATTAATTTGATTATTGATAAATATCCTTTGATCATTCTCTTTGTGAATCTGAAGGCTCTTGCAATAGTGCGCAATGGGTGCCTAATAATCGACCAAAGCGAACGTAATGGATGGCGAAGAAATCGTAACGGATTCTTTACACCTTCAAAAGGATATTTTAACTGTTCAGCCATGGTCATTGGAACGATTTCATCAACGCCATAAATCTTTGGCCGCCGGTCATCCTTTGGCATAAAGTAAGTACCAAATAACATATCCCATAGAGGCAAGAATGTTGAATAGTTAGACCAGATTGCATCCTCTTCATTTGAGTGATGCCAATGATGGAATTCTGGAGTCATAATGAAGCGGTCAAATATCTTGAATCTAAAGCGAACATTTGCATGTAAGAACAATCCGAAAACAATTTGGAAAACTGCAAGAAAACCAACTTGTTCGTTTGGAAAACCTGCTGCGATAAGGAATACTATTGCTGGTGCAATCAGTGTTCCATCAAATGGATGCGCCCTAAACCCAGAGACCCAATCCATATGTTCGGTAGAGTGATGAATGGAGTGGAATTTCCATAATATTGGAACTTCGTGATAGAATCTATGAGCCCAATATACTGTCATATCAAACAATAGAATTCCGGCGATCAATTTGTATGGGCTAGGAATCATTGCAACATAAGGTGCAATCAACAATCCAGGTATCCATGCTAATGATACGATTGCGACGAAAATCGCTCCAATACCTGCAATGATGTTGAGAAGTGGAGCAGCAAAAGCATAACCGATGTCCAATTCCAAATGTGGTCGTTTGAATGCTTGATGTTTCTGACGAGGGAATAATCTTTCAAATGGAACTACAATAATGAATAATGCGATAACTATCGAGATTCCTTCAAGTGAAATAAATAATCCTGAGCCAATAATAATTATCGCTAACAAGCGTAAAAAGATGGACTTTTTCCAGCCACCAACAGGAGGCAGTTTTGGTGCTGAAGGAACTTCAGAGTATTGCTCTGTCTTTGATTCAAAGGGAATAGTTGTAGCAGTACCTATTTCCTCCATAATCAAAAAGTTATAGCGTTACTCTTTCAATGTTATTATTATACGATTCAAAAGGCACTTGTTTAATGTTGAATGCTCGTACCGGAAAACTATCTGCATATACCCCATGGTATTTGGCACGTACAAGGAATACACTGAGCCCTTGCGAATTACCCTAGCAAAGTTGCTCAATGAAGAACTCTCTAGACCGAACTAGAGAATCCGCACGAGCTGTGGGATTGCCTTCTACATGAGCGCCTCTATTTCGCAAGATTCGGATAACCCATCGTCGTTGCCAGCGTTCGTTCAAAGGTAATCTGATACCTAGGAATAATTTCCCAGACATGTATCCATTCTTGTCAATTCTAGCAGTACGCTTCTTCAAATGAACGGCCTTGGGAAGCAGTGTTAATTCTATCTCGCTGTCGAAGGAGTGGTGCGCTCCTAGATAGACGTGCAAGATTGCATTTGGTAGTTGAGGCATCAGCCCTTCAACAAAATGAAGAGGGGTTCAATCATCAGCATCTCCGTGAAGAATCAAAATGGGCGAGTCTGAC
>JANXHP010000125.1 GCA_024958795.1 Candidatus Poseidoniaceae archaeon | reverse complement strand
GGACTGGATGGTGGACCTGATGGAGGGCCCGCTGGTGAACTGGATGGAGGACCTGATGGAGGACCTGATGGAGGACCCGCTGGTGGACTGGATGGTGGACCAGATGGAGGACCCGCTGGTGAACTGGATGGAGGACCAGATGGAGGACCCGCTGGAGGACCCGCTGGAGGACTGGATGGGGGTTCCGATGGAGGACCTGCTGGTGGTTTAGGTGCAGGAGCTGAAGGAACTGCAGGTGGGCCGGTTGGTGCAGGAGTTGAAGGAACTGCAGGTGGGCCGGTTGGTGCAGGAGTTGAAGGAACTGCTGGAGGAGCCTCAGTTTCAACTGCAACGGTTGTGGCTGCAGCAACAGATAACAGATCAACAGGAGCGCTTGGAGCCTCTTGCGCTATTTCTCCGTTATTTTCCCATGGAGGAGTTCTTACTTCATTTGTAGGTGGATTTAGAGGAGCGGAAAGTGGGTCAGGCACAGATTCTTCTGTACTAGAAGATTCCCAAGGAGGTGTTCGAGGTGATTCCTCTTCCTCTTCCGCCGCAACTCCGACATTAATTTTCGTTGCTCCACCTTCAGCATTTTCACCATGATATGTAGTCAGAACTACTGAACTAGAATCAATAATTTCTCTTTCTTCAGTATTTCCGAAATCGTTAAGATGTTCGGTAAAGGCTCCATGGAATAAATTGCTTCCAATAGCATTATTCAATTTACGCCCCTTATCTTCTTGATAGGTAAAATCTGCATCATATGGACCAAGAGATATTTTCTTTCCACTACTAGTTGTTGAAAATGTCCATTGTCCCTTTTCAAGAGGAAACTCAAACGTAAACGTCCGAGTAACTCCTGGACTTAGAGATGTAATTCCCTCTTTAGCAGAAACTTCAAGACCATCGCTGGTAGTGATTTTTATTTCTAATCCACCCATAGGAATCGCTGCTTCATTAGTTAGAGTGACTATTGCCAAAACAACATCTTCATCATCGTCATCGATTTCCATTTTTACATCGGTAAGTCTTGCTTCTAAAGAAGCGGCTCGCTGGCTATGTTGGTCACTCATACCTCTCACCTTGAGGTCCACTAAAGTAGGGAGTACTTCAATGGCTTGCCGAATTGGTCTGCTATTTCAACGCAGTTTCAAGCGTGTTTCTGAAGGTAAAGACCAATCAACAGCAGCCACTGTATGGTTCTTAACATCAATAGAAGTCCTATATTCTGCATTGCTAGATTGGGCCCTTACTAAATCTCTTAGTCCGAACCATAATGCTCCAATAATAGGGATAATATAGATCAGTTTTGAAAATGCTCTCGGACCCCAATGATGGTCATCAAGTGGTGAACCATTATCATGGACAATAGCAATTCTCAAACTTCTTTGAGCAAGTGAACGACCCATCGATTTTCCTGTATATTTAAAATAAAGATAATTTGCTGAGATAAATAGGAACCAATTTACGAAATAGAAGACTGTAGATTTCCCACCTTCCATTATCAAAGAATATGAAGAAATACCTTGTCCAAAATTAAAGCCACTCATCACTTCTAGAACAAGGGAAATTAATACGATATCAAAAACATAGGCAACTGCACGTTTCCAAGCAGGAGCTATCAACATTCCATCAGGTGCATTTGCTACAACTAATTGAGCTAAAGTCCCATGCCCTTGATGGATACTAACTGGGTCTTCGGCCATAACCCTCGCCAATGTCTATCCTTTGTCAATCCTATGCACAAGTTGTTATCTCAACCATGGGTGATATGCCATGCGAATAAATTGTGTTCCTCTGCCCAATCAAGATAAGAACGCCATGTTCCATCATGGCGTAATGTTGTTGGATTTCCTAATACAATCAAACCTCTTCTCGCTCTTGTAATCGCAACATTGAGTCGCCTTTTATCACTTAAGAATCCGATTTCTCCCCTTTCATTAGCGCGAACAGCACTGAAAATAATTATCTCCTTTTCACGGCCTTGATAACCGTCTACACTTTTTATTTCAAGTCCATTATACGGTTCATCATCTTCTATTCCGCCGGCTTGGATGAATAAGTCGGTAAGAAGCCTAACTTGCCCATTGTATGGAGAAATAACTCCAATATCTTGTGCAGAAATATCACCAGCGGCCAGCAAGTCATCAACGATTGAAACAACCTTTGCTGCCTCATCCATATTTGATTTACTCTTTCCTTCCTCATCTTCTATTTCTACACCTTCAATAGGTACGAAGGCAACAGGTTTGTCCCAATCTGGCCATAAGAAACCTGCTGCCGGTGGCCTATCGGCAGGCTTACATCCATCTTCCAATTTGTTATCATAGAATCTTGCACTTGGAAATTCGCGAATAGTAGGATGCATTCTATATTGAGTAGTCAGCATATGGGTTGGCATTCCGCATTTGATTAATCTATCAAATAATGATCTACCCAAACCACCCTTTTCCGCATCTCTGCTGATTACAGTTGGTGGTAATTGTTTATGGTCGCCGACTAAAATTAATTGTCTACAGCCGCGTGTTATTGGAACCAGTGCGCTGGGTTCACTAGCCTGAGTCGCTTCATCCATCAATATTACTGGAAATTTTCTCCTTCCCAGTAATTGATGCCCAGAGCCAATAGTTGTGGCGCAAATCACTTCAGCAGTATCCAGAACTCCTTCGATCATATTTCTTTCAATACGGCGGATTTCTTTGTAATTATTGTTGACATCCTTGTGCGCCAAACCTTTCTCCTTTCCTCTCAATCCACTTAGGCTACGCTTTACCGCTTCATTTTCTTGTCTAATGAATTCAAGTTCCTCTTGCGCTGGATGGTTTTTTAAAATAGCATCAAGTGTTGCCTCTCTCAATGCTTCTCTTACTTTTACTGGCCGTCCAATACGAATAGCATTGACACCATTGTCAAGTAATCCTTCAAGTAAATTATCAACTGCTACATTGGATTCAGCAGTCGCTAATATCGGCCCTCTACCCATTTTTACAAGAGTGCGCAACAATTGCACAGCAGTATGTGTTTTTCCAGTTCCAGGGGGGCCTTGAATCAAAGTCATTCTATTGCCGATGGCAGATTCAACTGCATTTCTTTGAGAATCATTTAGTGGAAGTTGTGATATTCCAAGTGGGCCATGTTTTTTCTGCCCATGTATTTCGGGAGGACTTTGTGCCGCAGTTGCAATATCATGTACTGATCCGAGTAATAAATCTCGCAAGGGAGTCCCAGTATTATCTTCAATTGAATGAAATGATATCAATCCTTCATGCATTCTATCGTGAGCAACACGGTTAGCACCTCTGTCAAGTCTCCAATTGCCTTTTCGTAAGTCACTAGGTCTTTCAGCTACCACGACCCTAATCCTTGTAGGGCCTCTATCTAGCACGACTCCTTCAATTATTTTTTCACCCCAAGGTCTAGTTCGGCTGATTAGAACAATATCTCCGTTACCAAATCGGTGTTGAGGCATTCGCCCTCCACCTCTTGATTCAAAAGTAATAATATATTCTCCAAAAAAACGACCTTGTGGTCTTCCAGTTAAATCGAATAATGTTAATCCAGCTGCAACTAGTCGCTTTTTTGGCCATTTCTTCCAGCGTTCTTCCACCAACGCAGTTTCATCATCTAATTCTTGTTTTATTAATTTGGTAAATAATGAAAAATGGTCCTGTCCTCTTTGCCAAATAAGAGGTACTTCTGAACCTGTGTTTTTTGCATCATCAAAAGAAGAAGCAGAACTATTGATGCGTCGTACCCGCCCCCGTTCCGCCATATTTGCTGCAACACATTATCCCTCATCATCATATGCCTAATTATTGATGTATTAGTTAATCAGTCCACCCTATGTCTTAAACGGGAAATGAGAAGCCCGATAAATGGGGAGTGTAATGTTCGGGAAGCGGAACAAGGCTGGCAATGCTGCTGCGAATGCTTGCCCATACTGCGAATACAGTAATCCAGAGAATGCTGAATCATGTTCTCAATGCTACTATGTTTTTGCTGCAAGTGCGAGAGACCAACCAATACCTTCTCCTTCAACAAGTGGTAGCGAATTAATGTCGCTATTATTGTCCGATGTGGTGGAAACCATAGATGAGGATGATTATGCGGTTGAAGCAGTATTGACACTTGAGGATGCAGCGGTTGAAATTAGTCAATATGAAACTGTTAATGCTGAAGATTCATTTGAATTCATTGGCGGTGGTGGTCCAACACTCGCAAAAACAATTGATTATGTAAAACCAGAAGAAGTTGAATTGCAAGTTTCAGATGCTCCTTCGACTCCTTCAAACTTTGAAATTGATGCATATGACCCATTGCAAGATGTTGCTGAACCAATACATACAGGACTCGGCAATCTATACTCGCCTATGGTCAAAACAGAAACAGACGATGATCTATTGGGCTCTGTCGGGCCAAAGGCATCTGTTCCAATGACACCAGATATACCGGATATTCCAGATATTATTCTGAAGAAGAACGGTTTAGCAGCATCAATGCATCAGCCAGTTAGCAAACCCATCCCGACACCTTTGCCCACTCCACAAACCCCTATCCCTAAACCGCAACCAGTATCTCCTCCAAGTTTACCAATTGTAATCAAAGAAAATAAGCCAGCAGAACCAACAAAGTTAGTAACTCCTCCATTGCCTGATGAAGAAGAAAAGAAGGAAGAAGTTGTTGAACAAGTAACTGAAAAATCAGCGCCTATTCCTCAAACAAATGGTCGGATTTGGCCATGGCCTGCTAAGGATGAATGGAATGCAGCCCAAGTATACAGAGAAGTTGTGTCGGCTCTTGAACAGGTTAAATCTGGAAAATTAAAAGATGCAGCTGAAACTCTTGATAATTTAGGGCCTCATCTTTCAGAAAATCTTGACATGTTGTTGCATATTGGCATTGTTATGCGCTATTTAGGCCGTACAGAACACCTACAATGGACTCTCGCAATGGCTCAAAGAACCTATCCAAACAATGAGTATGTTTCATCAGCCTTATCCCGTCTGTGAAGTTGAGGGCGAGCAATGGCGACAACACCAAATCTGTCTATCGCGGATGATTTTACGTTACGTCCAGCCAATAAAGCGGTCCTTTCAAGTGTAATTGAAGCGTTTAATGAAGACCCTGATTCAGCATTGGCTGCCTTACCTTGGATAGATATGAGCATGGATATTAATCGTCAATTATCCGATATGCTTTTTGATATTGAAACTGCTTCTGATGCAGACCGATTACATTATTGGTCAATTCATGATAAGAATGGAAATTTTGCTGGAATGGTCGGTGTTGGTGATGAATTACAATTCGAAAATTCTCACTACAATTTGGGATATTGGGTAAAACCTTCATTTAGAAATAAAGGTATTGCAATGCAAAGTGTAAATTCAATATTATCTTGGTTAGAAAGTAGGGGTGGATATTTTAGAATTGAAGTTGCAGTACATCCCCACAATAAGGCAGGTCTAGCAACTGCAGAGAAAATATGTTTGAATTGGAATGGTCAAACGCTTGAGGAATTTGTCGGAGTAGAATTATTTGGGCGAACAATTCCTCACAAAGTGTATCTAATTGATTTGCCTAGAAATGGGGAATGAAGATGTCAAGTTCTACTTGGATTAGTATTGATTTTGATGACCATAGGCATTTGCCAAAGTATTCAGGTCACCCTACTCGTTCTAATCAGCAACACATTACTTCAGCCAATAAAGAGTTATCAGAAGATTTCCAAAAAGGGATGAAAGGTCTTGAAAATTGGCTAAATTCAAATGATTACCCTGTGACTTTTTTTATTATTGCCGATTTATTTGAAAATACTACATTCAGTAATTGGTTACAACGACTCATCAAGCAATTTCCTCAACGAATAACAATAGGGAATCACGGTTTGAATCACCGTAGTTGGTCAGCATGGCCTAAAGATGTTGAAGGATTTGATAATGCATTGGTTGAGTCTAACAGAATCTTACAGCAATACTGTGGAACAAGTATACGGCCATGGTTTCGTGCACCTGCGGGATATATTGCGCCTTGGATGGCGCCAGTATTAGCAAAAAATGGATTCAAAGTAGATTCGTCAGTCAATCCAAGTTGGTTAGTAAAAAGAAAAACAGGTAAAGTAAACTCTTGGTCAAAAGTTGAACAATCGATGAAGGATAATGAAATCGTTGAAATTAGATGGAAGACTAAATGGTCATTGCCAATCACCGGTCCTGCTTTACATATTCCAATATTGAAAACCATTGCCAATGGTTCGTGGAAATCTTCACCAATGATTGATTCATTAGATAATAGTTTGAAAATCAATGGACAGATAACTGCACTCTATTGGCACTTGTTAGATCATTCAAGAAAACAATCAACTTGGAGTCCACCGCTTCCTTAACTCAATCGCTCAACATTCTCGTAGCATCATTGTAACCGATTTGTTTTCATGATGAAGCACACCAACTTCCGAGAAATCGAATCGATGATGAAACCTCATAGAATCTGGATTCGGTGGCTTTAGACTAACTTCTGCAGTTATTGGACAATTGTTTTGTTGTGCATAAGCGATTACCTCTTGGTAGAGAAGAGAACCTATTGTTTGATTTCTATGACTCTCTCTAACTGCAATCCTATCAACATAGAGAAAATCTTGGTAGCGTTGATTGAACCAAGCATAATTTAGACTAGCATATATTGTTCTTGGTAGAAGGCATAGTACAAATCCAACCAGTTCGTCTTCCTCATATACGCCAAGGGGTAATTCTGCAAGATGTAGGAGTTTAGCAATTTCATCCTGTGAAACTTTACCAGTCCCAGGCAGGCCTTGTTCATTGATTTCCCAAATAGCAGGAATATCTTCACTACTTAGAGTACGCAATTGCATGATTAGGGCATAAAGACTTCAGTTGATAAGTTTGCTATCAATCACGTGCTTCATTGTATCGGCAACAGAAATGCAAAGGGTTTCGGATGAATCTTAAGAGGTAATCCAATCAATTGATTTATCCAAAGGATTGAATAATATCTTTAAAAAATGATTAAATTAATGTTTATAAACCTCCAAACTTAGTAAATTCCATGCAAGCCCCAATTGCACAACAACCCGTAGCCCAAGCACAGGCCATACCACAACAAATGATGGGAGCAGTCGGAATGGCTGCTCCGATGGCCGCCCGACCAAACGCAATGATGAATCCATTGGATGCGATAAAATCTTGCTTACAACATACTACCACCTTTGATGGAAGAGCTTCTAGATCTGAGTTTTGGTGGTTTTACTTGTTTTACTTTATCGTTTCGGAAATACTTAGTCTGGTTGCAGTGGCACTTGATATGATATATATCGTATTTATTGTTTATTTGTTGGTACCGGCAATGCTATCGGCTTCTGCTAGAAGATTGCACGACCACGGGAAATCCGGTTGGTTCATGCTGATTCCATTATACAACTTGTACCTCTTCATTGTCGATGGTGAAGGTGAAGTCAACAAATTCGGTGCACCTCCGACAAATGTACTGTGAGTTCAGTACGGATAATCCATCGCTTGCGCATCTAATACCGCTTCATGATGAGGTTGAGTTCCAATTCTCCATCTGATTGATGGCATCAACCACTCCTACCACATCGCCATCATCCCACCAGTCTACAGCAACAAAGGTTGGCCTGTTGCCTACTTCCTGCCAGCAATCAATGGTCCTCTGTAACAACTTGTCATAGTCATTGACTTCTTCTGAGCGTTGAGGATCTGATAACCCTAGCGTATTGGACAACCAGTTATTCAAGTGCCATACAGGTTGATTGCTGTCCCCTCTACCAACGTCACATGACATCTCGTCCTCGTT
>JANXHP010000117.1 GCA_024958795.1 Candidatus Poseidoniaceae archaeon | reverse complement strand
AAATACCAAAAGAAATGATTATCAATGCGAGACCAAAGCTAGTAGAGGTAATTTCTTCTTTTTTCTTAGGTTCATCGTCGTTCATCTCATCATCCATATTACGACTATACATGAATGGTACTTGAAGTTGTTACCGGCGCGCTATTGCGAAGAATACCATAGTACTTTGAAAGACCTAAATCCAATTCCTTGCATCAGAAATCACAACCTTATCAAATGTAATATTCATGAGCCTTAGTCTATCGTAATGTAATATGAACCCAATTGTTGCGTCTCTTCTTGAATTCAATCAAGCCTTTGACATCCCTAAACTCAACTCACCTGATATTGGTCCTGAAGATATGATTGAATTGAGAATAAAGTTACTTAGAGAAGAAGTTGAAGAATATGCAGAAGCTGCTCGTGCTGGAGATATGGTTGAGATTCTAGATGCCCTTGCTGATATTGGATATATTTTGGCTGGAACAATAATCAATCACGGTATGCAACACATCTATGATGATGCATTCAATGAAGTACATCGCTCAAATATGGCTAAATTGGTTGATGGAAAGGTAATGCGTAGAGAAGATGGTAAAGTCATGAAGCCAGAAGGTTGGACTCCTCCGCAACTGGCTCAATTCCTCAATATTGAGTGATTGTTCAAAAGAAGGTCATGATTAGAATGCAAAATTCTGCAAACACTGTGGATTTGAACTGTAATATCGTTGAAGAGTGAATATCAATTCAAGCGGTTGGTTTGATGACTGAGTAATGTTTGGCAAGTGCATGAGCCGGCCGATTGCATTGGTTACTGGAGGTGGTCGTGGAATTGGCGCTGCAACCAGTAAACGCTTAGCAGCGGATGGATATGATATTTTGTTAACCTATAATACATCTTCAAAACCTGCAGAAATGGTAGTTGATGATATTAGAAATACTGGTGCCGATGCATTGGCTGTCAAAGTTAATTGTAATGATGATGGAGAGGTGGCTTTACTGGGAATTCATCCATGGATGCATAGGGGAATTGATGCTTTGGTATTGAATCATGGCAGATACGAAAGAATTGCTGCTGAAGAAATGACCATCGATGACTTAAGGACTACTATGAAAACTAATTTTGAAGGTGCTGTTGGTGTTTGGAAAGCAATACAACCTCATCTAACCGATAGCGCAAGAATAGTTGTTGTAGGCTCACAATTGGGTACTCGTGGCTCTCCGCATGGTGCAGATTATTCAGCATCAAAAGCAGCATTGGCAATGTGGGCTCGCTCATTGGCACAAGCGGTTGGACCTCAAGGAAAGAGAGTCAATATCCTTGCACCTGGATTTGTTGATACTGCAATACTAGCTGGAGATTCAAAACAAAAGAGAGAGGAGAGAGAACAACAAGTTCCATTGAAACGTGTTGCATCACCTGAAGATATGGCTGGAACTATTTCTTTCTTAATCGGGCCAGATTCATCATATATTACCGGTGCAATTATTCATGTCAATGGTGGATTGTACCTTCCTTGATAAATTGTAACAAAGACTTCAAAACCCGTTGCCTTCTAAATTATTTTATTACTACAATTGGAGGGATAAGTTTGGTTGGAGAATGGGATGATGAAGGTGCCTTTGAACAGGTTGCTGACCACGATGTTGGTGATTCTGATTTACTAGAAAGAGATCCATTTGATATTTCCAAGGCGCTTGAAGGTGCTGCTCTTGAACATCTGTCCCCAGATGTGAAACGATTTGTTCTACACTCTGATTTTGAACCGGCAGGAGACCAGCCAAAAGCAATTGAAAAATTAATTTCTCAATTGGAAAATCAGCAGTCAAGATGTGTCTTATTGGGCGTTACTGGAAGTGGTAAAACATTCGCAATGGCTAAAGTGATTGAAAAGCTCAATATTCCTACTTTGATTATATCTCATAACAAGACTTTAGCAAGACAATTACATCATGAAATGGTTGGTTATTTTCCTCAAAATGCTGTTGAGTATTTTGTCTCTCATTATGACTATTACCAACCTGAAGCATACTTGGCCAAGAGAGATTTGTATATTGATAAAGAACTTTCAATCAATGAGAGAATCGAGCAGGAAAGGTTCGCTGCTGTAGCCAGTTTGGTCACCCGTCCAGATTGTGTCGTAGTATCATCTGTCTCATGCATTTACGGATTGAATCCACCTGAGACATTCCTTGAATATCACATTAGATGCCATGTTGGACAACAGATTGAAACAAGTGATTTGCTTAAGGAATTAATCGCATTGCAATACCAAAGAACTACCAGTGATTTGTCAAGAGGTCAATGTAGGGTTAGAGGGGAAGTAATCGATATTTGGATGCCGAGCCGTGATGATCCACTTAGAGTTCGCTTCGGCCTAGATGGGGTGGAAAAGGTGCAAGTATGTGACCCAGTAACTTGGGAAGTCTTAGATGATTTAGAGGAAGCATGGATACATCCAAAGCAATTCTTTATGACAAATCCGGAACAATTTGAAGCCTCATTAGTTTCTATTGAAGATGAACTAGATGACAGAATCGCACACTATGCGAGTGAAGGAAGAGACTTGGAAAAGCATCGTATTGAGCAGAGAACAAGATATGACTTGGAAATGCTTAGAGAGATTGGCCATTGTACTGCTGTGGAAAACTACTCCTTACATTTTGATGGAAGAGAGAGAGGTGAACGTCCTTATTGTATGCTTGATTTCTTTGCAGCTTGTGCAAAGCAATTTCATGGAGATAAGGATAAGTTCTTGGTGATAATGGATGAATCTCATGTAACATTACCGCAAGTTGGAGGGATGTTTTTTGGAGACCGTTCACGTAAAAACAGCCTCATTGAGCATGGATTCAGACTGCCTACTGCTGCTGATAACCGGCCATTGAAAATGCCTGAATTCCAAACATTGGTGCCGCAAATGATCTATGTTTCTGCAACGCCAGGAGAAAGAGAACTGAGACACCTGTGCGAAATAACTGGACAAAAAATACCTAATGGGTTATTGCATGCAAAATCAGGTGGTGGTGCGTTTGCTCCAGACTTGGAGAAGAAGCATCCACAAGCTGAAACAATGTATGATTTATTGCATTCAATTGAAGGAATATCAAAGATGGAGATTAGGCCAACTGGATTACTTGATCCTAAAATTGAGGTTCGACCTACTACTGGTCAAATCGCTGATTTACTATCGGAAATAAATGCAAGAATAGCAGTTGATGAAAGAACATTAGTAACTGTATTGACCATTAAATTCGCTGAAGAAGTAGCAGCCTATCTCAATCAAATGGGAGTGAAGGCCCACCATCTTCATTCTGAAATTGATACGATTGAAAGAACTGAGATCATCAATGCACTTCGTATTGGACACATTGATGTAATCGTTGGAATCAATCTATTGCGTGAAGGATTGGATATTCCAGAGGTTAGTTTAGTTGCAATTTTTGATGCTGACCGTCAAGGCTTCCTAAGGAATGAACGTTCACTATTGCAAACTATTGGTAGAGCATCAAGAAATGAGAAAGGACAAGTCTTGCTTTATTCTGATGGTTTCAGTCCTGCAATGGAGGCTGCGATTAGACAAACTCTTGAACGAAGAGAAAGACAAAATGCGCATAATATTGCTAATGGAATTACTCCAAAGACGATTGTAAAAGCACTACCGACAATGGGTGCTGACACTGAGAATTTAATCGCTGGAACTACTTCAAGTGCTGATGGTAAAAAACGCCTTATTGCCAAAAAAGGAGGTCGCAGAGAAGGAGATTGGGCTCAAGGCCTAAAATTGGGTGCTGGAGCATGGGGTAGTGGTTCTGGACAGGATGGTTCTTCAGGTACTGTTGATAGTAACGATTTACCAATTGAAAAATTAAAAAAGCAATTGACTTATGATGAGCCGGATGATGTCCTTAAGGGCCTTGATTCGCATCAGGTTGAAACTCTGATAGCAGAACTGAAAGCAGAGATGAAAGTGGCTGCGAAAAACTTGGATTTTGAACAGGCTGCACGATTGCGTGATAGAGTATACGAGTTAGAACAATTGCTCGATATGTGAGGCCATATTAGCCACTTGCTAATACAGCGAGTTTGATATGAGGGGCACACCAGCCCTTGCACATGGCAATTGACCCTGAGTCCTTTGATATCCCTGTTGTGGACTATGATTTCTCGGCTCTAACAACTCCTTCTTCACTGATAGATCAGATGGCCAAGGCTGGAGGATTTACTGCAACAAAACTTGCTACTGCAAGAGATATTTTGCGGGATATGAAATCTGAAATCAATGCGGTTGAAGGAGATAGCAGTAAGGTCTGCAATTGGCTTTCTTTCCCTGCTTGCTTATGTGCAACTGGAACACGAGGATTCTTTGTTGAAGCATTAAAGCAGCAGATGTTCAATGTGGTTTCAACAACTTGTGGAATGCTTGACCATGATATTGCTAGAGCTTACAAACACTACTATCATGGAGCCTTTGAATTGGATGATATTGAACTTGGAGAGCATTCACTAATGCGTCTTGGTAATGTAATCGTACCAAATGCATCATATGGTGAAATTATTGAAGCAATGGTTATGCCTGCTTTAGAAGATATCTACAAATGTCGTTTAGAAGAGACTGGAAAAAGTGGTGCAGATGCATGGATTGGATTCGGTTCTATCCAATTGGTTTGGGAGTTGGGCAAGCGTATTGGAACTCCTGATACTATCATTTACTGGGCTGCAAAACATAAGATTCCTGTTGTAATCCCTGGTATTACAGATGGTTCAATTGGAGCGCAATTATTCATGCTTCGACAAAAGCATCGTGATTTCCACATCGATACATTAGCAGATGAACAATACATGTCCGACCTTACTTGGGATGTTGAGACTTCTAACGCTTTGATGATTGGAGGCGGTATTTCAAAGCACCATGTTATCTGGTGGAATCAATATCGTGGTGGACTTGATAGTGCGGTGTATATCACTACTGCTCCTGAACACGATGGTAGTCTTTCTGGTGCTAGATTACGTGAAGCGATTTCTTGGGGTAAAATGCGGCCTGATGCCCCTAATATTTGCGTTGAGGGTGATGCCAGTGTATTACTTCCATTGCTTGGTAGTGACTTCTTTAGTAACTAATGAAACATCTGGTGATAATATGCAGTCTACTTTCAAGGCAGGCTTTCTTGCAATATTGATCTCTATGTCAATGTTAGCAGGTTGCTTTGGACCTGCTGAAGTAGATGAAATCATTGTTGAGGAAGACCCTTTTTTCCCATTCAAAGAGCTACTGGATAACAATACTTGGTATCATTATCCTGGTGGATTGAATGCAATGAATAACACTTCAGCACTAGGTGGAGATAACATCCCATTCCTTTCTGCTGGAAGTTATTACAGCATAGGAATGAGTACATTTGAGCCTACTATGGGAATTACATCTTCTGGCAACCTGTATATGGCTAGTCATGGAAATGGTCCAGCAGGTTCCACTGCTGTTGTACAATGCTCCGGACTTACCTCAATGACTGCTGATAATTTGGATTATACTTGTCAGAATGTCTATGGCCCATTCTTACCAGTTGCTAATTCTAACGACCCTTACATCTATGTTGACCCATGGACTGATAGAATAATGAAATTTGACATGCATGCCCTACTTGGAATGACTGTTGAATGGTCTGATGATGAGGGTGAATCATGGACTGGTCCAACGGTTGCTACAGGATATTCAGTACAAGACCATCAAACGATTGCCTCTTCACCATATCCAGCGATGTTGCATGAAACTTTGTGGGTATTTTGTATCAATGGAAACTTCCCATTCCCAGTATGTTCCGCATCGCAAGATGGAGGTGCAACATGGGGTCCTGAATTACCTGGTGCTCCAGTCGATTGCCAAAGTGGTGGCCTTTCAGCACATATTATCGGAGCAGAAAATGGCAACTTCTATCGTGGACAAATTGGCTGTGATGGAAGCGGTTATTCAATGTACAAAACCGATGATGGTGCATTGACTTGGAGTGAACATGTATTGCCTACCGAAGTGAGTGGAACTGCAGATACTTGGAATGCTGAAGAAGCTCAAGTTTCTGTAGATAGTGACTCAAATGTATATGCAATGTGGATGGGTAGTGATGATTTACCATATTTCTCATATTCTCTTGATGATGCTAATACATGGTCAGAAGCGCAGATGATAGGCCCTTCACACCTTGAAGGAACTGGATTCCCTGTAGTTATTGCAGGAGATGCTGGAAAAGTTGCATTCGGCTATGTTGGAACCACTGGTGACGGTGTTTGGCATGGCTATATTTCTATGATGACTGATGCTTTCAATGAAACTCCATTAATCACTACTGTGATGGTCAATGACCCAAGCGACCCAATTGATAATGCAAGCCCTACTTGTGGATACGAACGTTGTGGAGGATTAGGCGATTTCCTTGATATGCAAATTGATGCAAATGGCAGAGTTTGGTTTGCATTATCTCACAACCCAACAGATTCTGGAATATATGGAAGTATAACAATGGGTCCAAGCCTACGTGGAGAACTTCAACCACTTTCAGTGATGGCTGATGGTGGACCTCAAACCTTGTGATTCAGTTATCTGACAATAGATGCTGTATAGCACTATCAAAGACAATATTGCCTCGTGAGATTATTTTCTCTCGCCAAATATCATCGTCAGGATTGAATATTCTTAACAGATTATATCTAGTCCAATGATTTTTTGCATCAGCCTCATCAATGTGATCTCCCCATTGAGTCCAACGGTTTTCATCTCTACTTGCTCTAATCACTTTAGTTGGCTTAAATGTACCAAATTCCTGAGTTAAATATGTCCAAGAAATATTTGGAAAACGATTTACTAAACCCTGATGAATATCTCCTTTAATCTCATAACCAACCCCGCTCTTAGCATCCAATAACTCAATGTGTCCTGGGAATAATTTTTGTAATTCTTCAAATTTATCAATATCATTATCCCTCAGTTTTAGTGGTAACAATAACGTGTCATGACCGCTTGGACCCAAACCAGTATGGTGGTCGATTGCAAACAATTTTTGAATAGATGCGAGGTTAGTTGATAGCCAGTCAATCAACATAGTAGGACCCTTTTCTAATTTTGAACCACCATATTGAATTGCTGTTGGATATTGATATTGCCCTTCAGCTACTGCTTGCTTTAAATTGCTAAAACCATGTTTCAATATCAACATCAAGGCACGGATATTGTATGAGTATTCATTCTTCTTTGGAACGGTCTTAGGATTGATGAAATCCATTACTTTCTCATATCCTTCAGGCACTCCACTATATTGCTCATCTAAGCGAAGGAAATTTCTATTCAAATCAACATTATTTTCATTAAATCTCCTCCACCAAGCCATTCCATATGGGTTGACTGCGTGTATAACAATAACAGCGTGATCATCAAAGGGGGGCGCTTTTGCTAATTTATCCATTATTGATAACTGAATTGCAGAACCAGGATAGCCCTCTACACCATGAACTCCACTACTCGACATTATCGCCTTTCCCGACTCTAGTGAACCGATAACTGCGATATCTATCGCCAAATCTTCAGCCACTGGACCCTTCATTCCAAGTTTCAAACGGTGATGACTAACATTATGGCCCGCTGAAGTCAATTCTTGACAAGCAATTGTAAATCTCCCTGCTGCTTCAGCATAGGATTTTGAGAACCACAGGCGTGCCAACACAACTAATGCCAGTAATGCCAAAGCCATGAGGTCTTCGCATCAATTTCATTGCTCGAATACTTCAACCTCTAATGTTTTCTTAACAAAATCTGTAAATTTTCCTTCAAATCGTGTCGCTCTAACAGTGTGGTTGTCAATCCAATGATAATTTCCACCTCTTGGTTTGTTGTAGAGGACTCCATGGTATTGGAATCCATGTTTATCCAACCATGCTTCAGTAACCTCTGAATGCTCAGTCAATCGACTTGTAAAGAAAGTAATGATATGTCCTTCTTCATACCAGCCATTGATTATTTCAACAACACCTTCGTACAATTCAGCAGTTTCCATACGCCATGGCTCTTCATTTGGAACATCTTCACAGATTGTTCCATCTATGTCAATCATTAGATTCTTCATACCTTCTGGTAATGTTGGACTCATTTTTTCTCCGCGCTCATCACTGACATCAACCAATTTGGTCATAAAGCAAATTGCGAAGCCCGTAGCACATGAACTATCCGATAACTATTCTTGGATTGCTCCTGCTAAAAACGCCATTAGAGCACTCCGAATGGGCATTAATGGCCTCCAACCATCTCCATCGCATGCAACTAATACTTGGTGGATTGAATCAAGGTTTGGTCGTGGGTATTCGCTTTCATTGTCCTTACTAATTGCTTCAACCTCAATAGTTGGCGATGGAGGGGTTGTCAAATGCTGTGCAGAAAACATTCCACTCTTCCCAGCCATTGTCCTTGAAAACAGTAGCCTCATTTCCTCAACTGTTTGATCATCTGACCATGCCCTTCTTCCTGAAATATTGGCATCATTGGGAAATGGCTGATCGCTTACTAGTATTCGGACAATCGAATCAGCTACATCCATCTCAGAAACCCACCAATGTTTTGGCCGTATATCTGGAGCAATTGTTTCATTATTTTTGATTGCATTAAACCAATTTTGAATTACTGGGCAACACCAAGAATCTTCACATGCAGTTGGTATCATGTGACTGACTATTAGATGAGAATCAATTTCGCTAGTATCAATGTCTATCTTTTCAAAACCAGGTGTTACCAATATTGTTTCACTACCATCAACTCCAATTGATGTGTCCTCCTTATCACTTAGATAGGGTCCTAATCCTAACAATATCACCCTATGGCCACTTGTAATCGCAGTTTCCTCAGACTTGAGTAATTGGGAATTTGAATAATTTAACTCGGTTGAAAATATATGTTGTGCCCATTGATAATCGGCATCAGGAATTACAATCATTACATCTGCTCTAATCAATCTAGAAATGAGTGACCTACCAAGACAACTATCGCTGCCTCGGAGATGAACGACAGGCGTGGCCATATTCTGTGCCAATAGTCTTCATCATTTGAAAGCAACCATGCGGTTACCGTCAAAATGAGAACGTTGGTGTGTGACAACTAAAATATTTAATATTCCAATTGAATAAATGAAAATGCAATTGAAATATTTTATCATTATTATTGTGGTTTCCGAAGAATAATAGCGATTCCACAACTATTCAGAAAGGATCCTTTCTGGAATAACATGTAGTTTGACAATGCTCTTTCGATTATTAATCATCTTGCAATTGTAAAATAGTTAATTTTGCACAATATTAGTAATTATTACATCAAATAAGAACAGCTATGAGTACAATCTAATAAGGACTGATTTATCTCTTTATTCCTATTGCAAAATTAATTATACGACATTACCAATAATTGAAATCATATCGCTTTTTCAATTGGAATAGAAATAAATTATACGACATTTCAATTGGAATTCACTTTATTGTAGGGCAATAGTATAAGACCCCCCACTAATGAGCATTAAGTAAGCCGGACTACACCGGCACAAGGAGATGGGAAAAATGCCAAACGACAATTATGACATCCAGGAGTTAATCCAAAGAGATGTTTATGTTAACGATAAGAAGGTTGGGACGATAGTCGGTGAACGACATCATCCTAACGAAGCCAGAGTGCAATCTATGAGGATCCAAGTTGATTCTGATGTTGCAGGAGAATATATGCGCAAGCCTGCTGAACTTGCTCCACTACCAAAGGAGTTAGTTCACAGTATACGCAATGATGGAACTGTAAGACTTTCAAAGTCGATGCGTGAATTACAACGCCGGTGGAGAAACACAGTACGCATTGATGAAAAATTATACGCACCTGATGAAATGTTAGATAGAGCAGTATTAGATAACCAAGGAGATGAAATCGGAGTTATCACAGATTTGTTCAAGGTAAAGCGAACATACAAAGGCGTCATTGTTCAAACAAGAATTGCAATCCAGAAGGGATATGGCGTTGATATGTTCATTAGAATACCAATCACTGCATTTTCACGAACGAGAGATAAGCTTGATGAAGTAGTGCTATCACGAAACTTTGAGAAAGTAATGAACTTACCTTCATACATAACTATCAACAGTTTAGAAGTTGAGTGATTGTAGCAAAAAACGCTACGCTATCCGACTACGTACCCTATGATGCTGGAGCTTTGATATTCCGTCACTCTTATGACGGGGTTGCGAGTCGGCGGAATTACCCAAGCGCGGGTAGCTTAGTCGGTTGGAGCACCCGGCTGATAACCGGGAGGTCGCAGGTTCAAGTCCTGCCTCGCGCACCAAATAACAACAAATTAAGAGATTTCAAACATTATCTTGTTTCTTAATTTAGAAGTAAAGAACATGAAGGGGCGGCGCTCGCCTATACATGAGGCAGCCCCCATGGTAGTCCTATCCGGAAGTAATTCGAGGTTGCTTGCAACTCAACTTGCAGAGTCATTAGGTTGGACACATCATGGCCTTGAAACAAGGCGTTTTCCAGATACTGAAGGCTATACTCGTATCCCTGAAGAGATAATTGATGATGTGCGAAGTGAACCTGTGGTTTTGGTTTCTAACACATTTCCGGATGCCGGAATTATTGAAACGATGCTGATGTTAGAAGCAATCAATGATGTTAGAAGCGGTAAAATGGAAAATTTACGTGAAATTGGCCCTCAACAACTGCCAGATGTGGGGCCAGGTATTCTTCTAGCAATCCCATACTTTGGATATTCTCGTCAAGATAAGAGATTCAAACCTGGAGAAGCAATTTCTGCCCGGGCTATCGGACAGTTGTTAGCATCGCGTTGTGATGGAATCATTGTCTTTGATTTACATGCGCCTAAGGTTTTGCAAGATTTGCCTGTCCCAGTAGCGTTTACTTCTGCAATGCCTGAACTTGCTAAGCACTTACAAGAAACTGTAGCACCGGATTTCATTCTATCTCCTGACAAAGGTGCAATAGAAAGAGCGAGTGAAGTTGCTAGAACAATTAATTGTCAGTTTAGTTATCTTGAAAAGACTCGAATTGATGCTCACACTATCATTCACAAGGCAAAAGATTTGGATGTTGATGGAAAGAAAGTTGCTATCGTTGACGATATGATCGCTACTGGTGGAACGATTTGTCGTGCTGCAGAAGCACTACGAAGTCAAGGGGCAATTGAAGTTCATGCTGCCTGTTCACATGGATTATTTACTGGTGGAGCAATTGCAAGACTGCTACGATATGTTGACGGAGTGCATGCAACAGGTAGCCTTTCAAACCCACGAGATGTTATCTCCGGCGGTCCTGCTTTAGCACGTGGAGTCAATGAATTAATGGAAAGACTAGAATGGAATTAATAGGCGCAGTATGCCTTTTAAGACCTATTAATTAGATATATACCGCCAATATTTGGTTTATTGTCTTAACCGTCGCGCTTTAATATGTGAGGTATAGGCGCAGGACTGCCTTACATGAGGATGGAGTGATTCCAATGAATGTACACGTAAAATTTGAAACCCCAAGCGAAGTCTCTGATAAAATCTACGAGATGATTACTGCAAACACCAACGGCCGCCTAAAAAAAGGTAGCAATGAAGTGACCAAGACCGCTGAGCGCGGAACCGCTCAATTTATCATTCTTGCAGAAGATGTTAACCCGCCTGAACTTTTGGCGCACATCCCTCTCATTTGTGAAGAGAAAGGAATCCCATACGGATATGTTCCTTCTCAAGAATTCCTTGCACAGGAAGCAAACCTTCCAAAGGGTGTCCAAGCAGCATCAATTGCTATTATGGAAATCAACAAAGGTGCACAAGAAAAATTCAACGAAGTTGTAGAACTCATCAAAGGCCTAAAGGCTTGAGTTCCATTAAAATTAGGAGATGGAAAAAATGAGTGAAGAATTAGGAGGATGGCCTGCTGAAGTAGTAGAGATCGTCGGTCGTACTGGTATGACTGGTGAAGCTACTCAAGTAAAGGTCCGTGTTAACGATGCACCAAATCCACGTGACGTGGGTCGTATCATTACTCGAAATGTATTGGGACCAATTCGCGTAGGCGATTTGTTGATGCTCAAGGATACAGGTCGCGAGGCCCGTAAGATTGGTGGACGGTGAATAATATGCCTGAACGTAGAATTTGTACTTTCTCTGGAGAGGAAATTGAGCCGGGAACTGGTATGATGTTTATCCGTCGTGACGGAAGTGTCATGTGGTTTAAGAATTCAAAGGCGCGTAAGAATATGATCGCCCTAAAGAGAAACAGCCGTAAGGTAAAGTGGACTCGCCACTTTGTCAAGGGCGGAATCCTTTGATATCTTATTGAAGATTCATACCACTGTTCCTTTTGGAACAAATCTCAAACAATGCAAACTATTCTTTTTTAGTTTGTTCTTTGTTTTTCATTGGCTTCAACATTACGAAGTATAATGAAATTATTATTATCCCGAAAGTGAATACTGCTTCTGCACTAAATTTATCGGGTAATACATCATTAAATCCAAGTATTAACGATTGAAACTCTCCGAATAAAAACATATCAAAAAGCATTACTGCTCCAAGGGTTCCACCAGCAAATCCCATAGTGGAATTAACCCCACCTCTACTGATTATGAACCCATATATCACAGCGAGTATTGCACTAACCAAAGCCATATCATTCCAATCATAATACACACCAGGAAGTAAGTTCTTTCCTTGAAATAGAAATGATACACTACCCAGAATCAATGCCCAAAAACCTGCTGAATCGGCTCTATGCCTACTACCTTCGCCCATGATAAGCGATATTGATTGATTGAATAATACTGTTGGATGTATTGATAATTCTATTTTCTATTAGGGGGTTTGGTTTTAAAGGGGTCGCTGGTGGCTCGTTTTGGTGAACACTATGGAGACTACCTACATTATGATCAAGCCTGATGGCGTACAACGTGGCCTTGTTGGAGAAATTATTGGAAGATTTGAGCGCAAAGGGCTCAAATTAATCGGATTAAAATCCGTTGTTCCAAGTCAAGAAATCGCTGAAGCGCACTACGCATGTCATGCAGAACGCCCATTCTATCCTGGACTAATCAAGTTCGTAACATCTGGACCTGTTGTCTGTATGGCTTGGACTGGCGTTGATGCAATTGCTGTTGCTCGTACTCTTATTGGAGCTACCAATGGGCGTGAAGCAGCGCCTGGGACTATTCGAGGTGACTTCGGCATGGACATGGGTTACAACATGATTCATGGCTCCGATGCTGCAGAAACTGCTGAGTTTGAACTCAACCTTTGGTTCCCTGAAGGTCTCATGCAATGGGACAACTTGATGGGCGCTTGGGTCTACGAGTGAAACTGACCAGTGAACCACCTGCTGGCCGGACGGTGAGGAATATGACTGAAGAGCAGGCAAATACCGATTCTGTTGAAGATTTAGATACTGCGGAGCAAGTGGTTGAAGAGGTCGAGAAAGGACATAATCGCCAACCAATTGTATCTGTCTTAGGCCATGTTGACCATGGAAAAACTAGTGTCTTAGATTTAGTTCGCTCTATCGGAAGTGAACGACAAGCCAGTGTAATGGATAGAGAAGCTGGAGGAATTACTCAACATATTGGAGCTACTGAAGTTCCTGCTGATATTCTTAATGAAACCTGTTCAAAGATGATGCGAGGAAATAAATTCAAGTCACCTGGACTACTCTTCATCGATACCCCTGGCCACCATTCATTCGTTTCACTACGCAATAGAGGCGGTTCAGTATCTGATATTGCAATCTTAGTCATAGATATCATGGAAGGACTACAGCCACAGACTATTGAATCGTTGAAGGTATTACGAGATTCAAAAACTCCTTTCGTAATCGCTGCCAATAAAATTGACCGTATTCATGGGTGGATGTGTGAAGAAAACCGCTCTTTTATTGAATCATTCAAAGACCAACGTGATGATGTAATAGATTTGTTTGATGCAAGATATTGGAAATTACTTGGACAGTTTTCAGAACATGGCTTCAATATTGAAAGATATGATCAAATCAAAGATTTCCGCAATAACGTTGCACTAGTACCTATGAGTGCGAAAGAAGGAGAAGGATTGCAAGATTTATTGACGGTAACTGTTGGACTGGCTGAAAGATTCTTGGAAGATAGATTAACTGATACATTGGGCTCAACACAAGCCACCGTCTTAGAAGTTCGAGAAGAAATAGGAATGGGTAAAACCATTGATATCATTCTTTATCGTGGTGGATTAAAAGTCGGTGATAAGATAATGTTAGCAGGACCTGATGGCCCTTATAGGACACATATCAAAGGATTGAAGCGTCCTAAAGGAATGGCTGAAATGCGAGATGCTGGTAAGCGCTGGGTCAATTATGAAGATGTTGAGGCTGCTTGTGGAGTCAAAATTGTTGCACCTAATTTAGAAGGGACAATTGCAGGAACTACTCTTCATCTAGCAAATACAGATGAAGAAGAGGCTACTGCCAAGCAAGCAATACGTGATGAATGGCGAGGTGTTTTCAATCAAATGCCAATTATGTGTAATCAATGCAATGAAGTGTTTGCTCGAAATGACTTCATGGTCCATACTAAAGAAAAGGGTCCTTGTCAAGGCGCTGAAGAAGAAAAGAAAGGAATTGTCATCAAAGCAGATACTGTTGGTGGCTTAGAAGCCCTCGCATTTGAATTGTTTAAATTGAAAATTCCTGTCCGTAGAGCAACTGTTGGAGTTGTTAACAAAAAGGACATCTTAATGGCTCAAAGTGCTAAAGAACCGTTGTATAAGATCATACTCGGTTTCTCAACTAAAGCAAATTCTGAAGTTGTTGAAAGCCTTAGCGCTGAAGATGCTGAAATAAAATTCATCAGTGGTGAAATAATTTACCATGTTCTTGATGCTTATGAAGAATGGAGGGAAAAGGTACAAGCAGAAATTGAGGCTGAATTAAGAGAATCTCTAGTTTATCCTGGACAACTTCGCTATCTCAAAGATCACACATTTAGAGCCAAAGGACCAGCAATTGTTGGAATGAAAGTATTGGGCGGTAGAGTTCATATCGGACAGAGAATAATGAAATTAGATGGAACTCCTGTAGGGCAGATAAAATCATTGCGAACACGAGATGGTGAGGATGTTAAGGAAGGAAGCGAGGGTGATGAATTGGCTGTTGCAGTCCATGGACCAACTGTGGGCAGACATATTGAGGAATTAGATGAGTTCTATGTCGATGTCCCTGAATCACACGCTAAGCGACTAAAGAATATTGAATTAGATTCTAAAGAGCAGGAAATTCTTGATGAGCTAATTATTTTGCACAGAAAAGAAAACCATTTCTGGGGTCGATAATAATCGGAAACAATTACTTATACTATTGTTATCTGTCAAGAGACATGAGTAATTATTCCAAAACCAAACCATTCATTGTAGCAATTACAATTGTTTTGTTACTACTTGTTTCAACAACACCATCGCAATTAACTGGAATGGTCGCTTGGTCGAATTCGGCCTTTATCAGTGAAGAACACTATGAATTTGATGAAACTACACATTTTGAGTCAAGAGTATATGTTGCACAAGATATCCGATTGGTGACATTACCTGATTCAATTTGGAGCGATGAAGCTCTCTGTGGATTATTCAAAGATTTCTCATCAAGTTGGGATTGTACGGACAGAGAAGGCCATTTTATGGAAAATAATAGATTTTCTGTGGATATGTACCTCGCTTATCAATATAATTTGAGACATTATGGTGATGTTGATGTAAGATATTCGTCGGAAGCAAATTATCGAGGTGAAATAGAAACGACAATGGAGATAATTCGCTCAACTGAATATTATGAAGCTGAAGCAAAGGTTGCATTTGTTTTTGAAGTAAATAGAGAATATGCGCCGACTGGAGTTGAAATCCAAGATTGGACCTTTGAAATTCCATTCCCAAGTTTGATTGATGTTGATGGAGATGGCTCAAGTTTCTTTATCGGTGATCTGGAAGTATTTACATGGGACCAATATGTTCCTTTAAGTATTTCAACAGGGGACGATTTATTTGGTTCTGAAATTGATTTGTCAGGATATGTTAATTTGGCTGAAATTGAATTATTAGAATTAACAGCAAATTTCTTGTCTGAATCAAGTGATCCATATTCTATCATGGCATCGCAAGCAATTAATGCATTACAATATGTTGTTGAAATATACCTTACACTTTCATTAGACTTACAATTTCAAGTTCAAGCTGCTGTTCAAACAATAATTGACACTCGAAGTTGGACCGAAGTTGAAGAAAGTTATGATGAACAAAATGAAAGAAAAATTTGGGGGAATTATCTCGGTTTCAATGATGTATTTGATAGTGATACATTCAATATTGATGACACACAAACTGCAATGGTTTTCGGAGGGCCAACAAATACTGCTCAAACGCAATTAAATATCTTGTATAATGTCTTCACCGAGGAATCTTACAGTATTAATCTTGAATTTAGACCAAGCCATCGTTCGGTGGAATTTTGGGGAATGGATTTTCAAATCGGTTTATTGGCTTGGGAGATATTGGGATTATCAAATCCAATTAGGGTTCCTTTGGTAGATGGGATGTTGGCAACTGAATCAAGTCATCATGAGAATATATTTGCTCATGATAGAGGTAATATCGCAGTTCCTATGGTCCCAATTGGTGATAATGCGATCCCACAAGTTACTATCACTGGCCCGCTATTAGGAGAGGTTGATGAATGGATGGTATTTGATGTACAAGCATTTGATGCCGACGGAGATGGATTGTTTTATCGTTATAGTAATGGGGAAGAACAGTTTTCTGATTGGCAACCACTACCATTCAACCCTAGATTCGACCATACCTATCAAACTCCTGGTGAGTACGTCGTTTCAATTCAAGTTCGAGATCAATATTTCGCATCAGAAGTATCAAGTTTCCTCATCACAATAGATGATTCGGCGCCACCAAAGGCACTATTGATGGTCAATAACACATCTCCACGTGCTGGTGAGGAAGTCAATTTTATTTGGTCATCAGAGAATTTTAATTTGGGTGCTTATTATGATATTAATTTCGGCGATGGTATTTGGCACAATGTATCATTACCTGGCTCAATTACTCATACATTTTCAGAAAGTGGAGTGGTTTATCCTACATTAATTATCAGACCTGCTGGAAATGGGCCGGCTTTCTCAACCGACATTGAACTAGAAATTAGTCGGGAAAAAGATCCAAATTCTATTTATGATAATAATGGAGAATTGATTATCGCAGAATCAGATATTCTAATAGTTATTGATTCAAATGGTATTGCTGCCAATTTTGAAAACAATCAAGCTTCTCAAAATACAAATGCAAATTATAATTCTTTGAACAACGATGATGCTTTCTTGGGTGCAATATTGACAGTGGCAAGTTCAATGGATTGGCAATGGAATTTAACAGTTGTAGGAGATACTAATGATGATGGAATTACTGATACATGGAACCAAGATGGCCCTTCGAGGAGCGTTTTACAAAAACATCGTGTCGTTGTTTGGAGTTGTGGACCGAGTTTTTCTAGCACGTTAACCACCACAGACCAATCAAATATTGAAGAATATGTAAGCGGTGGAGGTAGAATTATCTTATTTTGTGGCGACCTATTGTATGACTTGGATGGTGGAACTTCGTCAACTAGTTGGGGAAATGGTGATTTTGTCAACGATATTTTTGGGGTCGAAACCAGTTACCAAGATAGAGACATAGGTGCGAATATGTTTGGAAATTATATCAAGGATTATGTCAACCCATTGAGTGATGAAATCTTTTCTGGTATTCAAAATATTGAATTAAGAAAGTCACCTGGTACTTATGCGGATGTAAGTGACCAAATCAGTGGAGTGGACGGTCAAACTATTGATGGAATGTGGTCAACGAGCGGGGCAAATAACTACACTCATGCCGTTGCAAATTATTCTAAAGAGGGGACTCAATACGAAGGTCGAACTGTTTTCTTTTCATTTGACCCTTCCAATATTGCAAAAAGAGGTGATTTGGAGAAAATTCTTTTACAGACAATTGAATGGGCATTATGGACATTTGATGATGATGGGACTGCTGAAAAAGCAAGGCAATTGAATTTAGGTTCAAAATCAGTAAAATATTATGGGGACTTAGAAACAACATATGATTCTAATAATCCCAACAAAAATATTGATTGGATGAAATTTCATGTTGCAAGAGGACACAAATATCAAATTACAACTGGTTCCATTACTACTGGTGAAATCTATGATAATGATCAAACAACTTTGCTACATTCCATGAATGCTGCTAGTATTACATTTACAGCTCAAGAAAGTACAATCTTATTTCTAAAAATTAGCACATCTAATAGTGGAGGATCTTATTTTATATCATTTTTAGATCAATTTGATGAGTGGAGTGCTTTTAATGGAAACAAAATTCCACTGGTAATCGGCCAACCTTCTGAAACTGCTGACGACATGGTGTCTCCTGGTAAGATATTGTATTCAACAACTGGATATTCTATTGATGTTGTAAATGGATTGACATATGCACTTAATGTGCAACACAATAGTCCAGCCACTGATAATTTAACATATTCTTGGATCATTCAAAATTCGAGTATGAATTATAATATTATTAATCAATCAAATTCTGGTCAAGAACTTGTCGAGATCTCATTCACAGCAAACTTTACGGGAGAATTAGAAATTTGGATTGGCGCTACTGGTTACGCTAATTCACTTACTTTTGATGAAAATTATAGAATTGAAGTATATGAGATCCAAGCGATTAACCTAGCTGATACACTTTCAACTGCAATTCCATTAGATGAAAACTCAATGTTGAATGGTGGATGGCTGGACGCAGAGTATGATCAACAAGATTGGTGGACTTTCCAAACATTTAGTGGTGAGAGATTAGAATTATTCTTCAATTCTAGTAGAGATATTCAATATATATTGAATGCAACGTGGACAAGTGCAAGTAATAGTAGCGATACTGTTCAATTCCTTAACCATAATGGCTCGAATGATATGACTATTCAATTTCCACATCTAGCAAATGGAATTATTTCAATTCAAATAACTGCTACTTATAGCAGAAGTAGTTACAATTTAGAAGTTAATGAACTTGATGAAAAATTAATTGAGTCCGGAAATATCATGGTTAATAGTAACGGTATTTTTAATCAGATTGATGAATTTAAAATGACTTTTTCCAACGATGCTGATGTATTAATTAGAGCAGGCCCTTCTACAAAATTCGCTCCGACTCTTAGTCCTGTGTCAACATTACAAATTGAAGTTGAAACATCAGACGGTAGTTTATTTAATTCGGTATGGTCTTCAAGCGATGACTTCCTTTCATTGAAAATTCCTGCGAATTCACAAGGGGTTTGGACAATAACGATTTCTGGAGGTACCGGTGGTTATTGGCTATGGGTCGCTGAAGATATGGGGTTGGCTTGGACAACTTATCCACAGAGGTTCTCAGTTGTTGAAGTTCCTTTTGAAGATACGCATGGAGCCATAAGGCAGTACCAAAGCCAAATTGAATCTAAGACTTTACTAACAACAATGAACTACTCACTTGACACTGGTCCATCTGGAATGACAATTAACTCAAGTTCAGGCAAATTATCTTTTACCGCAATGAGGTCACAACAAGGTAATCACCCTGTAAGTGTCAAGGTGACCGATGAATGGGGAGATTATTTATTCCAAAATTTCACAATTGAAGTCAGTGCATTACCAAATTCATCACCAAGATGGGAAGATTTTGGTCAAGGCTTAGAATTTGTAGCTGGCACGTTGGGCCAAATTCAAACCTCTGCAATTGATGATGATGGAGATACAATAATTTACTCAATTGAAGACGGACCAGATGGATTTACAATTGATTCAAATGGATTAATTGAATGGAAACCATTATTCATTGGAACTGAAAATGTGACCTTGAAAGTTAGTGATTCACATGGTTTGAGCCACAGTCTAACAATGATTGTAGTAATATCAAATATTGCACCTATTGTAGATCTAAATACAACAAATATGCAAATTGAAATGGATTATAGTGACAATCTATCTGTCCAATTGATTGCGAATGATATAGACGGTGGCACACTGTCTTGGACCATCCTATCTGGCCCGAATAATGCAAATATCAACAGTGATGGTGTTTTGATGATGAACCCAACTCCAAATGACCTTGGTCTTCATGAAATATTAATAATGGTCAGTGATTCATACGGTGAAAGTACAATATTCTCTGTGGATTTGAATATTCAAAGACCGGATTTCATTGCCACTAGTGTTGAAAATTCTACTACTTTTGCAGGTGAAAAGCATACCTTACTAATACCTCAGACAAATTCAATATCAAAGAAAATGGTACTGATTTCTGCACCAGAAGGAGTTCAGTTATTTGATTCAGGATATATTCAATGGACTCCAACTGGCGATCAAATTGGGACCTATCAAATCGTGATAATGGAATTATACGAAGATGGCGTAATAGAGACCATTAACATAAATATCACGGTAGAAAATAATGCACCAATCATTATTGAAATCGGTTTAATTAAAGATGGAGAGCAATATCTCTTGAAACTATTAGTTATTGATGATGCATCTGATAACGTGACTCTAATTTGTGATGATGATACACTTCAGATTGAATCCTTACAGCATGGATTATTTTCAATTTTAATTTCAACTGATAATGTTCAGCAACCTGTTAGTGTAAATTGTCAAGCCACAGATAGTCATGGAACTAGTACGCCGTATGGAAAAATAGTACAGTTACCTATTGAAAACAATAATAATACACAGTTGCCAGATGAAAGTGGCAATAATAAACAGTCGCCCCCTGACGGAGTCTCGGCTGTTTTGGAATCAACTAGTGGTAAAATGATTCTAGGAGGTTCACTAATAGCAGGTTTATTGGTAGGTTTATTACTCGGTTCCCGTAAGAAGAATAAATGATATGATAACTTACCACTTCATCTCTATTATTTGAGAAAACCATTTTGGGGAAGATGATTCACTTTAGAGGATTCTTCCAACCAAGATTCCAATAATTGCTGCTGCAATGATTTTGAGTATTAATCTAGATTTTGAAATAACGATATTGCTTGCTAAGTCAACCCATTGTGCATTGCTATCATGCGAAAATCTTGTATCTACATCTTTCCAGATATCACTTGGAGGTTTACGTCCAAATACAGACTCGTAAAACTGTAAAGTTTCAATGTAATGTTGTCTATACTTCATTTCATCTTCCATTCCACCAATTGTAGGACCATGATGCAAATCCTTACCAAGCAATTTAGGACAAAATCTATTCCAATAATCATTGGTATATGTTAGATGTAAATGCCATGCTTGGTCAACATCTTTTGAGGGAGTACATACTTGATTACCATGAGTGCACAAATAGGCAAATCGCTTGTATTCTTCAACCACATAATCTGCATAACCATGACTCCAGCCATTTTCGTGAGCCAGTCTATGATTGAATGGTAATTCAATTTCCACGGGCCCAATATGATAATCCAGTAATCGTCTATGTGCCTCAACAGGTATTATTCCATCAACCGGTGCATCAAGAATCTCAACTTCCATTATCGCACCTTCACTTATTCAGAAATCGCCACCGCCGCCACAGCCGCCACCGCCACAGCCACCGCCGCAACTACTACCGCAACTACTACCGCCGCCGCCACTACTGTAACTGCGCTCATCGTAGTCATACACACTATTTCCATATTCATCAACTCCTGAAACTGTGACAGTCCATCTAGGAGAGACTATCATTGCTGTAGTCATCCCAGTTAATACAATTCCAGAAGATAGTCTGTTGGAACTAATATCATCCCATCCAGAAGTTTTAAGTGTGTGAATTACAGTACTTTTGTTAACTAAGAATGCCATTGGTGGAAATAGGACGAATCTATCATTTTTCATCCCTCTAAATGAAAAAAATGTAACTGCTGACACAACAAAGAAGATAACAAAGTAGAAGGAAAGGTCGTCAAAGAAATAGGACGAATCCATCGGCCCATCTAATAAATTAAAGAATCCAATGACAGCAGGTAATATTAATCCGAAAGCAAATGGCAAGGGGAATGTAGCCTTTGCAAATGCTTCAAATTTATTTAATTCGATTATATCTTGTTCTGTTTCAGCATATTCTAATGGTAAATCATATCCAATTCCTAACTCATCTGCTCTAGTATTTATTCCAATAGAGGCCTTATCAAATTCTTTCTTGATTTTATAGACTATCGCCTCCTTTGCGTAATCTCTCGGGCCGTTATCAGGATATGGGTAACCTTCAGTGACTGTGTTTAATTGATCTAAGAATTCCATTTGGAAGGTACCAGATTCTTTTTCCTGCAAATGCTCCATTACCTTCATTCCTCTTGCCTTTGTCATTTCTTGAATCATTCTTTGTTCTGCAATCACAGCTTCAAGTCCAGTTGTTTTGTAACGTTTAGCTTTATTGTAAGCCAAATAGAGCAAGGTAATTAATAGGACGAATGGAATCAAAAACATTGCTAATACAATCAAATCATCAACTGCTTCTACATCAATAATTTCTTCACTACCGTAAATCGCGTTCCATGTTCCTTCTTCCCATAAATCTTCAGAAAGCGCCCATTTTACACCACTATATTCATACACTTCGCCAGACTTTTGTTGCTGGATGATAGTATGGTCTGGCATTACAAATTTAAATTTTCTATCTTGCTCTGAAAAGGTAATCAATATTGCTTTTTCTTCATTTCCTTCCATACCATAGTGTTGAAACATTTGTCTTGCATACCCTTCATCGCCCATGAAATAATCACGGCCTTCTTCCACACCATAATCAGCCATCGATTCTATTGTGACTACTCTAACAAGAGTATTTGTTCTATTCCTAATATCGGATAATTCGCTACTCATCTCCATTTCAGTTTGGTTATCTAAAACATCTGCAGCATCTAAAACATACCATTCACCTTCAGGCTCAACAGGAAATGTTTGTTCCGCTTGCACTGCAGGCAGTAATAAAATGGTGATAATTGCCAACAATACTACTTTTGAAAATTGACTCATGCCCTTGTGATTTCAAGAGCCTCCATAAACATTGTTCCGGCATGATGAATAATATTGACTTATAGGATGCACTGTTGCGTTTTGGCTAAAGAATTGGCATGAGATTTAACGACATAATTACCGCGCACATTCATATACAGAAAGGTAGGGACGCAATATGTCCTTAGGGGGTAATTATGATGGAAGCAGGATTTCAAGCAGCACCAGCAGCAGCACCAGCAGGTCAAGCACAAGACTTGATTGCAACAGTGTCAGCAATTTCTAATAGTTTGATGAATGAAGTTAGCAAAGTAATCATCGGAAAGAATGAAAATTTGCGAAGAGTTACTGTAGGTATTCTCAGTAATGGAAACATGTTGCTGGAGGATTTCCCTGGTTTGGCAAAGACACTACTTGCAAACACTTTTGCACAAGCCCTTGGATGTAAGTTCAAGCGTGTTCAATTCACTCCGGATTTACTTCCATCAGATATTATGGGTACATATATGTATGACCAAAAATCAGGAGATTTCAAGTTACGTGCTGGACCATTGTTCACCAATATTCTACTTGCTGATGAGATTAACAGAGCACCACCAAAGACTCAAGCTGCTCTGCTTGAAGCGATGGAAGAAAAGCAAGTTACTATTGAAGGTATTACTCACAAGTTACCAGCACCATTCGTTGTTATCGCAACTCAAAATCCAATCGAACAAGAAGGAACATACCCGCTTCCTGAAGCACAAATGGACCGTTTCTTGATGAAGATGAGTATGGGCTATCCAGACCGTGCTGAAGAAAAGGCGATCTTGGCTCGCAGAAAAATGCGCGGTAAGGATGGACACGATGTTGAACAGATTACTTCTCCAAAGAAGGTTGTTGCAATGCAAAAAGCATTGGAAACAGTTCATGTTGACCCTGCAATCCTATCCTATATCGTTGAAATTGTTCAAAGAACTCGTGAAGACCACCGAGTAACAAATGGTGCTTCACCTCGTGCTTCACAGGCATTATTCAAGTCTGGTCGAGCAGCAGCCGCAATCGCCGGACGCAACTATGTGATTCCTGATGATATCAAGGGAATTGCATTACAGATTATTAGCCACAGAATTAACATGAAGCCTGAAGCAAAGATTCGTGGAATCACCGGCATGCACATTGTCAGAAAGATTCTTTCCGAAGTTCCAGTGCCTGTTATTCAATCGGCTTGAAATACAAATCTTGAGGCTTGCATTGAAAGAGGAGGAGTCCTCTCATCAACATCGTCGTAAGGGGTGATTACATGAATCCGTACAAAATGGTTGTAGCAGTAGCAAATCAAAAGGGCGGTTGTGCAAAGACCACTACCGCTGTTAATTTGGCTGCATCTCTTGCAAAAGGCAATAGGAAAATGGGACTACCTCCTGCAAAAGTTCTGTTAATTGATTTAGACCCTCAAGGAAACTGTGCAACATCGTTTGGTGTTGAGAAAAAATCAGTAAAAAAAACCACGTATGATTTATTGAGTAACGATTTGGGTGATGAACTGCCTCTAATGGATGAATACCTAATCTCTCCTACAAACTTAACCGAAGCGATGAGATCTGCTTGGAGTTTGCGTAATGGTGGAAAGAAAGCACCTGAGAAAATATCATCAGGAAATCTTTGGTTATTGCCAAGCGACATTCATTTATCTGGTGCTGAAATTGAATTGAGTCACAAGATTGGAAGAGAAACTCGACTGAGAGAAGCATTACTTCCAATCGTTGATAATTTTGATTATATTATTATTGATACACCTCCTAGTTTGGGATTGCTTTCAATCAATGCAATGTGTGCTGCTAACTGGGTAATGGTACCTGTTCAAGCAGAATACTATGCGCTTGAAGGATTTAGTATGCTAATGAATTCAATCAAGATGATTCAAAGAAGAATCAATCGTCAATTGAAGATTTTTGGTATAGTGATGACCATGGTTGATTCACGCTCTAAATTAAGCCGCCATGTTTGTGACCAAGTCAATACCAAGATGCCTAATAAATTATTCAATACCACTGTTAGAAGATTGGTCAAGGTTGCAGAAGCGCCATGGAGTGGTGCACCTACTGTAGTGCTCAATAAGCCAACCAATTCAGGTTCGGGAGCTGGTTCATTAGAATACTGGACTTTGGCAAAAGAATTCCATCAAAGGACTCTAGAGATGAGAAGAGAGTTTGGAGTGAATGAAGTTCCTAGACTGTTGTTAGATAGACAAAATCGTCAATAATCAACTCCTCCGCCTAAAATAAAAGGTCACAAAAGTGCCAATTATTACCAAACTTGCTTCGCGTGGCTTAAGTATGCTATAGAACGCACAGCGGAACAGGGATAGATATGACTGCAGAAGGAATGACATCGATTAGCGTAAGTTATGAAGTAAGAAGACAACTTAACACAATGCGAACTAGTAGTGGGCATAGAAGTGTAAATGATTTACTAAACGACATGGTTCGTGCTCATAAGATTGCAAAAATGCAAGGTGAAATAGATACTTTACGTCAACGAATGAAGGATATTGCTGATGTACCAGTTGAGCAATTGGCTGACCGATTGAATCTAGCTCCATTCAAGGTGTGAGACTAATGATGGAGTGGAGGCCAAATGGATTTGAATTCAAAGCGGCTAATTTAGTACGTGCATTATTTGATACCAATACTGATGAAGGAAGATTACTCGAAGCTGCTGCATGCGGCCATGTTGAAATATTCGTTGCACCAACTGCCTGGAATGGCGTTCTATGGCTGATAATGAACACTCTAAAACAAGATGGAAAACCAGTCTACAGTGGTGAAGAATTAGGTGCGCTAAAACA
>JANXHP010000002.1 GCA_024958795.1 Candidatus Poseidoniaceae archaeon | reverse complement strand
TATCTGTAGTTGCTGTAGGCTTGATAATGGCAAGTAAAACAGAAGATAAAGGGCTTAGAGGGAAGGGATTTGAAGCTTTTTCACTGTGGGCCTTAATGTATGGATTAGGAGATATGTCGGTTAGAATGAATCATAAGATTTCAATGATTCATGCAGCAGTTGGCTTGTTGATGTTTGCACGGCTAATGATGATGGTCAAAGCATTTCCAAGCGAAGAGTCTGAATGAGAGAAGGCTCATGAGGCAGTAATGTTTCGTCTAAGTATGGAGGACGAGATATTTGAGGCTGAAATCATCCCCGAAGGGGATGCAACTAGTCTCAATCTAACTCTTGCTGGCTCATTTTCTGTTGCCATTGTTTTTCTTTTCTTAGCTATGACATTTGGAAATTCTCTAACTGGAGCCTATGATGAATCAGAGTCTATTGAATGGTGGGAAACTCCATTACATGAGCGCTACAAAATGAATCTAGATTTTACACAGGATCGTTCAGTTCTTCCAGTGAACGGAAGTTATGGAGTATTGACTTATACCGAGCATTATGTTTCAGTAGATATTCCTGCTTCAGAGGAAGATGTTGGCACTCCTGAAGAAGACTTGATGCATGTAGCATTGTGGCTTCCAGATGTTCCAGAAGGAACCAAAGTACCAGTAATAATGACGATACATCCCTACTATGATTTTGGTGGTGAAGGTATGCCTGGAGTGGGAGATGATTCTTCACCAAATACCGTGCCAGATGGTGGAATCGGTGCTTGGGTTTATGACCATTTTATTTCTCATGGTTATGCTCTTGCGCAAGCGTCTACCTTTGGAACAGGTAAAAGCACACATTGTCAAGATGTGAAAGGCCTTGGAGAGCAAACAGGCATTCAAGCTGTAGTTCAATGGCTGGGAGAACAAAATTGGTCAAATGGAAATGTTGGATTGATGGGTAAGTCATATGCAGGGACAACAAATTGGGAAGCTGCACAAAACCCCTCTGAACATCTCAAAACAATAGTGCCAATTTCAGGCTCAATAGGTGTCCAAGAGATGTTTTATCGAAATGGCTCTTCAGAATCAAGAGCATTGGGATATGATGCTGCTTATCAAGCGGCAACTAGTGATTTAACCGATGATGAATTACGTGTTTGTAGTGACGACCTTATTGGACCAGTTAGTCCCTTTACAACATATGGATGGTCGCATTATGGGGGAGATAGTTGGAATGATTATTGGGATGAACGTCGACACCTTCCAGATGTGTTAGAAAATTATCGAGGCAGCGTATATTTGGTCTGGGGAATGCAAGATTGGAATGTAGATCCTTGCCATGCTTTCCCAACCTATCAATTGATGCGAGATGCGGGGATTCCAGCGCGAGGAATAATGGGACAATGGGCTCATAATTATCCAGACCAACCAGATCGACACGGAGACCTAGGTTCAGGATACGGTGCTGAAGCATATCCCGAAATGAGTAGAATGGATTGGGCTGTAGACTTGTTTGCTTGGTTTGAATATTGGTTGAAAGATAATGGAAAACAACCAGAACTTCATGTTCAAATGCAACGAAATGATGGTCGTTGGCATGTTGAGGAGACATGGCCTCCTGCAGATGTTGAATGGCAGCCTTATTCATTGGATTTAGCTTCTGTAAGTGGAAGCACAGTCTCCCTATCATCTTCAGCATCATTTACTCTTCCAGCAGAGGAAAATAATCTACACATTTCCGGATTACCAACCTTACATTTGTCAGTACGTTCTAATGTCTGTGATGGTGGACAGATTTTTGCAACAATGAGTGCAGGAGGGCTGCGAATTGGTCATGCAACTATGGATTTACGATATCGTGATGGAGGTCATGATTCACAACCTGTAATTCCTTTAATCACTTATATTATGCAAATGGAATTCAATCCAATCGATGCAATAATTCCTGCTGGTGAACAGATTACAGTTACTTTAACCGAATCTGGAGAAGATTACCTCCCTAGTCCTTGCATAACCAATCCATTACACAGTTTGTCTGTAAATATTGATGAAAGTAGTACACTTTCTCTACCGTTGATTGAAAGAGCAGATGATGCTCCTGAATGGTTTAATGTTCCAGCATGGTGGGAAGCTGTAGAAGAGTGAATCATTCATCGTGAGGTTGCCACTCGTCTTGTCCAGATTCGCGGAACCACCAATATCCAT
>JANXHP010000060.1 GCA_024958795.1 Candidatus Poseidoniaceae archaeon | reverse complement strand
GCGAGTACAGGGTAGGCTCAATAGCGCTTCCAAGGTACCTCTCTCCCTCTCACCAGCAGTCATATCAATCGATGGTTGAATTGCGGATGAGAATGTCCAAACTGATAATACCAATGGAATAAACATGGATAATGCCATTCCTGCTTGCTCGCCAGAAGTCGCAGCATCTGCAAGAGCTATATCTCCATCCCAGCGTAATGGATTGAGAGTTGAATTGACATCAAGACCTCCCGACTCTATCCTTGCAGCAGTTTCATTTTCTTCCCATTCATTCAGGTCATATAATAATCTTGATTTTGCCTCTCTTGATTGTTCTGAAGTCGACATATGGAGAATTGAGTAATACCATATATCTTCACTTTCAGTAATTCGTAAAATAGCGTCAACAGAGCCATTTCGTAATCTCTCAAGATCGTTTCCTGGTTGACTTAAATCACTCAATACTGGCAAATCTTGATAACTTATTACAATTGAAGATTGATTAATAATCATGCTCAAATTATCAGGCATATTATCAGTTTGAATTGTTAATTCTAATTCTAGTGATTGTAATTCTGCTGCCTCAGACTGAAGCAGTACTGGGAATAGAATGAAGAGAAGAGGGAACATCAGTAATGGAATTACAATAATTGCAATAATTGTTCTCCAATCTCTAGCAAACTCCACAACTTCCTTTTTAGCGATTTGCTTTATTCGCATTGCACTACCATCAGCCATCGATTTCTACCTCCAGTTCGGGTGTACTCGGTGTAAATAATTTCCTCCACCAAGCAGTAAACCTACCTTCAGACTCATCATCCTCAGTTCTTGGCCTCGCTTGGTCTGCTGTCAATGAAACATAAGCTTCCTCCAGTGAATCCTGTTCGGTTTGTTCCATTAGTTGCTGCGGTGAACCATCTGCTCTAACTTCACCATTGTGAATTATCACAATACGATCACAGACTTGCCTTGCCTCTTCTAACTGATGTGTTGAGTAAACAACAGTCCCTCCTTCATCACGTAATTGCTTTACCAAAGTTCGAACTGTTCTTGCGCTTGAAATATCTAGTCCTGCAGTTGGCTCATCAAGAAGTAGAATACTTGGTCCATGTGCAAGCGCCCTTAGAAGGGCTGTTTTTTGCTTCATACCCCTACTGAATCCTTTGGTATGTCGGCTTAGACTATCACTCATACCTAATCTACTAGCAAATAATTGTGTGCGTTTCCATGAAGTTTCATCATCAATTCCGTATAATCTTGAATGATATCTAATATTTTCCCAAGCAGTCAAACGAGAATATAATCCTGTAGATTCAGGAACGACGCCTAATAGATGGCGCATCTGTGTAACATCTGAACCATCCTTTAGAGTAACACTACCCTTGGTGGGAATATATACACCAGCCATTAACCGCAGAAGTGTAGTTTTTCCAGCGCCATTACTTCCCACCAGACCAACAACTTCACCACTGTGAATATCCAAATCTATGTGACTCAGTGCTTCTATCTCATCAAAATGCTTGGCAACTCCCGTTATCGAGAGCAACTTTTCAGTCATTTTACTCCCTCAACTAGCTCTTCCAGACTCAACAGCAGCATCTAATCCTGGATGTTTCTCTTCCAAGCGACAGGCTCGTAGCAATTGTTGTCTTAGTTGCTGATGAATTTCTTTTTGAGAAATACCCATTTCAACTAAGTTGCCAATCATGTCAAATGCACCTTGTATAGCTCCAGCATCAAGAAAAGCATCATTGGAAATTTTTCCGTTATTTCTAAGTATATCTAATTGTGAAGAAACGAACTCCGCTTCTCTTCTAACTCGCGGGCCGTCAATATGTGGTAAGGCAATAAGGTGGTCTACACAAGTTCTCATCGTTTCGTTCCTACCACTGAAGGGTTAAGAGAGTATGCCCAAAAATTATTGCAAAGATAAGATTCAGTACTATCTTTGTTTTAGTTCCACTAAAACACCACCGGTTGATTTAGGGTGGACAAATGCAATTTTTGAGTCACCAGCACCAAGTTTTGGCTCACTATCAATCATCTGGATACCGTTATCCAGTAAATAGTCAATTAACTCTTGTAAATTCTCAACTCTAAAACATAATTGCTGGATTCCAGGGCCACGCTTGGCCAAAAATCTACCAATAGGAGAATCTTCTGATGTAGGTTGAAGTAATTCAACCATTGGGGGGTGATTTTCAACACTTTCATCAGTTGCAGAAGTGGAGAAAAATCGCGTTGTAACACCTTGTTCCTTTACTGTTTCATCTTCAGCACTTTGTATTAATCCTAGAAGATTCCAAAAATGGCTTGCAGCCTCTAAATCTTCAGTTGCTATTCCCACATGGTCGATATGTATAGATCCAAAATTCATTTTCTCACCTCAAAATCCGCTTGGAGCTTTCCATTCTCCAAACTTCTCACGCATTGCGTTCATAATCTCACCGAGTGTACAATTTGCCTTAACAGCATCCAATATTAGTGGGAATAGATTATCAGTGCCTGCAGCAGCATCTCCAATTGCTTTGATACATGCTTCAGAAAATATAGCATCTCTGTTAACTCTTAACTCCGCCAATCTATTACATTGCATATCACCAACAGTTGGATCTAATTGCAATGCAATGGTTTCTGCCTCATCAGCCATCATTCCATGATTTACACCGACAATTTTTCTATCTCCTGATTCAACATCAGTTAGATGTTTGAAAGCAGCATTATGTATCTCTCTCTGTTGCCAACCTTGTTCAATGGCAGCCATCGCTCCACCCAATTTTTCAATCTGTTGAATTTGAAGTAAAGCCTCTTGGTAAATACGTTCAGTTAGTACTTCTACATGATATGAGCCGCCTAATGGATCAACAGTATCAGCAACCCCGCTTTCTTCAGCAATTATTTGTTGAGTTCTAAGTGCTACTGTCACACTCTCTTCAGTTGGCAATCCTAATGCTTCATCATATGAATTAGTGTGAAGACTCTGAGTCCCGCCACAAACCGCTGCAAGTGCTTGTATCGTGACCCGTGCAATATTGTTGAGTGGTTGTTGAGCCGTTAGACTAACTCCTGCAACTTGAGTATGGAATCTAAGCATTGCAGATTTAGGGTTTTTTGGTTGATATCTATCGTTGATTAAATCAAACCACAATCTTCTAGCTGCTCTAAATTTACTTGCTTCTTCAAAGAAATCGTTATGGCAATTAAAAAAGAAGGATAGTCTTGGTGCAAAGGTATCAATATCTAATCCGGAATCAATTGCGGCCTCAACATATGCTAATGCGTTTGCAAGAGTGAATGCGATCTCTTGAACGGCAGTGGAACCCGCTTCGCGAATGTGATACCCTGAAATAGAAATTGTATTCCAAAGAGGAATCTTCTCTGCACAATATTCAAACACATCAGTAATTAGACGCATTGATTGTTTTGGAGGAAACACATATGTCCCTCTTGCAATATATTCTTTCAAAATATCATTTTGAATTGTACCAATAACTTTGTCGGGTGAAACACCCTGCTCTTCAGCAACTGCTACATACATAGCCAACAGAATAATCGCTGGTGAATTAATCGTCATTGAAGTGCTAACTTGATCCAACGGTATACCATCTAATAATAATCTCATATCATCAATTGATGAAATCGAAACACCTACTTTGCCAACTTCACCTAAGGATAGTTCATCATCAGCATCTAGGCCTAATTGTGTAGGTAAATCAAAAGCAACTGATAATCCCTTTTGTCCACGTTCTAGCAATAGTTTGAATCGCTCATTTGTTTGTTTAGCACTAGAAAATCCAGCATATTGGCGCATAGTCCAGAGTCTTGAGCGATACATTGTAGAGTGGATTCCTCTAGTATATGGCTCACTTCCTGCAGTGCCAACATTTGCTTGTGAAAAACCAGCATCAATAAGGGTATTATCATCACTCTGCAAAGGAATATCAAGCCCGCCGAGGGTTTTCCACTCGTCTTTACGAGACGCGACCATACAGTGTCCAAGTATAGACGATTCTTCAACACTCCCACTTGGAGAGTTTGATTCTATTGTGTTCAGTGATGGTGTCCATTAGGTCCGTGAACATGGCCATGAGAAAGTTCTTCAGCATCAGCATCACGCAGTTCAATGATTTCTACAGCGAATTTTAAGGACTCACCAGCTAACTTATGATTAAAATCTGCAGTTACTTCATCATCTGTTAATTCAGTGACTGTAAACGGTGCAGGGCCGTGCTGCATCTGTGCGACTAAGGTCATTCCGATTTCCAACTTTGACTCTTCTTCTAATGCAGAAAATTCTTCTCTTGGAATCTTCATCATTGCCTCATCTTGGCGCTCCCCATATGCTTTATCAGGTGTAAGTGTAAAAGTTCTCTTTTCACCAATTTTTGCACCTTGAATTTCTTCTTCAAAACCAGGAATCATTTGACCATGACCAACAAGGAATGTTAGCGGATCTCTTCCCTCACTACTATCAAAGACTTCTCCACTTTCTGGCATTGTTCCGGTGTAATGTACACTTGCTACCACATTTTTTCCTACTATTAATTCACTCATTTAATCACCTTCTTGTTGTGTATTTTCTAACCAAACTTCTCAATTTATCACCGATTTCTTCAGTTAGGATATTCTCTAAGATTTTGCTGCTGATAAATTCATACGAGTCATCAACAGACATTCTTTCACCTTTGGCCCACACCTGTCCTAAGATGTTTGAACGGTGTTCTTCAGGTACAGATGGGTCGTCGAGTATATCTCGTGCAGCATATTTGTATTCCAAATATTTTTGACGATTAAGCCTCTTCTCTTGTTTTTGTCTTCCACCGCCTTTCTTTGCATGTGGTCTACGCTTTTTGCGTCTATCGTTAGTGGCCTTAACTTGAGTTTCTTGAACAATCTTGAAAACGTTCAACTGAGAAACTTCAGGTTTTGAAGCAGTTACAGGAACTGCAGAAAAGGCTTCAATTTCCACCTTTGCTTCAACTAATTTAACTTCGGGAATAACTTCGACTTCAATCGGAGAAACTTCTTCGACTTTGTGTTGTTCAGCATTCAATTTTGATGCTGCAGATTTTTTACGTAATTCCGCTAAACGATCTGCTCTGGAAGAAGATTTTTCAGCCTGCTTTTGTTCTTGATTTTGCTGTGAAATCCCAGCAGTTTCAACCTTAGGAACCGTTCCAGAAGCGGCATTTGGTTTAGTGTCTGACATCCTTGTAAGTGCTTCTTTGCGCTTTTTATCTAAATCTGTCAAGCCGATATTATTTGCAGGCTTTGAGCTTGGTTTTTGAGTTCGATTAGTAGGGGTTTGTACGCGCTGATTGTGGCGTTGATTTCTCTTCACGCTAGCATCGCCGGAGAATGGATTAAATGGCTCATCCTTCTTCTTTCTACGCTCGATGGTTGACTCCCCCAAATACGTGGCGTAGCCGACCCCATAAAACGGTTAGCGTTCTGCATTGGCCCTCATACCCAAGTTATCGGTGTTTGGTCTGTTCGCAAATACTGATCAATTGCGCTTTGAGAATAGGATGTGACTCTTCCATTATTAAGTTCCAAATGACCCAATTTTGCAATCATTGTTCCATTGTCAATACAGTACATTCTTGGGGGTGCAAAGGATGCTGATTCGCGTTCATTTGCCATCAATTCACACATTGTACGTAATCTCGTATTACAGGCAACTCCTCCACCGAGTAATAATTCACTTTTCCCAGTATGAGCCATTGCCCTTTCTGCTACTTCTACACAAGCTGCGAAAACATGCTCTTGCAATGACCAACACACTTCTTCAAGAGATTTTCCAGATTCCAATAGCCTTTGTGCTGCAGTCATCACACCAGAAAATGCTAGATCCATACCTCTAACTGCATAAGGTAATTCCAATCCATCCATCGATGGTTCTGGATTTTCCTCTAGCCATTGGGCTGCGAGTTTCTCAATTACAGGACCTCCTGGAAAGGGAATTCCTTGCGCTCTAGCAAATTTGTCCAACATATTACCTATACCGATATCTAGAGTTTCACCCAAAACACGGTATCTACCTTCTAATCTCGCGATTACCTGTGTATTCCCTCCAGAAACATATAGCAGAACTGGGTCACTACAACCACATTGTTCCCTTCCAATTTCAATGTGCGCTACACAATGGTTAACTCCAATCAGTGGAATATCAAGTCTACTGGAAATACCTCTAGCAATAGCAGCACCAACTCTCAAGCAAGGTCCAAGTCCTGGCCCTTGTGAATATGATACTGCGCCAATATCTACCATAGATAATTCATTCTGAACAAGTAATTTTTCAAGTAATCTAGAGGCAACCTCTTTATGATGGTCAGCAGCTTCCCGAGGATGAATTCCACCTTCATCTGGACTTACTGTATCAGAACAAGATGGATATGGAATTCCCTTAGAATCCACCAATCCAAAGGACAACGTATGTGCCGTTGACTCAATTCCGAGGGTCCACTTATCCATCGCGCTCAGACAGTGCTCATGGCTATTGTTCTTCAACCCTCACGCATAAGCCCCACCAATGCGAACCATATTGTTGGACCTTGGGCCGATGGCCCATCTATCAGGAAAGGGTTCATTGAAGGGCTCCGATATTTCCGATATTGATTTGCTAACACGTTCTGCAGGTGCTGGAATAGTTGTAGAAAATGGAATAATTACAAGAATCGATGAGTCAAAAGTCATCGAGGAAGAATTTGGAAGGGAAAACATCCACCAGTCAAATACAACTAATCATGAAAACAAAATTTATTCATTACAAGGTAGGGCAATAATACATGGTCTTGTTGATTCACATACACATTTATTGTGGTCTGGTGACCGTTCTAGAGAAGTTTCATGGCGTCAACAAGGCCATTCATATTCAGACATTGCTTCTATGGGTGGTGGCATTGTTTCCACAGTAGAAGCAACTCGACAGTCATCTCAAACTGAATTAGTTGAGTTAGGATATAAGAGACTTAGAAGTTCTTTTAGAAATGGCTCTACTCACTTAGAAATAAAAAGCGGCTATGGATTATCTACTGATTCAGAATTAAAATTATTAGCAGCTGGACAGGAACTTTCCAAGATACAACATTTACCAAGTATTGATCAAACTTGGTTAGGTGCGCATGCAGTGCCAAAGGGAAATACTAGAGAAGAGTATGTTGAAGAAATATTAAGTGAACAATTACCAGCAGTATTAGATCAAGGTATTGCGCGTTCAGCTGATGTATTTTGCGAACCAGGTTGGTTTACTGTTGAGGAAAGTGAAGATATCCTAAAACAGTCCAAAGAGGGTGGACTTGACTTGAGAATTCACATTGATGAATTTGTTGATGGTGGTGGTGGAGAATTAGCTGCAGACTTGAAAGTTACCAGTGCAGATCATTGTCATTACACTAATGACGATGCTAGAATTAGAATGGAGGAAGCGGGAGTTAATTGTGGATTTTTACCTGGAACTCCATACTCAATGGGGGAGCAATGGCCCGATTTTAACAATATTACTGAGCAACAATTAACTTGGTCTGTAGCAACTGATTTCAATCCTAATTGTCGAACATTAAGTCTTCCATTTATCGCTTCCATACTAGTACAACGCTGTGCAGTATCACCCTTAGCAGCATTAGTTGCATGTTCGCGCAATCCTGCCCAGACAACCCCTCACCCGAAGGGTGTTAACCATGGAATAATTGAAGAAGGTGCAGTTGCAAATTTGAATATTGTAGATGGACCATGGTGGCAGGCTTGGTGTCAACAACCAGGGGATTCTCCATTCCATGCTACAATGCTTGAGGGAGAATTAATATTTCATTAGTAACATGATTTCCACTTAATTATTTATTAAAAAACATATAATATTAACAATGTAACAAATGTATTAAGGTGAAAATCATGGCTGAAGTAATAATAGAAACTGTAGTTTGTTCACCTGCACAAGGCAGAGAAGCTAGACTTCTTAGAATGTTGAACGCACGTCAAGAATTCAAACGTCAAAAATCTGGATGTCTTGCTGCATGGTACGCAAAGTCCAGTGATGGTGAATCATTGTTACTTGTTCAAAGTGTATTTACATCTCGACAAAACTGGATTGATATTTCAAATGCAATAGTCGAAACCTTGGACTCCAGAGATGGAGGATTAGAATCTTGTTTACTAGGGCCTCCGTTAGTAGGAGTTTTTACTGCCGATAGTGCTGATTTACAATTAATAGATGGTTGATCTAATATTTCACTCAATATCCGTGCGCCATATTGTCGTATAAGGTAAGTTATACGACAAATATATTTTCCTGCAGCTGCGAGTTTTGCAGTATACAATAAATATTGCCTCGCAGTGATGCGTTTAGAGTATATTTAGATATCAAGAATTTCAAAGAATATGAAAAAGCACCCTCCGAGCCTACCCTCGAAGAGTCAATTTTTTTGTAAAAACCAAATTCTCGGAAGTTCACTAACAATAGTAGGGTTCAAGTCAAGGATAGGTGTGGAACATACTGATTGAGATGACAGTTGTGGAAGGATTTTGTCTAAAGTGTAAAACATATGGACCGATTAAAGATGGTCAATTATTCAAAATGACCAATGGACGTACCAGAATGGGCGGACATTGTTCTCAATCAGGTTGCACTGGGAAAATTTCTAAGATCGTTAGTTGATTAGAAAATAGTAAACCGAATCCGTTTAATACAGAGCCTAAGTGGCTCACTTTACCTAGGGGCTCGTGGTCTAGGGGTTATGACGTCGCCTTGACATGGCGAAGATCGAGAGTTCAATTCTCTCCGAGCCCACCAAATATTTTTTCTTCAATCTGCTACTATTGATTTAACTGATAAAACCTTTTAATCAATAGTAATATTAATTGGCGACTAATTGACAAATAAGATTAAATCATCATTGAGAGCTACTTGTCAATTCTTCAGGATCGGGTAATACTAATTCATCAGGGTCAACTCTACTCATCGGCTTCTCCTCTTCTTCATCCATTGTGAAATCAGTTGACCCCCCTTTCCAATTAGTTACAGCATCAGATTCTTCAAAGGATTCTATTGGTATTTCCTCTCCGCCTGGTGCTAGCGAATACGATGCTGGGTCGACAATTGGGCACGGTTTTTCCATTGAAGGTGGTGGTGCCTCTCTTTCCTCTAAATGGGCAACTGAATGGAATGTTCCACATTCTGCGCATCTAACACTACCCGACTTTTCAATACATCCACATGCTGGACAAAAGGAGGTGCCGCGTAGTGCATTTAGAGGGTCAGTTGACATGTATTTACTCCAAGAACATTTCATCTTGGTATCCAGTAATCTCGTCACCAGAACCATCTTCCTTGATTGTAACTAATCCGTCTTCATCATCAAATTCAATGATTACTCCGAAGAATTCTTCGTCCTCTACAGTGAGTCCAATATGTGAGCCAATGTCGATATCTTCATCATCTTCTGACTCTTCTTCGGAATCATCATCAGATTCTTCCTCTTCTTGACTCTCATCGTCAGCATCCTCTTCTTCATCTGCCGCATCTTCTTCCTCTTCAGAGTCTGATTCATCGTCATCATCAGAAGACTCTTTCGCATCCTCAGTATCATCTTCAACTTCCTTCATTGCCTTGACACGTGCTCTCCATCCCTTGGCTAGTACAAGGTGTGCAAACATCGAACCACCCATTCCTATTGCTCCAAGAAGAATAAAGATAATTCCATCTGTATAGAATCCTTTAGGCATGGATGATGCTCCATTTTCACCAGAGAAAGGAGTTAATGAGTTAGCACATCCATCGGCTTGAACATCACTGTCGCAAGAGTAAATCTCTCCTTCACTAATTCCTTCATAACCCATTCCATAATTGCTATCTAATGCAACTGAACCACCGGAACCGTCAACAGGTCCAATAAATCCGTTTACTACCCAAGCAAGAATAAAGATGAAGAATGCTGCATGGATTAGTGGCCACCAAACATCATTCCATTTCTTTGACATCATAGACGTTTGTAAAGCTGAAGGGAATTCTTTAGGGATTTTTTCTTCTTCTTCATCATCTATCGAATCTAGTCCAATTTCATTTTCAATTGCTGTAATGAATTCAACGATGTCAATGTTACCATCTGAATCTGCATCTAGAGTTGCAATGAAATCTGCAACACTATCTTCAGTAATTTCTTCTCCTTCAAGGACATCATTTATTGTTTTTGATAGTTCTTTAACACTAATGAATTTATCTCCATCTTCATCCAATTCATGGAAAAGACTTGCCGGATTCGTATCATCGCGGTCCATTGCTTCGATCAGTAGTTTGATAATATCATCAGGAAGAACATCATCTGATTCATCTTCTTGTTCGGACTTAACATCTACAATCAAATCCATGTCCAAAGATTCCAAAGCATTCACAAGTTCCATAGGATCAACATTGCCGTCTCCATCCTCGTCAATAGTTCCAAGAATTGCTACAACTTCAAATGCGGATAATTCATCACCAGCAAGTGCCTTTAGGCCAGCTTGTAGTTCTGGTCCATTGATTCGTCCATCACCATCTGTGTCAATACTCTCAAAAGCTTCGCGTATAGTCATTTCATTGGAAATAATTGCATTACATAGGTTGATCATAGCCTTTTCAACGTCTACTCCGTCATCTTCTTCCTCAACTGAATCCTCCTCGTCATCAGTTTCATCGTCAGCGGAATCTTCCTCCTCAACCTCATCCTCTTTTTCGGATTCTTCATCATCGTCGGAAACTTCTTCGGCATCTTCCTCAGCATCATTCTTTGAAGGAACGTAATCTGAACCAGTTACTGACTTTTCTAATTCTGCTAAGTCAATTTTACCATCACCGTCGACATCGATTTGCTCAATCAATCTTTCGACTTGAGATGGAGGGAGGTCTGCTAAATTGAGACCAAGTAAGCCTTTTTTCAATTCATCGGAGTCAATCATTCCATCTCCATTAGTATCAAATTTATCGAATAGTGATTTGATATTCAGTCCAGTATTAGAGAGCCAGTTTCGTAGTACATCCATTACGTCATCTGCAACAAATATTACGCCACAACTACTGCAACTTGTTGACTCAAGTGGAACTAAAAATCCACAAGCACCACATTCTCCAAGAGCATCTTCAGAGATACCGGAAAATTTGATTTCACATTCAGGACATTCAGTAGAATCACTCGGAATTACTGCACGGCAATTTCCACATTCTGCTTTTGAGATTTCATCATTATCTGTCTCGGCCATTGGCACACCTATATATGCCAAACAAACAATAGATATAATGCTTGATGGAGTTTACAGTGACACATAGTAAATAGGGCTGTTCTTTCATAGTGTCAAATAAGGGAGGGAATTCAATGGAGCAAGGACGGCTATACACTGCAGAATTATCTGATAATTCGAGTATATATTCGTGGCTTGACAAGCAATTGGAAAATGAACAGCAACAACTTTTGTTATTTAGCCGCCAACCACATAAGAGGTTGTTAGAGCACATTGATGTGACAAAAGTTGAATCATATTGGTTGTCAGAACGCATAACTGCGGGAGCGTTAGAACCCAGTCTCGAAAAAATAGCCCATCTTATCAGTAGTAAGTTACAAGATAGTAATGGATTAATCGTCGTTGAAGGTCTTGAATGGTTAGTCTCGTTACACGGTGATGATGCTGTTCTAGCATTTATTCGCCAAATTAGAGATGAAGTTTATCAAACATCTTGGAAAATTGTATTTCCAATCAATTGTTTGGTCTTTGATTCTGTTTGGTTAGCGAGAGTAAGGCGAGAGGCTCCAAATGTGGATATCTTTACATCTACTAAGGATGAAATTATCAAGATTCATGATGATGATGCCGTAATAGAACAAGAAAATGATGAAACGATAAAGATTCACAACTTCCAAGAAACGCCTGGAGAAGATATTGAATTAGATACTAGAGATGATGGAACTCCTAAGTTGGTAATGTTGACGAGATTGCCATTTAATGGCTTTAGTAGATCTATACTAACGAGGAGAATATTGCAGTGGAGGAGAATGGGTCTCGATGTTTCAGAGGTTGAGCCAGCACTCTCAATACTGGATGAAGAGACCGCTTATCAATTATATTCAACAGTTGAGGAGAAGGTAAGAATGGCGGTTGAATTAGAAAATCATTTGGAGGCAATTTCAGAAAATATTTCGGCCACTGATTTAACTACTGCAAGATTTAGAATTAGACAACTGACTGGCCTAGATGAAATTGAGAAATGGTTACTAGAGTTGTAATTATCGTGGTAATCTTCCACATTCGGCCTCAATTCTTGCCAACCAGCCGCCTTGCCACAATTGATTAGCAATTTTCTTTAATTCTTTACTTGTACTTCTATCACCATCCAAAGGTGGTGAAATCGCCCTAACTCTTTGCTTTAATGACCTAACATGTTCAGCAGGCTGGATTTCTTCAAACTCTAATGCTTCACATGCAACAAATAATTCACATGCTAATACTTCAGATAATCTTTCTGTAGCAACTAATAGATTCCAGCAGGCAGTGGCGCCCATACTGACATGGTCTTCCTGTCCTGCAGATGTGGTTGTAGAGAACGCTGAACGCGGCATTGCATGACCATGTAATTCGGCCAAAGATGCACCTGCAACATATTGAACTATCATCAATCCAGATTCAAGGCCTGAATTAGTAGCTAAAAATGCAGGTAAATTATTCCTTGCCGGGTCAAGCATTTGATCAATTCTTCTTTCACTAATAGAGGCTAATTCAAAAAGTGCATGAGACATTGAATCTGCACATAATGCTAATATTTCACCATGAAAATTTCCCTGTGAAATAACTTCATGTGGACCTGGGTTAGCAGGGTCTGGGAACACTAATGGATTATCTGTGGCACTATTCAATTCCACCTCTAATGTTTCTTGTAATTGCATAAATCGTTGCAATACTGCCCCATGTACTTGTGGTGCGCATCTGAATGAATATGCGTCTTGAACTTGCTCACAATCAATATGAGATTGCAATATTGGTGAATTCTCCATTATCATTCGTAAACGTGATGCTGTGGTCAATTGACCAATGTGTGGTCGCGCTAAGTGAACTCTTTCATCAGCAGGCATAATGCTTCCTTTTCTTGCTTCTAAAGAAGTACACATAATTATGTCAGCTAGAGGCAATAATTGACTTAGTCTTTGTTCAGCTGCAACTAAGAACGATAGCATTTGACTTGTACCATTGATTAGAGACAATCCATCTTTTGCCTTCAATTGAATTCCGATTAAACCATTTGCAATTAAAGCATCGCGTGTAGGTCCAACACCAGTTTCAGTAAGGACATCACCTTCTCCAATTAGTGATAGTGCCATATGTGAGAGAGGTGCCAAATCTCCGCTTGCACCTAAACTTCCAATACGAGGTATTGCTGGACAAATATCCTTGTTGATAAATGCAAGTAATTGATTTAACACATCAGGATGAACTCCTGAACATCCCTTTGCTAGAGAATTTGCCCTGGTCACCATCATAGCGCGAACCAATTCTCTTGACATATAATCGCCTAATGCTGTAGCATGAGAACGAACAAGGTTTCTTTGTAACTCTGCTAAATCTTCACTAGAAATTCTCTCTTTCACCAACGCTCCGAAACCGGTGTTGATACCATATACAGTTTCACCTCTTTCTAGAATACCTTCTACCACAGATCTCGCAGCATCAATTTTAACCCACGAATCTTGAGAAATAGCCACTGATGCCTTACATTCAGCGATCATTTGCACTTCTGAAGAAGACAGAGTTTCTCCGTCGAGATAGATTGTATTGTCCCCTTGCATAGTTTCACCACATCATAATGAGTTAATTATATCATCATCAACAAGATTTGGCAGAGTGACTTGTAAATTTGGTTGAGATTCCATCGCTCTCTGTGCAGCAAATATCGCTCCATCATTACGTGCCCAAGCTCTTCTAGCAACTCCATTATTTACATCCCAGTGCAACATTGATTGCAATCTGTATTCCGAATCCTCTGAACCATCTAACATCAGTCCAAAACCGCCGTTGATAACTTCGCCCCATCCTACACCACCACCATTATGCAAACTGACCCATGTAGCGCCTCTAAATGAGTCGCCGACGAAGTTTTGGACAGCCATATCGGCAGTAAACATTGATCCATCAGAAATATTCGCAGTTTCTCGATATGGAGAATCAGTTCCAGAAACATCGTGATGATCTCTACCTAGAACTATTGGTCCAGAAATCCTTCCCGAAGCAATTGCATTATTCATCGCTGAAGCTATTCTTCTCCTCCCTTCATCATCAGCATAGAGAATTCGCGCTTGAGAGCCTACGACCATATTATTTGAGCCGGCCTGCTCAATCCAACGAATATTGTCTCTCATTTGCTGTTGGATCTCACTAGGCGATTGCCTAATCATTTCACTAAGTACTTCACAAGCAATTGCATCAGATTCAACTAAATCTTGAGGATTTCCTGAACAGCAAACCCATCTATATGGTCCAAATCCATAGTCAAAGCACATTGGGCCCATGATGTCTTCAACATAAGATGGGTATCTAAAACTACCATCATCAGCCATTACATCGGCTCCAGCTCTACTTGCCTCAAGAAGGAAAGCATTTCCATAATCCCAAAAATACATCCCTTTTTGTGATAATTGGCCAATAGCCTTTGCTTGTCTAATAAGACTATTTTTTACTTCTTCACAAAATTTCTGTGGTTGTTCTGACATCATCAATGATGCCTCATCATAATCATATCCTACAGGGAAGTATCCTCCTTGCCAAGGATTGTGAAGCGATGTTTGGTCGCTTCCTAAGTCAACCTTCACATCTCTTTCAGCCAACCTCTCCCAGAGAGTTACAATATTTCCAACATAGCCAATAGAAATCGCCTCCTTATTCTTAGCATAAAGAAGCATCTTGTCTATGGCATCATCGACGTTATCAGCAATAATACTCAACCAGCCTTGTTGCTGTCTTTTCTTAGCAGCATGAGGGTTGACCTCAGCGATAATGCATGATGCACCTGCAATGACGGCAGCTTTAGCCTGCGCACCCGACATACCACCTAAGCCAGAAGTTACGAAAGTAATACCTTCAAGACCTTCATCACCAGAAATTCCAAGTTTTGCTCTTGCTGCATTTAGCAATGTAATAGTTGTTCCATGAACAATTCCTTGGGGCCCGATATACATGTAAGAACCAGCAGTCATTTGTCCGTATTGACTTACACCTAAAGCATTCATTTTTTCATAATTTTCAGGGGATGAATGATTTGGTATTACCATACCATTAGTGACAATGACTCTAGGAGCGCTTGGACTTGAAGGGAATAAGCCAAGAGGATGCCCTGAATACATCACTAGTGTCTGCTGCTCTGTCATTTGTGAAAGATATTTCATCACGATTCTATACTGGGCCCAATTTTGGAAAACAGCACCATTTCCACCATAAGTAATCAATTCATGTGGAAACTGTGCTACCCTTTTATCCAAATTATTTTGAATCATTAACATTATTGCAGCTGCTTGTTTACACTTCGCTGGATAACTATCAATTGGGTATGCCTTCATTTCATATTCTGTTGGTCGATAACGCCACATAATTACTCTACCAAACGTGTTCAATTCTTGGATAAATTCTTTTGCAAGTATTTTATGTAGTTGCTTTGGAAAATATCTCAATGCATTTCTAATTGCAAGTTGTTTCTCTTGTTGAGTCAATACTTGCCTTCTTGCCGGCGCGTGATCCACACTATCATCCCATTGAGGCATTTCAGGCAGTTCGCCGGGAATGCCGGTGACGAGGTGGGTGGCAAGGATAGCGGTGGCCTCTCCCGACATAACACAGGGTCATCTCAACCTGTCTTTGAGCATTGTTGCTCTTATGGCTGTGTAGCGCTTTTTGAAGTACTAGGATTCCACAATGTGAACAATATACCGGATAATACCATCATTGAACCAAAGAATAGTATTCCATCAGCAATACCAAGATTGTAATTTTCTACCAAATATCCTGCAACTGAAGTGGATATAGAAAATGCAATCGACATAAATAACATATCTATAGAAAATACTCTACCTCTCATTTCATCTTCTACCCAACGCTGAGTCAATATTGTTGAAAGGACCCAATTAGCTCCACTAGCAGCATGTGCAAGGAGAATGAGGATAACGGTCAATAGCAAATTAATTTCCAAAGTCAAAGATACCAATATGTAGAAAGTACCACTTACAACAACTAATTTGCCAATTAAACCTGGCCACTTTGATTCATCCTTCAATACATTTCTAGCAATAATAGGGCCAAGTCCTGTACCTACTCCTCTTGCAAAAAAGAAAATTCCGAAACCCATGGCAGCACCATATCCATCGGTTTCGGCACCCAATAAAACCAAAAATACGCCCGCCAAAGCACCACCAGCAATATTCCAAGATGATTTTGCAAATACAATTCGCAATAATCGCGATTCCGTATATACTCTAAGCCAACCGCGTTTAATATTCGAAAATGCAGTTTTGAATAATGGCGTCTTCATTTCTTCCTCAACATTTTGCTGGATTTTTACTGGAATTAGAAGTATAGTACCGATTGCAAATGTAATTGAGTCAATAATAAATGCTGCATCGGTTCCCCAATTTGAAACAACAATTCCACCCAATAAAGCTCCAATACATAATGCGGTGGACCATGATGCTGCATCTAGTGCATTTGCTGTAGTCAAATGTTCCGGACTAACAACATTGGGTATTGCGGCCCTTTCTGCAGTCATATATGCTCCATGTAATAACATCATTAATCCCGATAATGCTATCATCCACAATATATCTGAGGCACTATCGACAAGAATAAACCCAAGCGCTAAAAATATCTGAACAACATTGGTTACCACCATCATTACTTTGCGATTATATCTATCAGCAAGCAACCCGATAAATGGCTGGAATATTGCGAATGAGATCATCCTAACAGTGAATAAGAATCCTAATAAAAATTCGGAGCCAGTATATTCCAGTATCAAGAAAAACAATGCGATGGTATTGAACCATTCACCCAGCATTGAAATTACTGAAGCAAGCCACAGGCTGCGATAATTACTATTGGAACGAAGTAACTGCAAATATCCAATATCGCCCACAATAACTACTCTCCTATAGGCTCTAAATTGATGTGCTAGTGCTTTACTTCTCAAGGTTTGTCACTTGAGACGGCTTGAGTGACCAATTAGCACACCTTTATCAGCACGGACGAAAGAAAATATTGTGATATTTGATTGACGTGCAGATTCTATTGCAAGAGTAGAGGAAGCACCAATGCTAGCAATCATTTGACAATTCATTCTTGCCGCCTTGGCCACAATATCCCATCCACAACGCCCGGACAATAGTAATGCATGGTTATTGATTTCAATTTCATTCCTTTGCGCGTGGCCAAATAATTTGTCAACTGCGTTATGCCGGCCAATATCCTCTCTAACGGCCACTAAGTTGCCATTATTATCCATCAATCCTGCTGCATGGACTCCTCCTGTAACTGAAAAGCCTATTTGACGTTGTTTCATCTCAGATATGGCTTCATTTATTGAAACTGCAGAGAAACTTACTGGGGATGAAGTCACTATAGGTACATTGGACATGAGAGCATCTACTCCATCTCTATCACAAGCTCCACAACTGCTAGTGATCACCCTTTCATCCGGCATTAATGCAGACATATCATCAGAGGTGGAAATATCTAAGAAATGTGTACCAGTTTCGTCGATTGAAACATTGAACTCATCGAAACTAATGTCATTAGTTTTTGCTTCTGCAATACAATGGCCGACTGCTAAATCATGCAAATCAGATGGTGTGGCCAACAAGTTTGCAACAATCTTTCCATTGATTCTAATTGTCACTAATGCTTCAATTGCAATACTATCTTGGTCCAAGCTAAATTTTGTTCCATCCCAACGAGATACGCCAATTATTCTGTGTATGTCGCTCACATTACCACCTCATTGTTTTGATTCTATTAATGACTCATCTATATCAAAGAATTCAAATTGCAAAGAAACTAACTCTGCACTAGATTTCGCAGCAGCATAAGCCTCAAGCGGTTCCTTATTCAATTCAAAGAACCGTTCCCCCCATCTAAAGGAACCTAATACTTGCCTTGCTTGTTGTTCTCTTCCAATTAGAAATAGAATAGTTGCTAATGCTTCTGCAGTTGTTAATTTACTCGGTTTGCCCCAATTTACCGGATTTGCAGCTAATAGTAGTGGCAGCATTCGCGGTTGTAATTTAGTACGCTTCATGACTTGAGATACACTTTCTTCTATGTGAGCCCAACTACAATCTAATCCGACGATTGCGCCTCCTTTAGTGAGTAAAATATCATGATCTTCTGGACCGAACACTTTACCACACAAAGGCTCTAGAATAAATCCTCTTCTCGGTACAGTATTGAGTCTTTTATGCATTACTACATCACCTCTCTTTGATGCTCTGACCACAGTATTCTTTTTCGGGTCATCCTGTGCTAGCCAAATAGCATGGACTGGAATTTGTTGCATTACATCACCTCTCTTTGTTGAGGTAATCTCCAAGAGTTATTCCACGAGAGGTCCCACTACCTAACACTCGAGTATCAACGGATTTATGTTCAACCATCAATGTGATTCCTAGTATACGTTCAAACTTCCTGATAACTGAATCAGTTGGTCGTTTCCCGGACTCAGCGGATTTGATTACATTGACTGTTTCTGCCATTCTCTTCCCCAACTGTGCTTGATTCCAGTTCTTTTGTTTACGGGCTGAGGATATACGCGAAGAAAAATCGTCAGCCAAGTCTTTCTCAGAACGTGACATAATGTTTTTTCCTCTACCATGACCTGTGCGTGCAGCATTATTCGCGGAACTTGTTGGCGATTTAGAAGAAAAAGCACGTGCTAATCCTGGTGCAACTGGTTTTGGCCCAAGATTTAACTTTTCAATACATCTACTACAGGCCGCAACCTCTGTTCGGCCAGTTTTTACTTGTTTGACTCCAACCTTCATGGCTCCACATAACTCACAATCTGCCATCTCATCTCATCCCCTATAGTCGCCTATAAGGGGTATTAATAGCCGCGATACTTTGAAGCCTTCGGAATAGTCATTTTCTAAACTTATCAAGCGAGGAGTTCATAGGTAGTCACTCTAACCATTGTTTGGTCGCATGAGTAGTGAAGTCGAACGAAGTGGTGGCGCTGAGCCAGTTAATTCAGATGAAGACCTGAAAAAACTTGAGGCGGATTTTCGCAATTTACAAGAAGAAGCGCAAACTTTAATCAATGATAGAGCACACTTAGAATCTGAAGTTAGAAATCTTAAGAAGAGGGCTAATAGGTTGGATGAAGAAGTAAAATCAATGAGAAATCCTCCTTTGATTATTGGCACCTTACAAGATGTTTTGGATTCAGATAGAGCAATTGTGCGTTCATCAAATGGTACTGTTTTTCAGGTGTCTTTGAATCAAAGAATAGATCCAAGCAAACTGCAACCGGGAACTAGGGTTGCACTAAATCAAGATACATTAGCTATTATTGAAGTATTACATGATGCTTGGGATCCAATGGTTAGTGGGGCTGAAATGGTTGAGAAGCCTGAAGTGACATATGGTGAAGTTGCTGGATTGGATGAACAAATTGAGGCTGTTAGAGAGGCGATAGAATTGCCATTAACTTCACCAGAACTATTCGCAAAGGTCGGAATTCAAGCACCTAAAGGAATTCTATTAGTCGGCCCTCCTGGATGCGGGAAAACATTGCTTGCAAAGGCAGTAGCCAATTTTACCGATGCTACATTTATTCGAATGGTGGGTAGTGAATTGGCTCAAAAGTATATTGGTGAAGGTGGCAGAATGGTTAGAGAATTATTCTCATTAGCAAAAGAAAAGTCTCCATCAATTATTTTCCTTGATGAAATTGATGCAATAGGTGCAAAGAGATTGGATGGGTCAACAAGTGGTGATAGAGAAGTTCAACGGACTTTAATGCAATTGCTTGCTGAACTTGATGGTTTTGATTCATTGGAAAATGTGAAGATTATCGCTGCTACAAACCGGCCTGATATATTGGATGATGCATTGCTACGTCCTGGAAGGTTTGACCGAGTTATAGAAATTCCAATGCCAGATGAAAAGGCGCGTAGTGCAATACTTTCATTGCATATTAAGAAAATGAATACAAAAAGAATCAATGTTCAAAGAATTGTTGAATTAACTGAAGGATATTCAGGTGCTGAGTTGAAGGCAACCTGTGTAGAGGCAGGTATGTTTGCCATTAGGGAAAAGAGAGATAGTATTGCTCAAAGCGATATTATTGGCGCTGTTAAGCGAATTAATAGTAAAAGGTCAAAGGGTGGCATTTCATCAACCCCCGAGGCACTTTATGGCTAAATAATTGAGCCAAGTCTTTGTCAACATTCAAAGTCTTCAAGAGATAGCCTTCGTACATGGTAGCAACTATTGTTGAGTGCGTGCCCAATATTTCTGAGGGAATTGATAGTGAAAAAATCGATTTAATTGTCCAAGCCGCTAGGAATGTTTCCGGCTGTGCTGTATTAGGCGTTGAACCAGATTCGGATTATAATAGGACAGTCATTACATTGGCAGGTGAGCCGGAACCTGTTTCGGAAGGTGCCTTTCAATTGATTAAAGCTGCAACTATTCACATAGATATGAGAGAGCACAAAGGCGAGCATCCAAGGTTAGGGGCTGTAGATGTTTGTCCATTTGTTCCATTACAAGGAATTACTATGGAGGAATGCTCTGAATTAGCAAAACAATTGGCAGTAAGGGTGGCCAAAGAATGTGAGGTTCCAACATTTCTGTATGGTTTTGCTGCTACACATGAGGATAGAACCCTATTATCTTCGTTGAGGAAGGAACAATATGAAGGCTTTGAGGCAAGAATGAATGGTGGAGATACAAGTCATTCTGAAACTACTAGGTTACCTGATTTTGGACCTATGGTGTGGAATGATAAGTGTGCTTCTTCAGGAGGGATAACAATTGGTGCAAGAACAATTCTCGTTGCATATAATGTAAACATCGATGAGACTGATGCAGTGGTTGCAAAAAAAATCGGTTCTTTAGTGAGATCTACGGGGAGATTACTAAAACAAGAAGATGGAAGAAGAACTCGAATTCCTGGCATGTTACCAATGGTTCAAGGAATGGGTGTAACTTTAGAAAGTCACGGCATTTCACAGGTATCAATGAATTTGAGAGATGTTACAGCCTGTCCTATGCATATTGCTTTTGAGGCTTGTAAGAGTATTGCAGCAGATCATCAAACCAATGTTCCAGGAAGTGAACTAGTTGGTCTTGTTCCGCTTTCAGCAATGCTTGATTCGGGTAGATGGTACGCGTCAGAAGGTGTTGTGGATGAAAGAGAACTAGTTCTTGCCGCAATAGAAGGTTTAGGCTTGTCACAATTGGCACCATTCGAACCAACAGATAGAATAATTGAATGGGCAGTAGCAGGGGCGGTGGAATGATGAATTGGATGGATATGACGCTCCGGGATTTTCAAGCATCACTCGCATCATCTTCGCCAACCCCTGGTGGTGGAACAGCTGCTGCAGTAGCACTTGGGCAAGCAGCAGCATTGACTTGTATGGTTGCTGACTTAACAATAGATAAGGAAAAATGGCAGGATGGTTGGCAAATTGCTGAGGATGCACAACATGCTGCAATACCTATTATGAGTCGTGCAGGTCAGTTGGCCACAGAAGATAGTGATTCCTTTGATGCTGTAATGGCCTGTTTCAAAATGCCTAAGGGAACCGAAGAGGAAAAAGAAGTTCGAAGAAATTGCATTCGTCAAAGCACGTTAAAGGCGGCAGAGGTTCCATTTGAAACTGCAACTCTTGGACTCTCACTTCTAAGACATCTGCCTGATTTGGCTGAAAAGGGGAATGGTAATGCGGCCTCAGACGTTGGAGTAGCTGCATTATTAGCTAGTGCTGCTGTAAAAGGTGCTATATTCAATGTTGAAATCAATTTGTCCTCAATACCTGAAGAGATGGGGGCTAACATGCGAAAGTTGTCTCCAGACATTTTAGATGAATCTAGATTATTATCTAGAGAATCAATGAAATCAGTCAATTCAAGACTTGGTTTGTAATTAGCGAACTTGTGAACCAGTGGCAATATCGCCATCTATTGTTACAAGTCGCACCCCGTCTTGCCCATCATCAGCAGCTAGCATCATTCCTTCAGATGTAACACCTCTTAGTGGCCTTGGTTTCAAATTTGCAACAAATACTACACTCTTTCCGACCATTTCTTCTGGCTGGTAATATTGTTTCAATCCAGCACATATTGTCCTTTCAACTCCACTTCCATCATCTAATTTTACAACATATAAGCGGTCTGCATTGGGATGATCTTCAACATTCAATATCTTACCGACTCTTAGATCTACTTGCATAAATGTTTCAAAATCTAGATAGGTTATTCCTTCTGGTACGTCTTCCATTTTCTTACTCTCCTTTTTCTTTTTCTTACCACCTTTGACGACATGTACTGATTCGTCATCAGGTTTTTTTGAATCAATATCGGCTAAAGATTGTTCACTTTCTAAAATAGCCTCTAAATCTAGTCGTTCAAATAGTGGAATAGGTGTTTCATCATTCCAAGTCATTTCAATATCCCAATTAATGGC
>JANXHP010000102.1 GCA_024958795.1 Candidatus Poseidoniaceae archaeon | reverse complement strand
AGCACCTTGTGTACGTAAACTGCTTTTCATCACAAATCAATATCCAATACTACAGGAGCATGGTCACTAATATCTAGTCCACCTTGGCGAATTATTGAAATATCTTTGACAAGTTTTGCAGCAGCTGGATTGGCCAGGAAGTAATCAATTCTCCAACCTCTATTTTTGATTCTTGCTTGACCTCTATTTGACCACCAAGAGTATTCTTTGTGCCCTTCGCCAACATGTTCTCGAAATACATCACTCCAACCATCATTGAGTAAATCACTGAACCATTGTCTTTCTTGAGGTAAAAAACCACTTGATTTTTTGTTTCCTTTTGCATTCCAAATATCATCCTCTGTATGGGCAATATTGAGGTCACCACAAACGATTACAGGCGTTTTTAATGAGAGGAATGGTTGTAGCCATTGTCTCCATTCATCCATCCACGATTCTTTGAATAATTGTCGCTCTTCCTTGTTTGAACCACTTGGCAAATAGGTATTGATGCAAGTTAATTCTCCGTGCTCTGAAACGATTATTCTGCCTTCTGAATCATCTGGATCTAGTTTGCTTTCCTTACCAGTTCTAATCAGTTCCATATCTCCACGCGATAATGTTGCCACTCCTGAGTAGCCCTTTTTCTGTGCAGGATGTAGGTGTACAGAGTATCCTTCAGGCCAATTCCAACCCTTAGGAAATTGTTCTTCTAATACGCGGGTTTCTTGCAGCATCCAAATATCAGCATCAACCGATTCAAAGTATCCATCTATTCCCTTGCGTATTGCAGCCCGAAGGCCATTGACATTCCAAGATACTAGCCGCATATTCTCCCCTCATAGCCGGCAGTGGATAATGATTCAACCAATAAGGTCGGAAACATGACGTCCACACTGTCTGCCAGATTCAACGGCTGCATCTGATAATGAATATTCATTGTCAATCCAATCGCCTGCCAACAACACATTATGGTTTGAAAATGTATCAAATTGGATTGGTGAATCAGGATTTGCATGAAGTGTAATTTTACTCTGCCCTCTTTCTGAAATAATATGATTTCTCCAACCACTAGCTCTGTCATCTAAAAATGCGTATAGGCCGTCAAGACGCTGTTGAGGTGATTTGAATTGATCATTCCCCCCAGTAGCAATCGCACTTAGCAAAGACCCACTAATTCCAACAGCAGGATGAATATTTTTCATATCAAAAATAGCCATATTATTTTCAGCATCAACAATTGCTTGCAATTGCTGTAATGGTTTTGAATCAAGAGATACATCAACGATTGAAGCTGTAATAGGGTCATTTTCTGGCAATCCATTTTGACCAGATTTAGATGTCAATTCACTTACAAATGTACGCGTTTTTGAATAACCACAAGCCAAAATAATGACATCTGTTTCTATCGTTCTTCCATCCTTTAATTGCACCTTGCCTTGCTCAATCGAAGTAACTTCTAAGCTAGAATCTATCAGTACGCCTACTTCATCTAATGCCATTGCCAAACGCCCAACTAAGCCCGACCAACCCTCACCAACACAAGATAAATTGCCTTTTGTCAATGCCTGATAACGTGATTCTGAATCAATGCCCCATCCGCTAATGAATTGTGCGCTTTTCACATGAGGGTTGGTAGTATCTTTTGACTTGAGGGCTTTTTTGCTTTCAACTACTTTTTGAGGATTACCTTTTGGCCTAATTATTCCATTACCAACGCTCTCAATCCGGTGAAGGCGTAATGGTAACTTAGCAACTTTTACTTTGCTAAGTTTTGTTGCCAACTTCATTAATGGACCTTTGTTCAAAATCAAATGTGGACCATAACCAATAGCAAAACCATCAATGTGTTGTGAAGTACCTCGCCCACCAATTCGTTTTGATTTCTCAATGATAACAACATGATGCCCGGCAGCGGTTGCAGCCAATGCTGCAGAAAGTCCAGCCAAACCGGCTCCTATGACGAGGACTCGCACCATGTTAGGCCGTGCAACTCATCGCCCATCAATGTTTGAGAGGCAGGGGATTGCTTGAAGTCGGGTTACACTTTGCAGTTATCATGGCCGGGAAGGCAAAACCCCCACATCACCGTGGCCACATGTTGTGGACTGCGGAAGAGGGGCCTAGCAGGTTACTTCTCGGAAGTATTGACCGCTGGGTCGGCTCTATTGTTGCTGATGATGGCATAGAAATGCCATGTTTTGGACGAGGAGAGGAGGTTGAAGCTACATTATTTGCTAGAGCAAATGGAATTGTTGTTGGTACTTGTGCTGTTGACCATATGCTACAAATTTGGGCACCGTCTCTAAAGATCTCTTGGCAAGCAAATGACGGAAAACAAGTTTCAAATGGTGATGAAATCGCAACTCTCAGCGGCGATAGAGATACTCTTTTGACTATGGAAAGAAGTATTCTAAATGTTATTGGATATTTATCTGGAATTGCAACTGAAGCCAAAAAATGGTCAACTATTGCTCCTAATCAAATCGCTTGTACGAGAAAAACCGTTTGGGGCTTATTGGACAAATGGGCAGTTCATATGGGTGGTGGCCTTACACATCGACTCAATCGTAATGATGCTACAATGGTCAAAGAAAACGACCTTGCAACTATGTTAAGTGATATTGATGGTCATGCAAACCGAATTACTTCATATCTACAATCAGTTGATATTGAACAATGCGGTGCTTTCCTAGAAGTAGAGGTTAGAGAAGAAAAAGAAGCGATGATGGCGGCGATGATTTGGTCATCCCGCCGTCCTTCGGAAAATCTATCAAAGTTAGTAATAATGCTGGATAATTTTAATCCTGAAAGATGCAAAGCAGTTGCTGATGAAATGATTGAATTATCTATTCGAGAACACGTAATTCTTGAGGCGAGTGGCGGAATTACATTCAAAGAAATAAACAACTGGAAAAAGTGTGGTCTTGATGTTCTTTCTACTAGTGCAATAAATCGCGGTGTTGCACCACTTGATGTTTCAATGCTGGTCAACAATGCTTGAGGGGGCTTTGCGATGTCTGATTTTGCTGCTGATAAAAGCCACCCTCGCTATCAATCCCTATTGATGCGCCATCGCTTAGAGATGGCAGCAAAGGCAGGTATGCTCGCTGATAGCGCATTAATAGCGCATGGAAGGGGTGAAGCATACGATTACTTGCTTGGTGAAAAAACGATTCCAAGTGCTCATGATGCTACGATGGAGGCTTTAGCACATTTACAAAATGCTAACTCTGCTGTGATCAGTTTGAATGGAAACACAATCGCTCTTGCTGGAACCGAACTAATGCAACTAGCAAGTCATCTCAATATTCCTGTTGAAGTCAATATATTCTATCGCACTCCCGAAAGAATGAGCGCTCTACTAAGCCATCTATACAAAATTAAGAATGACAATGATTTAGATGTTGAAATACTGGGTGAAAATCCAGATGCTAAAATTCCAGGACTTGAAGGGCCAAGAGCTAATTGTTGTGAAAAAGGAATCTATGATAGTGATGTAATATTGGTTCCTCTTGAAGATGGAGATAGATGTGAGGCTTTGGTAGCGATGGGAAAAACAGTACTTGTTATTGACTTAAATCCATTATCTCGCTCAGCTAGAATGGGTAGTGTCACAATCGTTGACGAATTATTACGAGTTGCAAATAATCTGTTAACAGGTGCAATGCAGGAAATCATCAGAACCCCGCGTCCTAATTATGACAATAACCAACATCTACAAGCGGCAATTGACCACATCACTTCCACATTATCTTCTTAGAAGATTTGATGTGTTTCTAGCGATAATGTTGTGAAATTGCCCTTATGCGGAAGTAAAACCGCTAAATACTTGCACAAAACGGCGAAATGCTTTTATTCTCTTGAATCTAATTATTAGTGATTGAAATGGGAGAGGGAAACAATTCCGGTGGCTCCAAGCGGAATACGTTTGGGACTACAATGTCATTCGATTTGGAACTGGCACCTACTCCGAAGAGGAGAAATGGCCGTAATTCTGAAGAGAGTGAAACTCCAACTGAACTTGTCCATGATGATTCTGTTGCCGTAGGGTGCCCTGGTTGTGGGAGCAATATTTCAGATGAAGAATGGGTTGATTCGTTAGTTGGGTTCATTTCTGGTGCGACTGATTTTGAGGTGGGCAATCCTGTGCGAGCTAGAATTGTTCAAACATTGAAAAATGAAGCATCGAGAATGAATGTACCTCATCCGACTGAAAGTTGGGAATTGGCAATTGTTTCAAGATTGATGAAAGAGATTGAACGAATAGTCCAAGCAGAAATAAATCGCTACCATAGCGAACATAATGATTCGGAACAAATCTCTAGTACTCAGCGACAAGAAATTGAAAAAAGTACCGAAGAACGGGTGAGGTCTGACATGGCATTAGAAATCCGTGATCAAGTGATAATGGAAATTGCGCCGATACTGGAGGCTCAACTAAGACAAGAAATTGAACAGCAATTGTGGACTGAATTTGAAAACGAGTGGAAGCAAAGAAGCGCTACAGGCCCATAATCAAAATTGTTCTGCAAGTTTTTCTGCCAATCTAGATGAAATACTCTCTCCAACTAATGAACATGAGGATTTACCGCCCAAATCGTATGTTAGATTCTTACCATCTCTAAGATGGTCTGCAACGCTATCATCAATCAAATCCCCGATTTGAATCATCTGCTTATTACCGGTTTTACGACCCAACCAATCCATCATCATTTGAATTGAATTAATTGAAGCGATTGGATTTACTTTATTCTTTCCAGCATGCTTTGGAGCAGATCCGTGAACTGGTTCAAAGAATGCTTGTTCATCACCAACATTTCCAGAAGCAGCCATTCCCATTCCACCTTGCAATACTGCACCTAAATCAGTCGCAATATCGCCAAACATATTGGAAGTGACAACTACATCGTAAAACTCTGGAGAACGGGTTATCCATTGCATGAATGCATCGATATAACTGTAATCAAGTTCACTATTTGGATAACTTGTTGCAACATCATCAAAGACGCGCCGGAACAATTGGCATCCTCTTGTAACATTTGATTTGTCTACACAGGAGACCCTCTGTACTCCATCGACTGGTGCACCGTTTCTTGTTTCTGCAATTTCAAAGCCCATGCGAATTAGACGTTCGCTACCATTGGCGGAAATCGGGCGCGGATCATAAGCAACTTCACCTGAAAGGCCAGGGAACTCTAGTTCTGGAGGTTCGTATGGGTCTCTACCTAAGGCTCGGTCTGCACTCCTTCTAAGCAATGAGTGATACAAGCCCTCGGTGTTTTCTCTTAGAATGGTCATATCAACCATTCCAGGCTGCCAAACTTGTGTGAATTTCCCATGTATCTTATGCGGTACACCTTCATAGAGTTTGATAGGCCTAACATTGGCGTATAAATCTAAGCCGCTCCTCATACCCAAAATTACTGAACCACCTGCAAGGTCTCCATTTGCTAATATTGCCCCTGGATGACCTATTGCGCCCAAATAGATTGCATCAGCTTCGTCTCGACAAAACTCAAATGAACCTTCTGCCCATTCTTCTCCAGTTTCCAGATAGTTCTTACCACCACATGGAATTACAGTTTGCTCAAAGCCAATATTGGTATTTGCTTCAATAGTATCAAGGATTCTTTGGGCTTCTAAAGCCACCTCTCTACCAGTGCCGTCGCCCGGCAGGATTGCAATGCGATAGTCACTCATGACCCTTTCCAAAGGCAACCCCTACATGAACGCGACCCCAATATTTTGATGGAATGAAGAGTGAAATCTTGAATGGTGGTGATAATAATGGCAATTTTATCTTTGGCAAAAACATAGGTCGGCGTCCACTGTAAAGTAATTCAACTAACAGGTTGACCGCAGTCAATCGCTCCTGTAATGGAAAGAAGGGTAATGGTTTGGTGGTAGTCTTCATAGGCTGTCATGCTTGAGTTGGACAAACATGGGCGAGGATGTAAACAACAATTCTGAAAAACAATTACACCTCAATTCACTTCCTGAGGAAGTTCAGAGACTTGTCGATACTATGGTCGGAATTGAGCCTGATTGGGATTTACAACAATGGATGATAGACCAAGCAAATATGACCTTGGATATTATCTCATTGGATTTGAATCGTGAAAGATTGGCTATTGAACAAAGATTGCACAGAGTAGAGGCTATCGCACAACGATTAGAACCACTGTCTGATGGAGAGATTGACCCGAATCAGAGAAATTTGTTTGACTGTTTTGATCTAAACGATGGTCATGGAATCAGGGGTCTTGGGCAAAGAGCCGCTACGCCTAATGAGCAATTACCTGTTGAACTTGATGATGCCACACATCCGGCCAATGCCTTCCTAAATTTCCTACCTGATGATCATGGAGATGACCCATTATTGGCAATTGCATGTCAGTTGATGTTATTCGTTGTTGAATCTGTGATGGCAAAGGGCGAGCCAGTTGCAACATTAGATTCAATTTTTGATGGAATGACTGAACATGGAGTAAATGGAGATGAAACTGAAGAAGCATTGGAGCACCTCCTTACAACCGGTGGTTTGGTGGAAGTCGATGACGATTGCTTTATTCCACTCGTATAATTGAATGGGCACCCCTTGCCTCCCACCTTTAGTTTGATATGGTTCTAGCACTGATTATTATATATGGGAATAGTAAAATCGGTGACAATTGGATTAATGGTGATAATGGCTCTTCCCATTCTAGGTGTTGATTTTGGCATTGCATTGGGAATCTCAATCGTTTCTACAATATTCGGCATTATTCGATACCTTCGCAATAATGCTCTACGCAATCAACTAGAATATTCTAATAGAAAAATATTTCAATTGCAAAATGAATTATCAACTACTAATAATAATTTGGCTCTTGCGATTGATGAAATTCTAAGACGTGATGCAATAGGCTCTCCCGCTACTCGACAGTTATTGGCCAGGCAAGAAGAGGCGATCAATGCACAAACCATAGCAATAGAAGCCCATAGCGGAAGAAACGATGCTGCCCTTGAAGGAATGAATCGCTTATTGATGATGCAAGCTAAGCAAACATCAAAGATGCAACAAACCTTAGTTGATGTATTGAATAAATTGTTACATGAACCACGTCAAAATGTTACTATGCAAGATAGTGTATTGGTTCAGGAATCCAATTCATCATCACCAATTTCAACACAATGGGATTCGCCACCAGATTATAGTTCAATTGCTTTTGCTGAAAGCTAATACAATAAAAAAATTGACAACCATGTGCACTCTGCCAGTGTTATGGCGATGACAAAGAAACAAGCCGCTCAAAGAATCTTGGACTCTATTGAAAGCGAGTCTCGTAGGAAAAATCGTACA
>JANXHP010000075.1 GCA_024958795.1 Candidatus Poseidoniaceae archaeon | reverse complement strand
AATGGCACAGGTGGAAGTTAGCCGTATAGTACATCTTCTGCTCACTTAGGTGCTCATACTAGTCATGGTACAAGCGTCCATCACAATAGCGGTACATGAGTTAAAACCATGAATCACTATTACTTGGGAGAATCATGAACGGACCTGATGTGCAGATGTTTACTCTCACAGAATGGATAGTTCTTGCCATTGTGGTGTTATCGACATTTACATTGGGTATTGAGTCATCAATTGAGTCTGAGGAAAATATCGAAATTACTCACCTTTCAGGTTCAATTATTCTTTCTACACGTTCAGCAATGGATTCTTTTGGACTTGATGATTTTATGCAAGGTGCAATTGCTACAATAGAGTTGGATTCACATACTGTTTCGAGCAACAATTGCAATAGCTGCACTAATACACCAGTAGGAATCCAGCTGGAAGGAAGTGTGAATATTACTGATTTAGAAGCAATGGAAGGCGGAAGTACTGGGCGCGTAGAAGGTGAACTGAACATTATCCATTTGCGTGAATATATCCAAGAAGATATGATTTCAAAAGAGTGGTTGACAATTGATTGGGATGCAGCAGAATATTCTTCACATTTAGAGGTAATAATTGTGCATGATCCTCCAAAATGGATGCCTGAAAACAGGTATCATGCATCATTTATCCCAATTGAAGGGTATGAAGAAAGCAGAACAGGCCCTTGGTTATCAGTCGAAGAATTGCTTGGTAATGCATTGAATGTTCGGGGATGTTTACCTGATAGTTTCAATTGTAACGGTACTAACTGGCAAGAGATAAATCTAACTTCTACATTTTCTAAAGTCAAACCACCAATTGAAATCAATGCACCAATTGATTGGGATCTTTTTCCTGGGGTGTCAAGCACTAATGAAACACCGGTTATGACTAGTGGTTTGCGAGGAATAATAAATGCTGGAGAAGTCATAATTCAAGATAATGTTTGGTGTCCTGTTTCAGATGAAGAAATCACAGCATCTAGGTCTTGGCAAGTTGCAGAGAGAGGGGGAGTTACAATTGCTCCAATGAGTATTTGGCTCGATGCACTAGGATTGCCAAGCAGTTCTTTTACTCCGAGTGATGGAATTTGGAGTGAAGTGGACTTTGAAAATACGGGTTGTGCTTCTTTAGCCAATGAAAAGGGAGAACTTCTCCTTGGAATTACAATCTATTAGTGCTATTGTTTTATTTCCCTCATTATTCAGTAGTTTTTTTCTCCCAATAATGATACATAGTTGATATGTTTACGTTGTGCCATGAAGCGTTCCGCGTTAATTATTGTAGCAATTTTCGTTTGTATGTCATTACATCCAGTAGTTGCAAATATTGTTTCACCAAATGATGCTGAATCAGTATCGGGTTCTGTCAATGTTTTGAGTGTTGATGGTTTTGTAACAACCAAGTTTGCTAGTGTTGGTTCTGAGGTTGATATTCAGGCTTATACAAGAGGACATTCCTCTAACACTTATGTCAGTGCTGATATTGTAAAGTATGATATCGATCCACTAGATTCAATGATTAATTCTGCCTTTCCAGGTTCTGGAGCATTCGTAGATAGAGTTGTTCTAACTTCAGTTGGAGTTCACGAGGATGATGCTAACACAATGGTTTGGCAAGGCACCTATACTGTCCCCGTCTCTTCCATGGGCGGGGTATATGGAGCACGTATTATTGCCGAGGATGGCAATTTGCGTGCAATTGATGATCCAACACAACTGCGTGACGTATTCCGTGGAGAAGCAGAAAAAGTGTTGCAAGCAATTGATTTTGCATGGGATGCAGCAAATCCTACTTCACTAATCAAGGAAGAATTTGAGGAGGTTGAGCAAAAGGGAACTTCCCATGGAGGTTGGTCAAATTTTGTTGCTACTGCCTCTGAAGGTAGTGGTGCTGGAGGTAGCCAGCAGTTGTGGGATTCAATGATAGATGCTGGCCACAATCAATACAATATGTCTGCAGGTGCAAATTTCCTTGAAACAATGATGGTGTATCTTGATTCTGAAGATGTAAATGCTAGTTTGTCATTTATTACTGGACTATTGCTATATGCACACAATTTCCCATTACCAAGAACATTTTATGATTTTGAACAGGTTTTCGAATATATTCAAACATTTGATCCAATAGAGAACTTTACTCGTTTTGAGGGGACTACAGATTTTGAAGCTGCTTACAATGCATTACTAGGAAGTAATGAGTGGAGCGCTCTAGAACAAGCGATAGAAAATCTAGCCAACAATCAGAAGCCATTTGAATCGATGCAGATAATAATGCATAATATTGCATTGCTTGCAGTCTCCAATCATCCACAAGAGATTGCAGAAGCACTGATGGAATGGATTAGCCCATTGGTAGAAGGTGATTTTGAAAATATGACTTCAGCGCAACAACTCATTGTTAGATGGATTGAGATGGCTGAAGAACTTGATGGAGAAACCGATATTCAAGATACAGATGGCGATGAAATCCCAGATGTAATTATGTGGCAATATGAGTATCTTCTGCAAACTTCTGAAGGTCAAGCATGGACTGCTAAGATGCAAAGTAGTGCCTCATGGGTTAATGATGCTGTTAATGATTTCAATACGATGCCAGAAGATATCATTGGACATATTGCAACTTCAATGGAGAACCCTGTGTGGGGTGATGCTGGTGAAGCAATGGGTGTATTTGGAGATTGGATTGAGAATGCATCTGGTGTAGATCGCCATATGTATTGGCCAGATTATGAAGAAGAGGAAGAAGGCTCTGAACCTTCTGCTCAAGATGATTCAATTGTTTTCAGAGAGTTATATCCTGTTAGAACAACATTGTATGATACGCATATTCTTGAAATTGGAATAGAATTGAGGATGTGGGGTGGAGACAATAATAATTATCCAGAAAGTTTCTCTATGAGCATGACAAATTCACGTGGCGAAACAGTCAACACAAATCTTGCGCGCGATAATGATGACATGCACAGATACGCTGGAATTTTAACAGCTTCAGGAATTGAAGATACCGAATGGTCCTTTTCACAGCCATTAGAAAATTATGATGGTGAAGAAATTGAAAATGCAGAAATAAGGATAGAGAGCCTAAGACCCTCAATGCTGGAAGTGATGTTAATCTATGAGGGTAATGATGAAGTTTTCATGGTTTCTGCAGCT
>JANXHP010000056.1 GCA_024958795.1 Candidatus Poseidoniaceae archaeon | reverse complement strand
TTCCTCTGGTTTCACACCAGCGGTCTCCCTATAGTGCGCCGCATATCGCTATACGGGTGGCAAATAAGGATGAGGGTCTCGTTCGTTATCTGACTTAACAGAACGCCTTACGGTACGAACTGACGACGGCCATGCACCACCTCTCGGACAATCCAGCAAGTTCATCACACTGGCTTTCATGTGTCCGTCGGCTATGGTGAGTTTTCCGGCGTTGAATCCAATTAAACCGCACAATCCTCAGGTTGCAGTGCTCCCCCGCCAATTCCTTTAAGTTTCAGCCTTGCGACCGTACTCCCCAGGCAGTGAACTTAACATCTTCACTCCGGCACCGGGGGCCCATTGCGGACTCCCGACACCAAGTTCACAGCGTTTACACCTAGGACTACCCGGGTATCTAATCCGGTTCGTGCCCCTAGGCTTCGTCCCTGACCGTCGAATCCGTTCCAGTGTGGCGCCTTCGCAACTGGTGGTCCTCAAAGGATGACAGGATTTTACCCCTACCCCTTGAGTACCCCACACCTCTCCCGGTTCCTAGTCTGGCAGTCTCTGCAGAATTCAACTAGTTAAGCTAGTTGATTTACCCACAGATTTACCAAACCGGCTACGGACGTTTTAGGCCCAATAAAAGCGACGACCACTCGAGCTGCCGGTATTACCGCGGCGGCTGGCACCGGTCTTTCCCAGCCCTTATTCCAATACCGATTAATAGTAAAGAAAAGAGATACACTATGTGCATCCACTTGGAGTTCCCTCATCACAGTTTCCTGCAGTGTGAAGTTTTCGCGCCTGCTGCACCCCGTAGGGTCCGGATTCGTGTCTCAGAATCCGTCTCCGGGCTATGTCTCCCAACACCCGTACGCGTCGATGGCTAGGGGGTCCATTACACCCCCTACGACCTGATACGCCGCAGACCCATCCTATGCCGTAACCTTTCAACCACACACCGTTCCAGGCGTTGTGATCTATCCGGTATTATTCTCAGTTTCCCGAGGTTATTCCGGAGCATAGGGCAGGTTATCCACGTGTTACTGAGCAGTTTGCAATGAATCTAATTTCATTCTACTCGCATGGCTTAATCGAACTCCAAAAGCGGTCGCCTCTGGCAGGATCAACCAGATTTCTCTTGTTACGATCCTTTGGGCTACTTGTCGCTGTATTCAATTTAATGAATTGCTGTTCCTAAAAAAATTGGCGAGAAAATAATGCACTTGAGCTTCTTGCACAAAATACGTCATAATCTCGATCACCTTCCTGACCCCGAGCTTGCTCCAACAGGAGGTTTCTCGGAATCGCAATGGCTTCGGCTTCACGTATGCAGAGGATGGCGGCAGTCATTGCTCCGAGGAACTCAGCCGCCAACGCCGTTCTACACAACGCAAGCAAGCCACCGACTCACCTCCCCTATATCAAGATAACCTATTCTAAAGGAGGTGAGAAATGATACACTGCTAAGCAATTTACAGCAATAATTTTTGACACTTTCAATATGATAATAAACCCTCAGAAATAATTGTTAAAATTATTGAAAAATGACTGACTTTTATGGCAATAATATAACACTTTTTTCCATTTTATTGAATGATTTAGGAACAATAGAAAACTTGCACTTTAGCGAATTATTAACTTCTATTAATTAATAATATTTTACGATCAATCAGCATAGAGTGCTCATATTAAGCACTAGCAAACTTGCACTCATGCGATTGATTAACCGCCTGAATATTAGGAATTGGTTAATTAATCAGCACCAAAGAATTGACGGATCATTGGATGCATTTCCATCGCCTGTTCTTTCTGAATCTGCTCATATGTACGCAAAATAATACCAACAGCAAGCAAAAGACCCGTTCCCGTAGCATTACCTACCGTACCTAACAAATCGGCACCAGCCGCCAATAGACCTACGAAAGCACCCGAGAAGTAGGTTACTGGAGGAATATAATTCTCAAGAATCTTTTCCAAGACCTTTGGATTCTTACGGAAACCTGGAATCTGCATTCCAGTTCTCTCAATTTGCTTTGCAACATCCTTTGTACCCATATTTGTAGTATCAATCCAGAACTTAGCGAAAACCATCGAACCTGCGGTCATCAGTGCTACATAAAATACGACGTGGAGCATTATTTGAGTCAAAGAATGACCGAATTGATCACCCGTTTGATTGAGCAGCGGCATGAACCAATCATTCACCCCATTGACCATACTTGCATACCAGGCAAATCCACCCGAAGCCGTCGTTTGACCCTGGTCATATGTACCAATATATTTCGACATTGAAGCAATACCCTCCCGACCCAATATTGGTGTCTGTGATAGCGTTGGATGACTCCAGAACAATAGAGTAAACATGTTGACGTTAGCCAATAATGCAGCCATTAAAATGACCGGAATGTTACTCGCATATACTAAACGGATTGGGTATTTTCCTCTATGACCACGGACTTTACCATGGGTCAAAGGAAGCTCCAGTTTACTTGATTCTGCATATGCAACAACAAGGAACACAATGATGGAAGAGAATAGCGCAGCCATAGGATTTACGTGCGTCAGCAATATGGTTTCAAAACCATTCTGGCCACTGCCCATATCTATCATTTGGCTTGCCGTCGCCTCCCTAAACATATAGAAAATCATTGGTAATGTTCCCGATGGTGGGTTAGCAAGGCTGTATGCTTGACCTGCAGTTGCAGGAAGCGGAGAGAGTGTTCCAACGAATGTTGATTGTGCAACACCCGCGGCAATGAATAAGGATATACCAGATCCTATACCCCACTTGCTGACAAGTTCATCAAGAAGGAATACAAGATATGAACCGGCGAATAATTGAGCGACGATAACGAAGTTAGCCCAGCCCATTCCATATGCATCGATTAGCCACTCACTAGGGTCTAAGAATCCATATGTTTGAGGTATAGATTCAATTGGAATCATAATCAAAACAAGTAGTTTCTGAACACCTTGGTAAAGTGCCTTATCCTCTGAATCTTGTAAATCTAAACGGATAATTTTAGCACCAGCGAATAATTGCATAATAATGGAACCAGTAACGATTGGACCAATACCTAAGTGCATAATGGTACCAGAAGCACCAGCCATAATGGAACGGAAACCACTGAACAAGTCAAGTGCTTGACCGGATAAACCGAATAGCATAACATTGGTCATTGCGAAATAAATAATCAAAACGAAAGTTGTTGTCCACATTTTTTCGTTAAATCTAACGTGTCTGTCTGGCTTGGTAATAGTTGGATATACATCCACGAATCTTCGTAGAGCGTACAAACGACTGCTCTGTTCTCCACTCCACATGAAACATGTAAGAATAGCAGCAGCACCGAATCCAAGAAGAATAACACCTACTAGGAAGAATCCTACTGCTTCATCATAGCCACCCCATGCAGCTGGTCGAACATAGTAAACGGCGAAGCCAACGAAGGCTAACCACACTAATAATTTACCATAACGTCCTATGAATTTCTCCTTTAAATTACTTGGAACATCTGTTTTGAAACAGAAGATTAGGAATGCAATATAAAGTGCTGAGAAAATCAAACCGACTACTGCTGCTTCAAATGCTGGACCGCTTTCAGCTGCTAGAGCATCTGATTGCCAATAGATCATCAATGCATAGTATAATGCACCGGTTAATCCGATTGCCCATGGTATTGACTTGTGTTTCATAAAATCGCCCCTTATTCTTGGTTTTTATTTTTAGTTATCAGTATTGAGGTTCAAACTGTTGGAATGTTTCACTCCTCAACCCATTCATCGTCGCCAGCAGCCATTTCTAAAGAACCGCCAGCAGCCTCTATCTTCTCGACTGCTTTTGCGCTTGCTTCATCAACGACTACCTTTAGTGCAACATTGATTCTTCCACTTCCGAGAACCTTGTCAATTCCCATTTCAGTCAAATTCAATGAATCTGCACCATCTGCCATATCTGCAAGTTGACTTACATTTACTGTAACATTGAAGTTTCTAAGTGTAGGATGTCGGTTGAAACCGTGCATACCCCAGTGATTAGGCATGTACTTATTACGGTACATTACACGGTGCTTATTCATACCCGCATTACCACGTCCACCACGCTTTCCTGCTCCTCGACCTGCTTTCTTTCCACGACCGTGGTAGCGATTGCGTCCACGATGCTTATTTGCTTTAGTTCCCATTCAAAATCACCTCAAATCATACGCTCTACAAGAGTTGTAATTTTATCCCCACGAGGGCCAAGTCCACCGCCAACAACGAATGAGCGCTTGATTCCGCCCCATCCCTTTGTTCCAACTGGTGGATGTAATCTGAAAACACGCTTCAAGTCAGGTACTGCCTTAACAGTAGCTTTGTCAGCGCATATTGCCTTAGCAAAAGCCTTGATATTCTTGAAATCAGTATGTTCTGCAACTATTGCATCTGTCAAAGGCTTGTCACCGACCATACGGCCTCGTTCTGCAAGCATTTTCTCAACAAGTTCCTCAGTTGCTTCTCCCCAAGTGATGTAATCCTTAGCCTTCTGTAGCATACCACGGTATTGTGCATTATCTGGAATGATAATTGCATGGTTAACCTTGGTTAGGTTTAGATGACCCATTGTCTCTCTAATGGATCTTTCAACACCAACATTGCTTCGTGCACGTACTACGATAAAACTCATTCAATCATCCTCCCTTTGTGAATAAACAAACGTTCTGTTTGTTCTTTAGAAACACGAGTAGTGTTTAGATTTTTTAGAGCGTTAAATGTTGCTGCTGCATAGTTGATTGTAGTTCGAGTTTGTCCCTTAGTTCTTGATAGAACGTCAGTAACTCCACCAAGTTCAAGAACACGCTTTCCAGTTTCACCAATAACTAATCCTTTACCAGATGGTGCAGGCATTAGAGTTACACGAGTAGATGCTGAACGTCCCTTAATCTTGAAAGGAATAGAAGTTCCTGGACCCATGGATGATTCCCAAGAACCGTTTCCACGTTGTACTGAAATTACCTTTAGTTTTGCAGCGACAATAGCCTTTTCAATCGCTTGTCCGACCTCCTTTGCCTTTGCCATTCCTAGACCAACATATCCATCACGGTTGCCTACACAAGCCATTACATTGAATCGGACACGTCGTCCACTGTCAGTCATTCTTTGAATCATATTTACTTGAATTACTTCATCCTCAAGATTTGGAATTAGTGCATCAACGATTTCAACTTCTCTAATAGGAAGTCCAGAACTCAAAGCTTGTTCATAGGTGATGATTTCCCCTGCCATGACCTTTTGGCCAAGACGAGTACGAGGTTCCCACTTACGCAAATTAGCGATAGGATCGTTCTGCTTTCTTCTACGACGGCGGTCAGGTTGTTCTTCTTGGTCTTCAGGTGCAAAGGCCTGAATTAAACCTGGTGCCATGATTTTTACTTCTTCGTCACTCATATCAGTAAGCCTCCTCTATTGCATTTTTTGTTGATTCAACTGCTGCTGCAACTGCATCACTAATGTGAGCACCTGCTAGCCTTTCATCATCTGGCAATACATTATCACCATGTGGAATATCCAATCCTGCATCAACCATACCCTTTAGGGCAGAGAAAACTCTTCCACCTGGAGTACTTGCAGCAAGACCAATGTCCAATACTGCTTCACTTTCTCCAGATGCCATGGCTGCCTTACCCATTGCGAAACCAACTAGGTATGAAGCGGAAACAGACTTTTGAGAGAAATTCTCAGGCCATCCGTATTTCTTTAGCAAATCAGAGCCAGTAACAGTAACTGAAACTACATCTCCATCTTTTGCCCAAGTTACTAATTGGCAAGTTGTTCGTGTGTTTGAGACTCTAACTACTGCACGTGGCTTTAGTCCACGAAGTAACTTCAATCTACGACGGTAATCGGTCAAACCTAATCTGCGTCGTCTTAATACTGAGCGTCGTCTTGTTGTTCGCATCATTGTTCACCTCCAGTGAAAGTTACACCATCAATAGTCATCTGTGAGCGCATGTGAGCGATTGAACGGTATGAACCACCCTTTGCCTTTAGATAATAACGGCGGTATTGTGAAGCTTCAATAGTTCCATCTTCTCGAAGTCCTTTGAGAACACGTCGCTGGGAACGGATAGTTCTCATCCAACGATTCTTTCTTGGATTACGAGCATTAGCGGTTCCAGCTCTTGTTCCTTGTCCCTTACGGCGCCCCTTGCGCTTTTGTGCAAGACGTAGGCGAGCACGAACACGGGAAGTTCCCTTGATCGGTTTTGCCTTAATCCAGCCTTCTTCAATGAATTCACGAATATCATCAGTTTGTACTGCATTTGCAACCTGGTCAACATATGATGGATGAATCCAAACTCGGTTAACACCACACTTTAGAATTCTTGCAGCTAAACGCTTTTGATTAGTAATTTGCATCAAACATCCCTCCTTCGGTTAAGAACACGGATACCTAATTCATCAGCTCGGCTGTAAATATTTTCACGCTTTCTTCCACCAACAGTTCCACCAACACGTGCTGCTTCTGTCTCTGGGTCGATTACTTCTAAATCTCCAGCATTATGAACCATTATCTCTCTAAATCCAGATGGATGTAGTCCTCGAGCAGCGGAAACTTTTCCATGACCTACTCTAACTAGTGAAGAACGATACTTGAGGTTCTTACGTTGTTTGTTATCCATTCCGTGAGGTGCTCTCCATCCAGAACGTGATAGACGCTTGTAGCGATACCACTCAGTACGGCGGAATGAAGGAGTTGCCTTCTTTTGCTCTACTCGTAGTGCGAGTGCTGCCTTAGTTGCATCATCTAGTACTGGCTTCTGCCTAGCGACATGTCCTTCTGTAACTTCATCGTCCCAGTCTTCTTCATCGTCCCAGTTATCATCTTCTTCGACAACTGCTTCTTCTACGACTGCTTCTTCTTCCTCAGGCTCCTCACCTGCATCGCTCAAACGAGCGATGAGTTCTGCTTTCTTTCCAGAAACAGGTAGTCCTGCTTCCCTTAGAAGAACCTTAAGTTCAGCGACGGTCATCTTTTCAAAATCTTCTGCCATTCAAATCACTCCTTGGTTAGTAAATATATACCATCTTGGAAAACACGTCGGTCACGGTTCTTTACCGTAGTACAGCGTTCAATATTTGCTGCTGTTTGACCTACCTTTTCCTTGTCGATTCCAGTTACTGTTACTTCGACCTTTTTGTTGATCTTTACAGTAACTCCATCAAGAATTGCTGCAGTACGTGGAACACGTTCTCCGAAATAATTGTTTACAATAAATTGGTCTCCTTTTTGTGCAAGTGTCATAGGGAAGTGAGAATAGAAGGCTTTCAAATTGTATGTGAAACCTTGTGTTACTCCCTTTATCATGTTATTCAAGTGTGCTTCCCAGGTTCCTGCCAATGCTGCTTGCTTACGGCGTGGCATATCTACGCGAACAATTATTCCTGAACCATCTTGTAATAGTTCTACTACTGGACTTTGGAATTGTCGAGATAGTGTTCCTTTTGTGCCTGTAATTGTTACGACGCCATCTTCACTAATCGATGCATTCACATCTTCAGGGATGGTTACTGATTTTTCGATTCTGTCGAGTTTTACCATATTATTCACCTCAATATACGTAAGCGAGAAGCTTACCACCGATACGGGCATCCTTTGCATCATAGTGATGCATTACACCAGAGTTTGTTGTTAATATCAAAAGGCCAAAATCCTGAGCAGGAAGATATCGTATCTCCCACTGGTCATATTCTTGGCGACGAACACTGTGACGAGGTTTTACCGTACCACAGCGATTGATAGCACCGCGAAGTTCGACCAAGTATGTTCCGCCACGACCGTTTTCTGTTCGGTCAATAGCGCCAACGTAGCCAGACTTTTGCATGATTTCTAGTACATTACCAAGCAATTTGCTTGCAGGAGCAAGTTCAACATTGAACTTACCAGCCTGTTCTGCATTGTACATCTTAATTAGAGCGTCATTTAGTGGATCTATTTGCATATTTTTTCCCTCCTCAACTCATTTTCTTAAATCCGATCGATGGTGCAACATCTCGGAAACATTGACGGCATAGGCGAAGCCCATGACGGCGAATCATTCCTCTCTTGCGTCCACAACGTCGGCAGCCGATTGTACGGCCAATTCTTTCTCCATGATCTCTTGCCATTTTCAGTCCTCCAAAATTTGTAGATTGTAGTTCTCTTTGAACCATTCTCTTGCTTCATCAGCAGTAACATGATGGGTCATAGCGACTTTTGCTTTGGCCCTTCTTCGGCGTGAAACACGGTGTCCTGGGCGTTCTAGAACTACAGTGATATCCATTCCATAGATTCCAATATCTGGATTATACTTCTGGTCTGGGAAATCAGTGTAATCACTAATACCAAAGGAAAGATTGCCTGAACGGTCAAAGTTCCATGTAGGAATAATATTTTCACGAACCCAGAAAGCATCGGTCAAGAACTTCTTAATCGTGTCTGAGTCTCTCATTGTTGCTTTACAACCAATTGGAGCACCTTGACGGACTTTTAAATCACGGTTTTGAATACGTCCAAGAGTACGTTGTGGCTTAACACCAGTTACCAATTGTAGTACACTTTCTGCATTGACAAGGCGATCTCCACCTTCTCCAACACCGATGTTAACCGATACCTTGGTAATCCTTGGCTGTGACATTGGATTCATTGTCTCACTCATTCACTCACCTCTGAACTTGGAAGAGAAACTTTTCCTACTGCGAATACATTTTCCATAGTAGTACCAAATGTCTCAAATTGAACTTCATTAGGCATACTTGAACGCTTAATGATATGGTCCTTGATTTCAGCAAATTCTCCAACGTGAGAACCACCAGTGAAGAAACAACGAGTTCCTTCAGCGAAACGAATGTGCTCAATAACCTCTTGAGATGGTAGAGAAATCTTGACTGAATCTCCAGTATTGTATTCTGCTGCATCATCGCATAGAATATTTCTTCCATCGTGTAGGTTAATTTGTGTCTTACCACCCTTGATGGTAGTCTTTCCATCAACACGGCAAACCTTCCAAGCTGCTTCCTTAGCAGAAATAGGTAGGTATCTTAGTCTGCCCTTGATATCAAGAATACATCGGTAATTGTTTTCACCAATTGTTAGAACATCCATTAGACCAACACCACGACGTGTGTCTTTACAGATACGACCATCGACCAATGCTAATCCATTATGTAGAATATGACGAACTTCTCGAGTTGAATGTGCAAATCCAAGAATATCACGAATGATTACATTGATTGGCATACAAGTTTCAAGAGCGTGAGCACCAGGTGCTGCACGTGTTACCCAAATTGTGGTCTTACGTGGAAGAGGCCAACTACGTGGCATTGCTAGACGTTTCAAGTGATTACTGCTTCCCATTTCATTCAACTCCTGTTACCGGTTAATTGTTGCACACGCAACTTGTCAGTTTCGTCAAGTTTGACGACTACAACATTGGAAGAATGTACCGGTATTGCTTCTTCCTTATTGTCAGACTTACTTCCTTTTGCACCTTCAATGAAAATGCGGCCAGTTTCTGATTCAATTCTTATTACAGATCCTGTTAGAGAATCTACATTACGCTTTCCACCATGACGCTTTCCACCATGGGAGAAATCACCACGGATAACACGAACTGTGTCACCTACACGAACTGTGACGGTGCGAACACCGGCAAAGCGTGCATCAGGCTTGTCTAGAAGTAGTCTTGCTGCAATACGCTTACGCTTCTCATGAAGAGGAGCATTATAGTACGCCTTGCGTTGCTTGTTTGGTTTCATACTCTTTACCATTCAATTCACCTCAAATAATCTGTTTCGCATTAGCTGCGATACGAGGCCAGCGTTCAGCTGCCTCTCTTGATACAGGCCCTTTGATATCGGAACCCTGGACATCGCCTTTTTCATTAGTAATGACACAAGCATTGTCTTCGAATTGTACCCAAGTACCATCAACACGACGGAAAGGTCTGCGTTGGCGGATTATTACCGCATTGAACATTTGTCGGCGAGTCTCAGGTGTACCCTTCTTGACTGTAACCTTAGCAAGGTCACCTACGCCACCAGCAGGGTAACGGCGCATTGTACCACCTAGATTTAGAATGTTAATGATTTGAACAACCTTAGCACCAGTATTATCTGCGACATGAAGTCGTGCTGCGGTTGGTAAACCACGTGTTTGCTTTCCTGCGATTCCCTTCATTAAGCCTCACCTCCACTTACTTCTATAACACAGAACGAAACTGTCTTTGAAAGTGGTCTGCATTCCATTACCTTGACTGTGTCGCCAACATTAACTTCACCGACACAGGTAGGAAGATGTGCGGAAAGTGCACTTGTGCGCTTTTCGAATCTCTCATACTTTTGCATATATCGAACATTATGTCGCTCAATAGTGATCGTTCCATTCATTCCAACGCTAGAAATTGTACCCTCTAACAACTGTCCGCGTAAACGCAAACTGCCGTAAAACGGACAATTAACGTCTCCATCCCATTCCCCTGAAGGTACCTTTACGTCTACTCCGATGTCTCGCATTATATCATGCCATCCTGTATTTTTTGTTGATTCGGTCTTCCGGGCGTTGTCCAACACGTGCCCCATTTATGACAACATCACTGTCGCCGATTTTGAAATCAATACTTTGTTTTCCGAGGTTGATTTCATTGCTTCCCTCGATTATTGTAATAGTTTCTCTGCTCTCGTCAACAACAACACCGCTACGACCCAATAGGGAAGAGTCTGGTGATGAAACGACTGTCAGTTGCTCACCAATCCATGTAGAGTTGTAGATATTCATATCAGCGCACCTCCACATTAAATCCGTTATCCTTTAGAACGCCTGCAGCCTTTTTCTTGTGGTCTCCTTGAAGTTCGATTACTCGTCCTTTTACAGTTCCACCAGCAGCGCATTTATTCTTGAGAAGTTTAGCGAGTTTGTTAATATCAATAGCTGCATCTTCAATTCCTTCCACCTTTGTGACGATTTTTCCATATCGGCGATGGTCGGTAGACAATATTGCACACTGCTGCTCTTTAGCGATCTCTTGACAAATACATAATTCGTCAGGAAGTCCACAGACGTTACAAATTGCTGCCATATTCAATCACCTCCCTTTAATCAATTATTCAAATGTGTTAGAAGTCGGGCAATACTTCTGCGTGTTGCCTTGTATTCTCCAAGACTCGCTGGTGTACCACCAAGAGCCTGTTCTGCACGAAGTTGAAGCAACTCTTCACGAAGTTCTTCTAAACGTGATTCGCGAGCATCTTGGCTCATTGCTTCTATTTCTCTGTTGGAGACGTGGGTCATTGACTCGCCTCCTTTGAAGTTTCTTCTTGTGCTGCTCTGATTCTCAATTCCTCTTCAGAGAAAATACTAATCTCGTGAGGTAGGCGTGTTCCTGAGCGCATGATTTCAACAGTTACACCAATTGTTCCAAGTTTCTTAATTGCAACAGCGTATCCTTTGTCCATGTGCTGTAATGCGGTTTCACCACAAAACTTTACGTGACCCAATAAGAATTTCTGAGTACGGTTTCTTGAACCGGTCAACTTTCCAGCGATTGTGATCAAAACACCACGTGCGCCTGCATCCATAATGTTGGTTGCTGCACTTGCACCAGCACGGCGGTAATACCAACCACGCTCCATAGCGCTTGCAATCTTCTCAGCCATTACTTGTGCATTTAGTGTTGCATTCTCAATTTCTTCAACCATTAACTTAGGTTGTAAAAGACTGTACTCTTCATTCAAACGGCGTTGAAGTTCTTTGATGATCTTTCCTTTTGAACCGATTACCATTCCTGGTCTATCTGCATTCACTGTAATGATATCTTGTGGTTGATTGGTTTTTCTGTCCAGAACTCTTTCAAACTCAAGACTACCAAAACCAGCACCCTTTGTGTTATTCATCAAGAATTCCTTTACCAGATGGCGTTCGACATTGCGGTCAACTATTGTTCGGATTGTACTTTGCTTACCCATAATATTCACCTCAGAATTCATCCTCTAACTCATCGTCAGTTGCGTTGAAATCTTCAAGGAAGATTTCTAGATTAACACGGTAGTGGTTGCTTGGAGTTGCACGACCACGAGCACGAGGAATCCAGCCTTTCTTGATTTGTCCTCGGTGTGCTGCGATATGTGTAATCTCCATTTCCTCTGCATCGACATCTTCGTATTGATGGCGTGCATTTTCCATTGCACTCTCAATCAACTTGATGATAGCGCGGCTTGCCTTAACTGGGTAACGACCAGGTCCAATTCCACCTTTGCGGTGTCCGACCATACTCGGTCCAGAACGCTTTCTCTTCTTGTTACCACTTCCCAAACGGAATGGGACTGCGGCTGCCTTACGACGAATGTCTGGGCGGTCTGAATCAATTTTCAGTACTTGGTTAAGGAAGTTAATCGCCTCACCAGCCTTCATATTCTTGATATGACGGCAAATTTCGAAACAATGCTTAACGTGCATATCTTCGTCTACTGAACGAGCTGTTGCTAAATGACTACCTTGTAGGAGTTGTGTGTATCCCTTTTGAGGAAGAGCACTTCTCTTGCTGCGTCTGTCTAAATCTTTTGCTTTAGCCATAATAAACACCTCACTTCAATGCTACGTGCTTGGACGAACGAGTTGCACCAACACCCGGGCCGCTGTGAGCGACACTATGACGAGTCTGTCCGAATTCACCAAGATAATGCCCAATCATTTCAGGGGTAATATCTAGTTCAACGAACTTTTGACCATTGTAAATTGCGATTCTCTTACCAACGAACTCTGGTAGAATTGGCATATCACGGCGATGTGTACGGATAGTTCTTCCAGTTGAACGACGAACTCTTTCCAAAAAGTGTTCATTTTCAATAGAAAGTCCACGTGCAATAGAACGGCGAGCACGAGATGGTAGTAGAGTGATTACAGATGGTGAATCAGGACTTTCTTCAGTAGGCCATAGTGGCATTTCTGTTAACTCCGCGACAGTATATCCGCGGTATGTGAATTCCTTCTTTACACGACCTGTTGCAGTTGAAAGGCGCTTGCGTGCCTTTCGACGGCTTGCCTTTGGGGTCATAAACGACTTCTTCTTCTTTCTTGCCATAATAATTCACCTCAAATTTTCTTGCCGCGGCCTCTACCTGTGCGGCTTGGTGCAATAAGTCCGACCTTAGCACCTGGAGGAGTTCCACGTGCGACTGAGCTTGGACCGTGGACAGCCTGATGATTTCCACCACCGTGTGGATGATCCACTGGATTCATTGCAACACCACTTACGTGAGGGAACAATTTACCACGAGCCTTAGCCTTGTAATATGCTGCTCCTGCAGTACGAAGTGGCATCTCATCACGACCGTGACCAGATAAGACTCCGATAGTAGCACGGCAGTTTTCTGGAAGTTCTTTTAGCGCTCCCGATGGAAGACGAACTCGAACTCTTTCTCCGACTCTTGCCTCTACAATACAGGAGTTTCCTGCTGAACGAGCAACCTTTCCTCCATCACCTGGACGAAGTTCAAGATTGTTGATTGCAGTTCCTTCTGGAATATTTGCAAGTCTGGTAATGTTACCAGGCTTTAGAGAAACATTGTCACCAACTGCGACACTGCTTCCAATTGCAATTCCTTCTGTTGCTGCTACTAGTGTAGATTCTCCATCAGGCATCTTGACTCTTGCGAGTGGAGCTGAATGTACTGGAGAATGTAATAGTTCAGTTACTTCACCGACAACATCGGTTGCGCGTGGCATGCGATTGGCACCAGGGAAACGATGACTCGCCACGCGGTAACGTGGTGAGGAACCTTTTCGTTGTGCTCGGATTCTCTTACCCATGATAAATCACCTCAGAATGCTCCTAGACGCATAGCCGCGTCCTCGGCATCGTAACCTTCAGCAAGGCGCACTGATGCGTGCTTTCCATGCTTTGTGTTACGAACGTTTACTTTTGCAACTTCAACTTCGAAAAGTGTTTCAACCGCTCTCGCGATTTGATGCTTAGTTGCACTACGATGGACAATGAACTCAAGGCGGCTGTGACTTGAACGAGCCTCCATTGACTTCTCTGTTAGCCATGGTTGAATGATAATATTGTATGCGTCCATGATAATCACCTCAGTTGAGTGCCTCCATAGCAGCCTTAGTAAAGACGGTTAGACGACCAATGTCGCCACCAGGAGCTAAATCTTCAGCAGAAAGGTTGCAAGCAGCAACTACATCTACACCAGGTAGGTTTCTTGCAGCATTTGCAAGTCCGGATTTCTCCTTAACAACCAATAGAATGGACTTAGGTGTCTTGTGAACACGCCCTCTCATTTTTCCTTTTCCAGCACGAATGTTTCTTCCTTCACTAGCACGGCGTAGATCTTCACCAAGTCCAATCTCATTGAAGATAGATACTACCTTTCTAGTAGCACTACCGTGATTGAATTGTTCAATATCAAATTCTTCGGTCTTTCCATCACGTACTTCTACATAATTTCCTAGAACTAGTGGAAGTGAAGTAATATCATCTGAGAAACGGTGTCCACGATTTGCTACTGCTTCAATATCAGTAGTTGCAGATAGTGCTGAATCTCTTGCGATTCTGCGTTCCTTAGAGTTCAACTTACGAGCCCAGATTTTCTCAACCTTTGGACCATGAGCACGGCGACCGCCTAGTGTGTGTGGGTTTTGAGCACCACGGCTTTGACCAGTACGGCGCATAATACGAGAAACACCTCGTCCCTTGCCCCACCATTCGACAGAGTGCTTCATACCAGCCATAGGTGCACGCTTTCCACCGTGTGCCCTTGAACCGTATGCTTGTCTGCGGTTAGCACGAGCGCTTGCTATTGCCAACTTTATCATGTCCATACGAAGTGGTGCTGAGAATGCCTCAGGTAGTGTTACTTTCTTTCCTTTTGAAACTTCAACAGAGAAGTTTTCTTGAAGGCGTCCTGCATCAAGTTCATCTTGACTGACATTATTTGTAATATCCATAACTGTAACCTTCATGCTCAGACCCCCTGCTTAGATGCTGTACTTACATAGGTAATCTCGTAATCATGTAGCGCCTTATCGCTACCACGAGTTGCGTCACGGAACCTAATCAAGCGCTTTGCAGGACCAGGGACGCTACCATGAACTAGAATATAATCGGACTTCACTTCACCATAGTGAAGGAATCCACCAGCAGGAGTGATTGAATGCTTCTCTGGATTTGATACACGTAGAATACGCTTGTTGTACTCAGTTCTTTGATGATATCCAGTTTGTCCACCTTGACGAATAGACTTACGGACATATCCATCACCGAAAGCACCCATGTTTCCATGTTGACGGCGCTTCTTTGAGTTTTTGTGAGATAGAAGTTTTCCACCGAATCTCTTGATAACACCTTGCCATCCGTAACCCTTGGTTACAGCGACGATGTCGGTTAATCCACCTTTTCCTTCTTCGAATTCAAATGCTTCTTTGAAAGAATACTCTTCACCCAACTTTTCCTTAGCGAATTGAAGTTGTTCTGAGAAATCGCCACCATCAAGACCCATCTCCATTACATCAGGAACCTTTGTAGGAACTCCTGAAACTGTAGAAGGTTGTGTTGCAACGATTAGGCGCACTTCACATAGATCTGCATTATTTAGATTCTCAAAGTGCTTATCTGCATCGTGCTCTTTACGCTCTGGTAGGCGCTTGAATAATTCTGGGAAAGCATCGGAAATTTGACTGGCATCAGACCAAGCCTCACCGACTGCTCTCTTACCGTATGGAGTCATCTCGTATCCTCGAACGCCAAGAATTCTCATCTTAGGACATTCAACAACGGTTACTGGAACACGGACTTCTTGACCTGCAGATGGACTTGTTGGGTTTAAATCACGAGAAAGAATGTGTGTCATACCAGCTTTCCAGCCAGCAAATCCTTGCACTCTTACTTCGCTCGCATCGGTTGTAGGCCACGATTTTACATGTCCAAACGTACGTGCAGACCGCTTACGCGGGCTAAACGCCATCGATCCACGTCGTGGGTGACTTCTCTTTGCCATTGGGGATTCCTCCAGTTTTTGTTACAACGAATTGGCCCCACCGAAGGGGCATACGAGGGCTCTCAGGGTAGGAGAAGCCGTGACACTGCGCCCCATTTCCACTGTTGGGAAACAAGACTATAGGAATCCTCATGGGATTGTCCTGTGTGTCTGGCTACTCACCTTTAAGCAACCCTCCGACCAACCTCCCCTATATGAGGAGTTCGGTTTCTAAATGCGGCTTAGTAGCGTGGTTCTTGAATATTCTATCCGCCAAATAATTACATAAAAACATGACCTATTTTTTCAATTATTTACAAATTTTATTTTCTAAATTCAGCTATTCCTCGCATCATCCTTTTTTACCCTCGCCGCAAAGGGAACGATATGGCAACAGTTCAACATCCATTCTTGAAAGAGGGTGTTGAGGCGAGGGCATACCAATTAAATGCCCTGATATACTGTTTATCTTCATCGACTTTGATGGTGATGCCTACCGGTTTTGGAAAAACTGCAGTTGAATGGATGGCAATGGCAAATTGTCTTCAAAAAAATTCAGGTAAAGTTCTACTAATTGCACCAACGACTGGTTTGGTTGACCAACAACAGAGAATGGCAAGAGAGATGATCGATATTGATGGCGATCAAATTATCACCTATACTGGTGAAAACGCTCCAGCCAAAAGGCCTGAATTATGGAAATCGGGTAGAATCATAATCGCAACACCACAGGTGATTCGTAATGATGTACAAAATGGATTAATTGATTTGGCCGATTTGGGTTTACTAATCTTTGATGAAGCACATCATGCAACAGGAAACCATGCTTATTCTCAAGTTGGAATATTAATGAAAAAGGACAACCGAGATTGTTTCATTATTGGCGCAACTGCAAGCCCAGGTTCAACCAAGGCAGGAATATTACAAGTCGCTAATAATTTGGATGTCAAAACCTTCTCAATCAGTAAGAAGGAAAGTTCTCTCTTGCAAGCATATCAAGTTAATATGAAAATTATACCTCATTATCTTGAACTAGATGATGAATTGAAAGGAATAATCTTGCCTTTAGAAGAGCATCAAAACTTAGAGGCTGAACAATTAAGAAAAATGGGATTCTTGGCCCCTACTGGACATTTGACTTCTAAATTGATAGAAGATGCACAGCGTAGAGCGAGTATTGCTATCCAAAGAAGAGATACTCGGGGCTATAATGCTGCGAGAAAGATTTCAAATCTACGCAGAATTCACATCTTGCTAGACCTGCTTAGAACTCAGGGGTTGAAGTCTGCTCAGGCTTTTGTTGATAGAGCTGAAGAGGATGGCCGTAGTGGGCAAAGGGGAACGAATAGTTTCATTGCATTACCATGTATTCACAATTTTAGAAATGTTTCAAAGCAGTTGGATGAATTACATCCAAAGCCATCACATACGGCAGGACTAGTATCTCAACAGTTGAGAGATTCTCCAGAAAGTAAGGTCTTAATTTTCACTGAATATAGAGATACTGTTGAATTACTTACTGAGAAACTCAATTCTATAGAAGGAGTTGCTGCTGATAGATTTATTGGTCAATCTGGAACTGGAAAAAGAAAAGGAATGAATCAAAAACAACAATTAGCACAATTACAACGATTCCGTGAAGGCGATATCAATGTTCTAGTTGCTACTTCTGTTGGAGAAGAAGGATTAGATGTTCCTGCAGCAGATTTGGTAATCTTATATGAGCCGGTTCCAAGCGCTATCCGTACTATTCAACGTAGAGGTAGAACTGCAAGGCAAAGAGATGGTGCAGTACATATTCTAATCACAAGTGATACCAGAGATGTATTCGTCTATATGGCCTCAAAACGTAGAGAAGAGAAAATGTATGTTCTTCTAGATGAAATAAAAGGTGGAGGCCGATTGATATTCGATATTCCTCCAACGGAAGTACTATCTGACTTTTCTGTTGTTGATAGTGAAGGAGTGATTGTATCTGCAGTTGAGTTCTTAACCACTGAAGAAAAGCGACTTGGGAAATTATTCCCAGTGATAGAAAAGGTGAAGCCCGAGGTTGAGAAAAAGAAGGATAAGGATGCAAAAAACGATGGCAGTAGCATTCCAATCATCAGCCCAGCAATGCGAAGACCGAGTAATCAGATGGGTTTAGAATCATTCATTACTAAGGATCAAAATGAGCCTGTAAAAGATGAGGTTATTGGTGAAGAAAAACAATTGAAATCTAGATGGAATGTTGTCTTAGATGGTACAAAACAGCAAGATGCTGATGATTGAAAAGTTCAATACTTGCGATTCAACTTCCAATAACTATTGCACGTGTTTTTAATTGTGCAAATCTATCTGGATAGTGTCCTAAAGCAAATGCTACTAATTCTGCAAGATGGACTACGGGCATTGCAGTATCTTTTCCAGTTAGTTTACCAGCCCTTGATTGATAAGAATCAAGATTTGAATGAGAAATTGTACAAGCGCTAACCATAATATCAGCACCATTCTGTTTTGCATCAGAAAGAACTGCTGCAGTCATTGCCATTGCAGTTCCCTCAAGAGTTAGTAATGAAGGCGCACCAACACTTTGGCATTTTAGTTCAAAATCAATCGGCACTCCACCCAATGCTGTAATCAACTGTTCCAAATAACTTGGAAGGAATGCATCATCATCCCCACAAGCGCCTTCTCTTTGCATATTAGAACCATAATATCCAGCAACATTGAGTTTAATCGGATTAATCACCACATCTCTAATCTTATCCAAACCAATCTCTTCTACTAAGTAATGAAGAAGATGGCGAGATCTTGACTCTCCAGTATATTCAATTCCAGATGTACGATAAATTAGATTGTTCAATTGTGAAGTATATATTGAATTAGAAGCAAGTGTATCTGCAGTATCACACATGATTGCGTGTGATGTTGCACAGGTTGTCATTATATCAATGCCCTTTTGCTCAGCAAGTGCAAGATTACGAGCAACTAATGAATGCTGTAATTTCGCTGAAGCTTGACTAATGACATTTCCACCATCACTCGATGCTTTTGGAATTTCAACTAACTCAATTCCAAGTGTTTTACACAATGGAACGATACAATCCTCAACTTCCATTGAAGCAGCCCTTGCTGTATTGCCTGGATAATATGCGACCTTTGCCATACTAATCACCTTAGAACCTCTTGTCGATTTCATTGAATAGGCTGACTACCTCATGATGAGCATCAACCTTTGAATTAATCATATTTGGAATCTTACCAACACCTGCTGGAGGCATCAATAATCCTTGTAGTCCCCGAATTGGCGGTCCACCATTACGAGTGAATCCTAATACCATACGGGCAGAAACACCATTGAAGATATTGCTAACCAAACCAAGTGGTCCGAGAACTTGACGATATAGTGTAGTTTCATTGACATTTCCTGTCCACTTAACACTGCGTCCATACCACTTTACTAAGCGACCGTGCTTACCACTGTAGTTACTTGTATTGAGTAGATGGGCTCTTGCTTCATTCAATCCACGTGCTGCAAGTTTTCCATCAGAACCATAACGAGCAATAGAAGACAAATCTGCCTCTGCCCAGATACCATCAGTTTCATTCAGTGAAGAGAGAATGTTGTTTCTTTGTTCCTCTCCACATCTTGGGTCTTCAGCGCGTAACCACTGCTGCAAATGAACGCCAGGTCCTTCGTAAGCCTTGTCATAACCTGATGTATCGGACATTGATTGAACTAATTGATAGGACAAAATATCACTCTTTTGATGTAATTGTGTAGCGATTGCTGCATCCATTGTACCAACTGCTGCATCATTCAACAAGCGAGCGCCTTCTCTTGGATCTGCCCTCATCCATGGCTCAGCTCTTGCTCTTGCAGCCTCAAATCCAGATAAATCAACAATTAAATCGCGGATAATAGGTAATCCAGGTGCTGGCTCAATCTTTAGATTAGCATTTGAACCAATGACATCTGATATTCGGGCAATATCTGCAAGAACTATTCTTCCATTTACTCGAATTCCAGTGGTAGGTGTTCCGCCATTAGTTCCTCTTCGGAATGCTAAACTTCCATCAACATCTTGCTGGATTGCAATAAGCAAATCTTCAACCGTTGCATGAGCAGGAACTGCACATGAAATTGTATCCCAACCTGATTCTGCTGCACTTGGGCAGTATCTGAACAGTTCAATCGTTACTGAAATCTCATCCATTAACACAGTTCCTGGAGTGAAATCACCTGAAGATACTTCCTCATCTCCTCCAGCACCATATGCACTCATTTCCTCAACCAGTGATTCTTGGAATTGCCCTGAACCATCAACACAAGCAATACGAGGTAATACCGAATTAACCCATACAGTCCAAGGCTCGTCAAAGTCAACATCACAAAGTTGGATTTCTTGAACCGAGGTTGCACCTAATGCTGAAAATTTGTTATCCCAATCAATTCCTGCTTTACAATACTCATCATATGAAGTATCCCCAATTGCACAAACTGAATAATTTACTCCTGCTAATGCAGGTGATGATTTGTTTACATTTTGCCAGAAATCTTCTGCATTATCTGGCATATCACCTTCACCCCAAGTTGAGGTAATAATCAGTACTCTCTTGGAACCTACTAAACTTGCTGGATCATATCCATCCATGTCAACTACGCTCGCAGTCAACTCATAATTGGCAGCCATCTTTGCAGTCTTTTCTGCAAGACCTGCAGCATTACCTGTTTGTGAACCGAACAGAATAGTTAGTGCTCTATCACCGGAAAATACTGCTGCTAATGCTTCACTTGTTCCTGCTGAAGCTTCAACTGGTGCTGCTGCAACCGGTGCTGCTTCTACAATTGGTGCTGCTGCTTCTTCAGCAGCAGGTGCTGCACCTCCAGCAACTTCGAATTTGATAATATCAACTGGACATGCTTCTGCAGCCTCCTCAATATATTCTGCGAATTCAGCACCAAAGTTTGCCTTTAGAAGAGCGCCTCCAGTATTGCGGTCAAATTGTCCATCTACGCGTACTGCGGCAACAATTTGAGAAGTTTCATCAGTTAATTGGAATACTTCAGGACATATGTCTTCACACGCATCACAGGTGATACAATCCTCTTCAATCCAAACCTTTGCGATAACGGACATATGGACCACTGACGCTCACGCACACGCTGAGCAATCTTTCCACCTTAGAACGGCCTTTCAAGGTTACCACATAACAGCCTTAAAATTGGGCTAATAAAATATAATAATATTGTTTGAATTATGGTAAAGCGTTTCACATTTGGAAGTCGCCCATTCCACCCATTCCGCCCATATCGTCACCCATAGGTACTCCCTTGGATGAAATGACGTCATCTATTCTCAAAATCATTATTGCAGTTTCAGTCGCTGATTGAATCGCTTGTTCAACAACTCGCATTGGCTCAAGAACATTCTTGGATTTCATATCTATTACTCCACCTTCATAGACATTGATTCCTGTATGACTTGCACCATCAGCATGTGCCTTACGAAGTTCGATTAGAGTAGTAACTGGGTCAAGTCCAGCATTTTCTGCCAAAGTACGAGGAACTATTTCCAATGCACTTGCAAAAGCCTCAATAGCCATTTGCTCTAATCCACCAACAGTTTCTGCAAATGTTCTCAAGTCTCTTGATAATGCGGCTAATACAGAGCCACCACCGGTTAGAACTGCACCATCTTCCCAAGCGACTGAAACGACTCCAACAGCATCATCGAATGCTCTACGGATCTCATCAACAACGTGTTCTGTACCACCGCGAAGTAGTACGGATACTGATTTTGCTTCTGGACAGCCAGTAATGAAAGTCATATTGGATTCTCCAATTTTCTTTTCCTCAACCTTAGCAGCATGACCTAAATCACTTGCAGTAATATCATCTAAGTTAGTAACAATCTTTCCACCAGTAGCCTTTGAAAGTGCTTCCATATCAGATTTCTTAGCACGGCGAATAGCCATTATTCCTGCCTTTGCCATGTAATGCTGTGCAAGTTCATCAATTCCCTTTTGACAAACCAATACATTTGCACCACTTTCTTGAATCATTATTACTAAACCGCGGATATAGTTTTCTTCTTCTTCCAAGAATTGTGCTAATTGATTAGGGTCTGTAATCTGGATTTTAGCATCTACTTCTGTCTTCTTTACTTCAATAGCAGAGTTAACCAATGCAATTCTTGCATCTCCCAGAGAACGAGGCATACCAGCATGTACTCTTTCTTTATCTAGAATAATTCCATCGATTAAACTTGAATCTTTTATTGAACCACCTTGACGCTTCTCAACTTTAATGTCGGAAAGGTCAATGATTCTTTCATCACCTTCAACAATCCCTACTGCATTTACTGCGCGAACACAAATGTCAGCCATGAAGGACTTCACTGCACCAGCAGATTTCCCAGTTAGTGCAGTCTTTGCTACTTCCAACAATACCTTGTCATCATTATCGGTAGAAATTCCATGACTATCCAACAACTCAACCGCTTTCTCTGCAGCAAGACGGAATCCTTCACAAATAACAGTTGGATGTACATTTTGGTCAATTAAGTCCTCACTTCTCTTCAACAGTTCACCTGAGAGGACTACTGCAGTAGTAGTTCCATCATAGCAATGCTGTTCCTGAGTTTTAGCTACTTCAATAATCATTTTAGCAGCAGGATGATCTATATCCATTTCCTTGAGTATAGTTGCTCCATCATTGGTGATTACTACATCTCCCATCGAATCGACCAACATCTTATCCATACCCTTTGGGCCTAGTGTTGAGCGAACTGCATCTGCAACTGCTTTTGCTGCTGCAATATTGTTTGATTGTGCACTTCGTCCACGAGTTCTTTGTGTGCCATCCTTTAGAATAAAAATTGGTGCTTGTCCATTGCCGTACATCGGATTGAACCTCCCTGTATTTTTGCCGACGACTCTCTCGCCTTGAACCCTACGCTTATTCGCTAAGTGAATAATTATACTAAATTATACTCAAACTCGGCCATTTTGCTCTAACCACATTTGACCATATGCATTCCATTGTTCCATAGACCAGCCTTCTGGAAGACCTTCTGCAGGTACAGGTGGTGCTTCAACAACTGGGGCCGGAGCCGGAGCAACTGGTACTTCAGCCGCTGGAGGTGCTGCTGCAGGTGGCATTGATACCGGAGGCACCATCTTTGCGGGCTCTGGTGCAGTGAATACGCCTTGAGAATTGACAGTTGGAGCCGCAGTTACAGAACCGTATGTAGATTGTAAACTCTCTTCATAGCCTTCTTCTCCCCAGCCGCCATAGTCGTCTTCTTCTTCTTCAACGAAAATCAAATTCTTGAGGAATACTCCTCCAACACCCATGATGACAATGAAAATAATCCAAGTCAAAATATTCTGGAATTCGAAAGAGGAACCCTGTGCATCTACTGAACCATCAGTAATTGAATCCGTTTTCGTCATTACAACTTGTAATTTATAATTGGCTGCATCACTAACAGTCTCTGAACGTGCCCACAAAGTGAGATTTGTTGAAAGAGTATCTGAATCAAGGTTTAGCAGTGTAGTCTCTGAAATCTCAAAGATGATGGTAACAGAGCGCTCTTCACCTTCTTGCAAAATAAATCCTCTATCAGTAGATTCTATTCTTGCTTGGAACCAAGAACTGGACGCTCCATTATCTAATTCCATAGCAACTGATTGTGCTGAGGTGTACTGGTTTCTAACCGATACTGTAATTGTATAATCTTCTTCCGAATCCATTATTTGTAATGGTGGTTGATTGTAAACAATTCTCAACCATCCAAGTGAACCTACTGAGTATACTGCCTCTCCTCTTGCTGAGACATCTGTATCAGCATAACTGGTTGCAATTACACCGAGTGTTCTCTCTCCATCTGTTCCTTCATTGAATGAAAATCTAACCGATGCATTGAAACTAGCACCTGTCTCTATTTCTGGCGTTCTTCCATCAATCAGATTGGTGAATTCAGCATTCATTCCATCAGGTACATCCAATGACATTGTGAAGCGGTCTGGATTGTTTCCATCGTTTCTAACTTCAAATTCCATCGTTTGAGCCGGATCACCTGGAATATAGGATTGTTCAGCATCTTCATCAGAAACCCACACTGCTGCTGTGTCAAGAATTTCAACTGTGATTATTATTTGTTCACTGATTGAATCGTCAATCGAATTGGTAGCGATAACTCTGACACTGTATAGACCTGGCACAACTCCAATCGGCATAGGTAGATTGAGGATAATGGTTGATTCTCCATCCCATGCGTCCATGACTGGACTTTGAGCAGCGGTTATTTCTGCATGCAGTAACCAGTTAGATTGAACAATAGAATAATTGTATATTTCATCATCATTTCCTTGATTTAGAATTGTAATGTAAACCTTCTTCATTACACCATTTGCTGCTCCTTCAATACTGATAACATCTGATTCTAGCGAGACTTGACGGAATACTGGAACATTAATATTACGCACAAGTACATCATTTCCAAACAATGCCCCACATGGTCCGCAAGTTGCTCTCAAATTGAAAGAAACAACACCTGGCGTCGAATCACTTGGTGCAGTAATATTGAGCATGAAATCATCTTGCTCACCTCTATTGAGAGTGATTGGAGTAGGTTGAATTACACCGGTTTCATTTTCAACAATTGCAGTCCATCCATCTTCAGAAAAAGTTGCAGCGAGATTAAATGCTGCATCCTTATTGCCTGAATTTTGTAGTCTAAATGGAATAGTTCCAGATTCACCTGGACTGAGAGTAGCTGCATTAAGAGGTACAGAGGATGTGAGTGAGACTCCAAATTGTTCAGAAACTGCAACATCCATCATCAATCTTCCTTTCTCACCTGTGGAAGCACCGCTAGCATCTGTAAACCATACCTGCCAAATCTGTTGTTGTACATCTGCACCTGCAGGAATACTCAAATTAACATAAACTTCACGAGTTGCTCCTGCTGGAATCGCAGGCATAAGCACATCTAAATCGTGGTCGTTAGAGTCAGCGACTTCAATTCTAATCGCTGGCATCTGAGGATTCATCCATGATGTATTTGTTACATTTGTTTCAACTCTTACTAGTGCAGAAGTATATCCATTATTGGTAATATCACACTTCAGTTGAAGAAGACCCAAAGGTGGACCTGAATATCCTCCTGCTGGATTATCACAATCCATTTCTAATGTATAATCAGAAACTTTGGTGATACCAAATTGAATCCAATCATCAATGTGGAATCCTTCACTTGCACTACTTGAGTCCGAATTGAAAAGCATTCCCAAGAAGAATGAGTTGCCACCAAGGAATAAGTCAGGGTTATTCAAACCTGGAATCTGTGACCACGTTGCTTGTGGGTCCCATGATAAGTTAGACCACTGACCTGGTGCTGGACTTGGGTTACCATTTGCGATATCCCAGCGTACAGACTCCATTGGGTTACTGATATTTCCGGAACTGCGCCATAATTCAATTGAAACACTATCTCCTGCTGCCATACTTCCCCATGCTTGAATATGGAATTGTGATGAGACATAATTACTTGAGAAAAATTGCTTGCGGCAAACCCACATTTGGTAAGTTTGAGACATTCCTGCATCAATTTGACCATCGACGCCACATTGTCCATCACTGACTTGATACATGTTTACTAAGCGGTCATTTGCACTTGATGGATAATCAGAACCTCCTGGTGCTGAATGCCTCCAATGCTTTGAACCAATTGCTGCACCAGTATCATCTTGCCATGAACCCGCTGCAGTAGCATCTCCACCATTTACAGGGTAACGCGCTGATAGGAAAGATAACTTTCCAGCGCCAGCCCAACCATCAAAGATGTCTTCTGCGATTGCAACTGGAACTGCTTTTTCCATTTCGTCATTATCATTTCTGTCATCTCCTGGGAAACTTACAGTTGCTCTAAGGATTAATCCTCCACTGAGATCATTTGTTGTTGTGTTAAGGATTGAATGTGCTGCGGTTGGAGTCCACACATAAGATACGGATGCACCTTGGCCACCGATCAAATCACCGCTATTCCAACTATATGTTTCCATCACGAAACCTATTGGATGGACGACTTCCAAAGTTGCATTCGTTGCCTTTGCACTTAGTGAACTTCCTCCACGTACAATAGACATTGAGATTTCAATTGGCGCTAGTTCAAAGATATAATCGATAGTAGAACCATCGGACTGAACCCATGTATCGGGCATCACACTACCATTTCCGATAGATATTCCAGAGACTCTGAAATCATCATTCTGACCACCTGCAGTGACTGGAAAAGATAATCCTAAAGCCATAGTTTGTAACAGTAATAAAGCAACAAGGGCAACATTTGAGACACGACGCATAAGCACCAACGCCTATCGGACATTGGTTCGGGTTATGAAGGTGGCCGTCATATGATTATCACAAAAACTGGACCCCTATGGGGTCAAAGGAGGAAACTATCTTAGTTTTCAAATGATTTATTGAAGAAATTAATTTGGCCCTAAGCCTTTAATCGCAGGCTTTTTGTGGTCTTCTAATTCAGTGTTTTCTGAGATAATATCATCAATATTGCCAACATCAAATTCAGTTTGAGGCAAGTCTGTTATTGATGAAAGAGGATCGCTTGAATCACCAATAATGTCAGTAGCACCAACAATATCATCACCACTAGATAACATTCCAACGCCCTGAGTTGCAGCTGATGTTGCTCCAGGTGCTCCCGCAGCCATCGCACCAATGCTTTGAACTGCCATTTGTGATTTACCAGCAACACCCGTCGCTGCAACTACAGCTGCTGTAGCGCTTCCTGCTAATACCATGCCCGCACCTTTGACCACCATGCTGTCAAGGAATGCGGGCTTGTCGTTTTCTTCATCCACTTGTTCAATAATCGGTTCACTACCCATTCTCATCCATTCAGGAGGTTCTCCTGAACACCCACCCAATACTGCAAGAGTCGTGAATGCAGCCATTGGCATGACCGCTAACGCGGTAAGCAAATCTATGAAAGAAGTATCTGGAATAGCGGCTACTCCCAATAGTGATTCAAAGAAATTTTTCTCAAAAGAAAAACTCAACCCATTATCTGCGCCTATCCAACCAAGAACAACTACTGCAGCCATACGCCCCATCATATACAGAACTAAGATAGGAGCCAACCAAGATAGTCGAGTCATGGAAACTAACCACTTTCTTGTCACAGCTGCTGCACCAATATACTTGTATGCAATTTTTGGAAAATATTTCATAACGAAAATAAGACAAATCATGTAAATTAATAATGCTAATTCCAATCCTCTATCATTTCGAACAAAGTCTTTTGGAAGAACTAACAGAATAACTAATGGAATCGTTGCTAATAAAACTTGGAAAGGTACTGCTAATAGCATCAAACCACCATGAGTTGAGAGGAATTTGTATCCCATCACATCTCTATCATATGCCAATATTGCTAATTGCCCATGTGGTGAGTTTGCTGCCGTCTTTCTTGACTCCCTACGTTGATGAGCATTTCTGGGATTACGACTTAGTCCAAAAAATCTTCTCCATCCGCCCTTTTCGATTACAGTAACCGGTGTATATCCACCCATAATCAATGCTAAGAATAATGCTAACATTCCGTAAAACAATGATGCTGCTCCAATCCAAGGAATCATTTCAAGTTGAAAAGATAAAGATATTGAATCACCAGTATTGTGGAAATCGACAAGATAAGTCATTGAAAAAGCAACGAGTGGAGTTAGGAAAATTTGTGCAAAGGCGATAATAGTTAACCACAACCTTGTGCTTAACGGACCCTTGCTAGAGTTCCTTCCCATAACCTTCGGGCATTGCTTCAATCCTCAAAGGTTGCCCTTCAAAACAGCCAAAAAAGTGCTATTTAGACAGGTATACTATTTTACGGAATTATTGAAAAAACAAGATTAATCATTACCTGGTTCACTCACAATTGGATGACCGTCGCTGGCTAAAATCCGGATACTTCCCATTATGAATCCATCAGACCTTTTTCGGCCTAAATCTGGCCTCGCCATTTCATCGAGTGTAATGTTACAAGATGCACAACGAACTGCTGTTAATTGCCATTCTGGTTCGGGAAAATCACAACAAGGATCTTGCTTTGAATTATTCATAACAACCTGTAACCTAACTGCCATATCATAGGTCCAAGCAGGGTGATTCCCACCAATAAATGTTTGAAGTTTGCTAATAATTGACCACCCAGAACTTAACCATAATCCAAATCCAAGTGATGCTGAACCCCAAACTAAAGATGTATAACCAGCTGCAATAGGAATAAGTGCAAATCCAATGCCTAACCAGTAAAATGTCCTCATATGCATCAATCTTTGAGTTAGATGTGGGCTGAGTGAAATTGGCTCTGGGTGTTGTGAGAAATGATAGTTAAACCCCTTTGCGCGAGTGATAATTAATACTGGAAGTCTTGGACTAATAAATCCAATAAAACAACCCAAAATAAAAAGAATAATTGAACCAAGCATATTCAATCCTCATTATTTCTCAAACGCTTTAATGTAGCCTCAACCTTATCCATTCCCCGAATAATATCTTGCTGGGAAATAGTATATGCAAATCTTAGATGCCCTTCACCGGCTGAACCAAATGCACTACCAGGGGAACATAATACTCCATCTTTGAGCAATTCTATAGCGATGTCTTCACTAGACAACCCATTGACCTCAACTTTCGGGAAGACATAGATTGCACCTTTCGGTTTATGGCATTCAACTCCTTCCATATTGTTTAGTCTCTCCACTATCAAGTCACAACGTTGTTTGAATTCTGCAGCAACAATATCTGGATAATCAGAGGCTTCTTGCATTGCTGCTAAAACTCCGTATTGCATTGCATCATTTGAGCACGCAGTGATATAATATTGCATTTTTATTACTTGTTTCATCGCTTCAATATTAGTTGACATAACATATCCGATTCTCCAACCAGTCATTGCAAATGTTTTGGAAAAGGAATTGATCAACATCACTTTATCATATCCAGTACCCATGAATGAAACATGTTCTCCTTCGAATACAATACGGTCGTATACTTCATCTGTAATCAGCCATAAGTCATGCCTTTTTGCAAAATCAAGTAATTCATCTCTCTGCTCAACATTCAGTGTTCCCCCTGTTGGGTTACTTGGAAAATTATACAATATTGCCACAGTATTTTCATTTACAAGTTGTTCCAATTTTTCAACTTGTGGAATAAACTCATCCTCAAACAAACAAGGGTAATAATTGGCATCACCACCACATAACTTTGCATCTGGACCATACAATGGAAAATACGGTTCTGGAATTAATACATTTTCTCCTGGATTTACAAATGTCAAAAATAGGTTGAGTATTGCATTTGTTCCCGACATTGTAATACAAACATTATCTGAATTAAGTCCATCTTGATAACTATTCCAACTCTCTGCAATTTGTTGTCTTAAAGCAGGTAATCCAGCAGTAGTAGTATACTTGTTATGTCCATCTTTCATTGCTTGATAGAAAGCTTCTATCGCAATATCAGGTGGTTGGAAGTCTGGCTCACCCAAACCAAAAGAAATGACATCATCTCCCGCTAAATCAAACATCTTTCGAACGCCTGTTGGCTGTATTGAAAGAGCCCTATCACTGAATGTTGCCATAATAACCCGATTCCTATTTTACATTTCAATCATCGTGAAGATTCACATTTGTTTTATGAAACTTCAACCGCTTGAATCATTATCAATGACCAACTCTGCATCAACTATTGCAGCTAAATCTTTATCCGTTTTCAAAACTTCTTCAATTCCATCATCAGAATAATTGAGATTGAGAGTCAATGGTTTTTCAGTACGTGCTTGGAACATCAATCCAATCAAGCAAATTAATACAATTACACCTGCAAAGGTTGCATACTGCCCTACTGTCCATGATAGAGAAGAACTGGATGCCAAACCGGTTCCCTCAACCTGAGTTAATATCGGTAAAGATTGAAGGCCTTCAGAATTAATTGCACGGATTTCAATAGTCTGGTTTCCTTTACCAATCTTTGCTGGATCTAATGCGATAGTCCAATTGATTCTTTGTAAAGCAGAAACATTGTCTTCCATCTGGAATGAAGCACTATTCCAACCACCATCATTGATTCTATACTCAACTGAACTTACCGAACCCATTTGTCCCCAAGTTTCTCCAGTTAATTCATGCAATCCGGTTGTTTGGTTAATACTTGAATTACTAATGTGAACTTGAGTATGGATATCCAATGAACTAGTCAATCCACTTTGGTTAATGTATTGTGCGAGTTTGACCGCTTCGTAAGCATCGACCATACCCCATCCAAAATCACGATTCCAAAATGGGTCTACATCCGGTTGAGTTGCAGGTCCACGACGTTCTGCAGTAAATTTGAGAATCTCTTTTACTTCAAGCGGAGTTAGGTCTGGATTTATCTCAAGAACTAATGCGATTATTCCCGATACTGAAGGTGTAGCATAGGATGTTCCTGAACCTCTTCCAGTGTAGCCATTTTCACTTGCATCATTGAATAAGTTATTACAAAGACCAGAGGTTACACAACCTTCTGCTTGAATGATATTAGTGCCTGGAGCACTAAGCTCTGGCTTTAGTTCATTCAGTGGATTGCTATCACCATTATCGCGTCGTGGCCCTCTTGAAGAATAACCTGCAACTGTGTCATCATTCCTATCTACAGAATTCATATCATCTGTTGCACCGACTGTAATCGCCAGACTTCCTGAACCCATTCCTGACAATCCATCATTGTCAGGACCATCGTTTCCAGCAGCGACACTAACAACGATTCCAGCTTCCATCGCTTCATTTAGAATTCGGCTGTGCATGTCTTCACCATCTGAACCGCCGCCTTCATGGCTAGTGATTCCCCATGAGAGAGAAATGATATCAATTCCATGATTTGACTCATCAGCACCGGCCCACGCATCGTCTTTATGGTCAATAATCCATTGAATACCATTCATTGCAGATTCATAGAATTCTTGTTCTAAAATGTAATTTTCAAAAGGACCTGCTCCTGCATCTGTTCCGATTCTAACATCGACTAAAGATGCATTTGGTGCTGCACCATAAAATTCAGTTTGCGCCCCTGAAGCGTCTAATCCGGTTGCACTTGCCATACCCATACAGGCTGTTCCGTGCTGATTACCATCATCTGGATCATATGAGCCATCGGTTTCTCTACTAGGGTTGTTAAACACACAAGTTGGGTCAGTATGAACATAACAAACTGCATCATAACCTGCAACCCATTTTTGATTAAGACCTGGATGTTCATTATCGACTCCGGTATCAACCATTGCAATTACAACGCCTTCTCCTGAAACTCCAAATTCCCATGCACCTGGATAAAGAGATGAATTACGAGCCTTTACCGCTTGAGTTTGTACATCTCCCCAGAAAACAACTCCTCCATATCTTTCAACCATTACAACTCCATCTAATTGAGACAATGTTGTAGCCAATGATGCATCGATTTGTCCAAGTAATACTGCGTTAACAGATTCTATAGTATCTGATACTGAGAGGCCAAGTTCAGTTAAATCATCAATATTTTGTTGCGTAACTGGTTCCTCGTAAGAAAGACCGATCCCTGTAATTCCAACAAAACTCTCAAGCGAATCATGTATTGAATTACGGTTTTGATCTAAGGTAGTTACTTGCCACCAAGGCTGCGAATTTTGTGTCCAAATTGGCAACTGTTGTTGTGGTATTTGCAAGGTTGAAGATTTTTTCATCCACTGAATTTGTTGCTCATCAACTGCCATCCAATCAGACAAATTAGAATCTTGTTGAGTCGTTAATGAACCGGTCATTGGACCCATCAATAATGAAAATAAGAAAATTGCTATTGCTCTTCGCATAATAACCCCTTAGCCCATAGGGCTATGCTCGCACACATCAAGATATTGCATACAGGGATTTGAACAGAATAGTGAGTTTCCCAAAAATACAAAATGCAATGACCTCAACAGCGAATTGATTTCTATGGAAGCACAGGCCTATTTTGAGAATCTAAAATCGCAGGGATTCGATGATGAATTCGCACAAAAACATACACGTCAGTACTATCCTGATTTTTCATTAAACCCGACTGCTAGTGTAGGTAATGTAGGCAATCATAATGCGTGGATATCTCAAAACTTCCAACGTATTGCTGCAGAATGTTATCCAGATGACGAAGGTGCAGTTTTTACTATTGCCGATATACGAAATAATGGGCAAGTTATTGAAGTGATTGCTCATTCAAATCCTTCAATTGGATATGACCCTGTTCGCTATGATTTTATTATTATTAATGGAATTCCTGCACTTGAATCTACTTCCACTCCTAATCCAGATGGTTCATGGAGTCCATTTTTTAGCACCGGAGTTTCATCAGAACCATCACCAGCACCTATCAGTTCTCCAGCAGCCTACGCACCACCTATAGTCCATCAAACCCATCCGCCTCAAGCTCAACAAATGGGGCAGTTTGCTGCTCAGCAACAACCAATGATGCAAGGCCAGCCAATGCAAGCATATGGACAAGGACAACCAGTACAAGCATATGGGCAACAAGGAATGATGATGCAACAAGTTGGTGTTGGGTCTAGATCCAAAATAGTAACATTCCTGCTAGGATTTTTCTTAGGAGTTTTCGGAGTTCACAACTTTTATCTTGGAAAAACTGGATTGGGAATTACACAATTATTACTGACTATTCTCACATTCGGCATAGGCACACTAATTACTTGGCCTTGGTCATTGATCGAATCAATATTGGCATTAGCATCATCTAATTTTAGAGATGGTGATGGAATGGCACTTTCAGATTGATTAATCCTAAGAATTAGATAACAAACTCGCCAATCAAGTTGTTATTTGGTGGGAGCAGAGGGATTTGAACCCCCCCCAGCGGATTTCTTCTGAAACCACCTCTCTAGATGAGGCTACGGTTTGCAGGATTGCAACAGGTCGGCGCTCCAGTTGGTCATCAACTGTCAGCAAACCCACTCGTCGTCATTCCTGTGCAACTGGAGCCCGCGATACTACCAAGCTATACTATACTCCCATTGTTTGTCACACCAAATCAAGCCTTGGCTTGTCGGCGAGCGCGCTTACGACGTCGTAGCTTCTTGCGTCGCCACTTCCACCGCTGGTTTCCAGTTTTCTTCCAAGCACGTGAACCTCGCTTCATAGTGAACAGGTCGCCGACTGACCATTCATATATGAGTGCATCGGGTTATACCGCACTTAATCCTCTTCAAAAATAGCCAATAAATAGTCCTAAGACACATTATTTACAACTCTCATTGGAAGCGGGCGTATCAGGATTCGAACCCGAGTTTTCGGCTTAGAAGGCCAAAGTGATATCCAAGCTACACTATACGCCCTTATCCACAGGCGGTAGCCAACTATTGATGAATGTTGCACATGAACAAACAGTAATTGCATGAAATTTTAATAGAATAAAACCACCCAGAAATGCTTCAAAAGCAATATTTCTGATAAATCATAGAGGTTTTGCACACTTGAAGCAACGCTTAGGCTTTGTTACCGTTTTTCGGTCCCATACATAGCCACAATTTTTACAATTCCACTGAGATACAACAGATTGTCCAATTATCTCTTCTCTCATCTTTTGTAATAGAGGAGATTCACTCATCTTTGGAGAAGGTGCAATTTGATTGGTAAGATCATCATGTTTCTTTGAATGCAAAGTAAGCCCGCTAGCATGTAATAACTCATGGACAAATGTATGCTCATACAATGCCAAATCCTCAGCAAGTGCTGGGTGTAATCCAATCGTTACTCTTCCTGGGTCTAGACGCAACCTGCGGCGGCGAAGTAACTCATTAGCACCTTCTTCAAATCTAGTCATTCCCAATCGGTCATCATCAGCCTCTAGCCAAATCAATTCAATTCTATCTGCAATCCAAGGAGTAAACACTGCTTCCAATTCCCCTGATAATGATTGAATTACATTCTCAACCAAGTTTTCGGGAAGGTGCGGGGCGTGTTTAGGAGTCTTAGCATCACCCAAAATACCACTTGGATGCTTGCCCATGATTCAAGCCAAAGGTATCTACATCATCAATTCATTTACGGAATTTTTGCTAAGTTTCTTGTTCGGTCATTCCAAACTTCAACTCTTGGCATCTGTTTAATCTCCATAGTTTGTAGATTGATTGCACTTAGCCATGCTGGTAATTGTTGTTTGTGAAATAGACAGGTGTCAATTCCAATAGATGCTGCTCTACCATCTTGTAACTTAACATCAGAATACCAAATCTTACCATAGGAATCATCTGAATCACCAAATAATAGCATCGTTGGAGTATGTCCAAATACAACACTTCTCTGTTCATCTATTGCCTTAATAGATTGATGAAATGGAGTACGAATCCACAAATGCTCAGGCTCTCCTTGATCATCCAAATCAGTTCTTGGATCATATCCTGCATGAACCAAT
>JANXHP010000093.1 GCA_024958795.1 Candidatus Poseidoniaceae archaeon | reverse complement strand
GATGAAAGCGTGCATGATGTTGGCCTAATCGTTAGTCTTGGCTCTATTTATTTACAAGGAAATATTCTCGGTTTACTATATCTTGACAGCGATGATGACCTAAGTTTGTTAGCGAAGAGATGAAAGAAGACTAGTGTTAGCAAGGAATAGGTGAGGTAATGAAAGACAAGCATTTAGCAATCCGAATACAACAATGCTTGGCTTTAGCTGAGGCTTCTAATTGCCCTCGCAGAAAATTTGGTGCATTATTGGTTGACCCTGCGAGAAATGTTATTCTGATGGATGGTTACAATGGTGGACCAAGAGGTGGAGGGCGTCTTTGCGGAGGTGAAGAATGCCTAAGGGATAGCGAAAACATAGTATCAGGAACTAGGGTTGAAATCGGTTGCCATCATGCTGAAATGAATTTGATTTGTAATGCTGCTGCCAATGGAGTGCCTACCAATGGTGCTTGGTTAATCGTTACCGGCGAACCTTGTATGATGTGTGCGAAATTAATCCATCATTCTGGAATTTCAAGGGTTGTTATTGTCGATGGTGGCTTCATGGGAGAAAATGGAGTTGGCTATCTATCTTCACACGGTGTTGAGATTCAAAGTACTGAAGGTCCTAAGGACCCGAGAAGTCAAAATTAGCGTTTTGAAACCATTTTGAATAGTGAAAGAGACTGTATTTTCCCCCTTTAGGGGGAATGTTTTGAGAGAGAGAGTCATATGCAAGCCCTAACTCGCATCTGCTATGAGCGACGATGATAATCCCGAAAATGCAGGCCGTGATATCTCTGAAGAATTCGTTGCAGTTGAAAGAGAACTTCGTAATGAATCATTTTTTGATTCAATAAAAGAGCAGTTATCTGGAATGGTAGGAATGGCATTTATGTTCGTGATTACAATTGCAATTGCTCTTTTTATCCGCCCATGGTATGATGTTGCAGGATTGCATGCATTTGGAGAAGCTGGTGCAACTCAAGTCAAATATATCGCACTTGAGTTAGCATTCATATTCATTTTTACTGCTGCAATTTTAGTATTAGCGAAGTACAAAAAGGATTGGATAATCAAATATGGAATAATGGGAATATTGGCTATTGCTTTGATGTACACAACAGTTCCTCTTGCCCACATGATTGTAATTGATTTCGATCCTGAACCATTTGAATACGATGCTGCTTCAACAAATACGAGCGAATATTATCTTACTCAATATGGAATGGATGGTTTCCTAACTACAGAATTAACAGGTGAAGCCGATGGACCTTGGAACGATTCTGTAAGTTATTGGCAAGGCCAGCCGTTTGAAGGAGAGCCGGTATGGCAGGGTGACCAACAACGTAGCCCTGGAAATGATGTGGGGGGTACGCGGGTTATACTAAATGGAAATATTGCAACATTCACAAACGGTGTTTGGATATGGACTGTTGATATTGACACTGGTGAAAAATTAAACACATACGCTTGCCATGCTTATTCTGATGATTTAGAACCACAATTAATTGCACTACCAAATATGCATACTGGTTGTTCTTTAGCAGTGCTAATTGATGATTCAATGTATATGATTGCAAACGACGATTCAATATTCCATTACAGGGTTTTCGAGAATAACGTGTTGACATATCAAGCAAAGTGGGCGATGCCAACCGGCCTTGAAGTGAGTAATGGAGTTCTTTATTCTGAAGCCATATCTGAGGATAGATTGCTGATAACTACTGCAACGCAAGTTTGTGTTATTGAATTAGAGGAAACTAATACTGAATTATTGCCTAATCTTGAAACTCAACCAGCTACAACTGTATTCACGAGTAATGCAACAGAAAGTTATGTTAGTTCTGATTTCGGACACTCTCCTTGGTCTGATGTGACAATGGAAAATGCAAGTGCTGATACTGGATTTATTCTACTTGGTGAAAACAATGGCAGTGTAATTGGATTTGAATGGAATCAATCTGCTGAAGTTGAGGTTGAGGAACAAACCAATATGCATATGATGGATTTCTCTGATACTATTCAATCTGTTAGATTAACCGACTTAGATGTATCTGGATATACGGATATGCTCATCGCCACAGACGATACAGCACACTGGCTTCATGGAACTTTACTAAAAAATAGAATTTCTTTCCCTGTGGATACAAATTTCATAGCTGGATATTTCATCGATGAATCAGAAAATAGTTCTCAATTTGTAGCGCTTTATGATAATGATGGAACTACTGCAAAGCACGGACAGGTAACTGGTGAAATGATGTCATTGGATGGATTACAATTGTATGATGGCCCATTTTTGGCCGGATTAATTATTGCAATTGCATTAATGGTTTTATTATATGTTCACAGTGAATGGTATGTGGTTAACACTGTAGGGATATTAGTTGGTGCTGGAGTAATAGTAATGCTCGGAGTTGCATTTGTTCCTTCATTAATTATCATCTTCATGATTGTGGCAGCGGCATACGATGCATGGGCTGTCTACAAATCTAAGCATATGCTTGAACTAGCCGATACGATGATCGGTTTACGACTTCCAATTCTATTGGTTGCACCTCAAGATAAGGGCTATTCATTCAAAGATAATCAGGCACAAATTAGTGATAAGGGTGGAGATATACCTGCTCAAACATCTTCCAATACCAAACCTGCCAAAACTGCAGCCAAGAACAATGGCGGAGAGGCGATGTTTATGGGTCTTGGCGATGTTATATTCCCAGGAATGTTAGTTCTGTCTTGTGCTCAATGGCTTGACGAATCAGTAGCAATGCCAGTTGCAATGGGAGCATTGGTTGGTGGCTTATGTGGATATGTTGCATTGATGTATTTCGTTGCCCAAGGAAAGGCGCAAGCAGGATTACCTCTGCTAAATGGTGGTGCAATTTTAGGATATATAATCACCGGATTACTTTTCATAGGAACATCATTGTTTAGTTTCGGAATTAGTTGGTGAAAATAAATGCTTGATATTACTTTGTTTAGAGAAAATCCGCAAATGATATTTGCAGATCACGATAAACGCGGTATACCATATGATAAAATTCAACAAGTAATTGATTTAGATAAACAGTGGAGAGATTTACAACATCAAACCAATCAACTAAGACAACAAAAGAATGTTGCTGCACGCGGAATCGGAGAAGCTATGAAGTCTGGAAATCGTGATGAGGCTGAGAAGATTAAGGCTCAAGTTGCAGACTTAGGTGCAAAGATTAGTGCTGCGGAAACTGCAACTGATGATGCTCTAGCAGCTAGAGATAGAATTAGAATGACAATTCCAAATATCTTACACCCAGATGTTCCTGTAGGTGCTGATGAAAGCGGTAATACACAGCATAGTGTTCATGGTGAAAAACCAAGTTTTGATTTTGAGGCTCGAACCCATAACGAACTTATTGAAATGAATAAGTGGGTTGATTTGAAACGTGCTGCTAAGATTGTTGGTTCACGTTTCTTCTTCCTCAAGGGAGATTTGGCTCGCCTAGAATTCGCTTTACAACAATATGCTGTTGATTTCATTCGCCAGCGGGGATTTACTTTCGTTCAGCCTCCTGTAATGATGAATCGAGAAGCCTACGAGGGTGTTACTGATTTGGCTGATTTTGAAACTGTGATGTATGGAGTTGAACCAGATAATTTCTACATGATAGCAACATCAGAACACCCATTAACAGCGATGTACATGAATGAGACAATTCCTGAAAATCAATTACCTTTGAAAATTGTAGGAGTTTCACCTTGCTTTAGAAGAGAAGTTGGTTCACATGGTCAATCTGACTTAGGTATTTGGCGTGTACATCAATTTACAAAGATTGAACAAATTATTTTCGCAACTCCAGAACAATCATGGGAACTTCAAGAAGAGATGTTACAGAATTGTATTGACTTATGGGATAGTTTACAAATCCATTACGAGATTGTCAATATCTGTACTGGAGATATGGGGACTGTTGCTGCAAGAAAGTATGACCTTGAGGCATGGATTCCAGGAGCAAATCAATACAAAGAAATCGTCTCCTGTTCAAACTGTACTGACTATCAAGCCAATCGCTTGAATATCCGCTATGGCCAACCTGGGCATGCTGGTCAGCCGATTGCTCACACACTCAATTCAACTGCAGTAGCAACATCTCGAGCACTGGTAGCGATTATTGAACAGAACCAACTTGCTGATGGTAGAGTAAGTATTCCTGAAGTTTTGCGACCACATATGGGTGGTCAAGAGATTCTTGAACCATGTGATTGGGGCTGAGATTAGTTGGTGAGAATATGCGTAGCATTAAGGCAATATTGTTGGTATCTATATTCCTCTTAGCACCATTATCAGGGTGCTTTGGTGAAGATTCAGTTAGCGAAGTTACTGCTGATATCTCAGTTGGAGAAGAGCAATCGTTGGTTGCAATACGCGGTCAGCCTTATTTCTTAGAAGTTGATTCTAATGTTGATTTCAAAGTTCATCGCTCTCCAGGTATGTATCTTGTTGATGAATTCAATGTGTATAGAGATTCAATGAACTGGACTTATTCTTCCGAAGTTACAACTGTTGAATTATTGATAATAGATACCGAACAAAATGAGTTAGAACTTTCTGTTAGTACTGTTGATGATGACATTATTTGGAATGCAACATTAACTCTTGAAGATTCAAGTGAGATGATGTTAGTTGATGGACGTAGAGCTTTTGATACGATTGATATGTTGACTACTGATTGGAATAATAGATGGTGTGCAAGTGCTTCTATTCATGATGGTGGAGCAAACTATGAGGCTGCTGCTAATGGAATGGCTGCAATTTGGGAAACTTATGGATTTGATGAAGTAGTCGTTACTCATTACGAAGATGATCCAGACCAAGTTAACGTTGTAGGCTACAAATACGGCCGACTATATCCTGATCAAATCATATTATTAGGTGGTCATTTTGATGTCGCTTATGCATTTACTCCTCCTGGTGGAGGTACTAGTGAAGGTGCTAATGATGATACCAGTGGCTCGACTGTGAGTATGGAAGTTGCTCAAGGGATTGCAAGTCGTGAATGGGATCACACTGTTGCAGCAGCACTATGGGCATGTGAAGAAGAAGGATTGCTTGGTTCTGCAGCATTCGTTAGCCATTTACCTGAAAATCAAAGTGTCAAGGCTTACATGAATTTTGATATGGTTTCACTAAATTATCCAATCGTTCCACCTCCTGGATATGGGCCTTATGACTTAGGGATTGCAACAGCAGGTGCTGATGAAGGGAATTTGAGCCAAATGAATGAATGGGTACGAATGGTTGTTGAAGATGAAATGAGTTTTGATGATACTCCTCAAAATGATATTCACTGGCAGAGTGAAGAAACGTGTGCTAGTGACCATTGTTCATTTTTTACTAATGATTATGCAACATTCAATTTCTTTAGTGCAGGAGGAGATATTTCTTTCTGGCAAGAATGGCATTCTGGTACTGATAATTTAGATTTCATGGTTACAAAAGCAGGTGGAGAGGATAACTTAGGAGATGGATTCAATACTCTTGTTTGGACTTCATTGAACTTATTTATTCACATTGATAATACCGATAATTCCTTCCAAGGTCGTTGGTATTCAGCCCCTGCTGAAGAATGATGATGGAAAATTGATTCAATCACAACGAACTTTGTTCAATCCATTCGGCAACTAATTTCGGAAGGATTTCCCCTGCACTCCCTAAATGAATTTCATCAAACATTGCAGAATTCACAGGTTCCTCAAGATTGATTAGTATTGTGTGCGCATCAGACTGTTTGGCAAAATTAACGAGACCTGATGCTGGATATACATGACCGGAACTTCCCACCACAATGAAGACATCACAGGTTTCAATGGTATTGTAAATTTCAACCATATTCATTGGCTGTTCTCCAAACCAAACGATATCAGGTCTGAGGCGACTTGCAGTTTCGCAGCATGTACAGAACTGAAAATCACTTTCAAGGTCGCTTGGTCCCATTCGCTCTTCGCTATTTCCACTCACCTCGCACCGGAGCATCCTCAATTGCCCGTGCATATGGACAACATCTATGGTTCCGGCCCTTTCATGCAAATCGTCGACATTTTGAGTGATAAGAAAAAAATCCTTTGCATATTCTGCTAACTCAGATAATGCAAAGTGGGCCGGATTAGGTTCCACTTCGGATAGTTGGCGGCGACGTGCTTGATAGAATCCCCAAACCTTGATCGGATTGCGTTGCCATGCTTGGGGAGTTGCTACCTCTTCCACTGGGTGCTCCTCCCAAAGTCCGTCATTATCTCGAAACGTCCTAATACCTGATTCTGCAGAAATTCCGGCACCAGTTAATACCACGATGTTTGACTGATTAATCTTCATAGTATTGTCGCCGAGTAGTTCTTTGTAAACCTTCGCAATGACAATATCTCATTACACCAGAGATCTGACAGTAACACAATCGTAGTAATCGGCCGTATTGAATTATTATTTCTAGAGAAATTGTTTTTTAGCACAGCCTCCAAAGGCAATCATGGAATGGCCTCTTGATGAATTTAAGAATGCTCGGCGAAGAGCAGTAATCTTCACATTTCTAGTGCTACTAACGCCTACTTACTTTTTCCATTCATATGTAATGGAATCATCTCTTGGTGATAGGACATGGCTAATCATTTCGATAAGTACAATTCATATTGTCATCTCTATTCTGTATGCATTCCCTAACATTTTTGTAAAACGAATAGGTTTGATGTCATCGATTTTAGGTGATGATATCGTTAATGGAAAGGGATTCAATACTTTGTTTCAGAAGATTTACTTTGTAGCTTTCCAAGCCATTGGTGCTGCAACTGTTGGAGAAATAAGTAGAATTTGTATTGTAGAGATAATGCATCGAACTCCTCCTGAAATCCGAATAATGCCACTATTCAAGGGAGGGATGTATGCATTGATTACATCATCACTTATCGCTGGATTTTTGTGGATTGGAATCACAAGGTCACGTGAAAAAGTCATTATTCGTAAGCACTGGCGAACAGAATAAACGATGTGAAGAATACTAAGCGATGCTTAACTATCAGAATCATTCATCTTTTGATTCGACAATAGAAGCGATTAATCCACTGATCATTTCTGTGATTGCTGTAACTATCTGTTCAACCATACTAGTTTCAACTTCATC
>JANXHP010000032.1 GCA_024958795.1 Candidatus Poseidoniaceae archaeon | reverse complement strand
CTTGTGCAGTTACTCCAGTTATGGTAGATGGCGGGGTTGGATAAGGAATCGTTACAGAAACTATTGACGACAAATTACTGGTAACACCATAGGTGTGTACAGAGCGTACTGCATAGTCATAAGATGAACCATATGTGATTGAAGAATCTATTGAAACATTAATTGGTGTGATTAAATATGCAGAATTGGTATCTATTGGAGCACCCTTGGCAACTCTAAATATTTCAAATTGAATTAAATCGCTTCCGAAATCAAATGTGTCTTGCCAGGTAAGCACTACGCGGTCTGGTGCCAATTGATCCAACGTCAATATCGGTGTTGGAGGTAATGCCAAATTTGGTGCACCAGCTTGATATTCCGCAGTAAGAGTTTTCAGTGAAATAGTTCCTGCTAATGTGGAATTAAACGCTAATGGAACATTGATTATTCCTACTCCGCCGGTTTCTCTTTGGTTGAATACATTTGTTAAATTTCCAGATGATTGTGGATTAACATCAACTCTAAAATCAAAATCATATCCAAAGTCTAAATTTGATAGATTGAAAGACCCACTGCTATTCGCAGAGAAATTAAAGGTATATTCTGACATTGAGATTCCATATCCGTCAGTAGTATATCCTCCCACACTCATCAAAGGAGATAATATTGTGTACATCTCTCCAAATGGATCCATTATTTGCAACGGTTCTTGACCTCGTGTTCCATCTCCTGCATAACCAGCCGCAGTAAGGTCAGTAATTCCATCTTTATTGATGTCCAATTCAAGAGTATGCCATGCAGAAATGTATAGGCCAGTAATATTTCCTTCACCTGCAATAATTATCTGCTCATCAAGACCATCGCCATCCATGTCTCCAAGTACAATATCCTGGGGATGTGACCACGGGTATGTGTCTGGATGAGAAGCGGAAGAAGTAACTCTCCAACCTCCACCCCAACCGCTACGATAGTAAATATCCTTAAACTCAATTTGACCTTCTACTGTACTGGCATTGCCATCAGGCACACCTGGTTCTACCATCATCAGTGAATTATTACCGTCGCCATCATGGTCCGCAATCGTCGCATTGATTAGATTCGCTGACCGACTGCTGCTGTCAGTATCCCAAGAACCACTGTTTCTCATTCTTGTTATTTTGGTCCCACCATTAGTTCTTCTCGAAACGAAATCCATGTCTCCATCATTGTCAATATCTCCACAAACAATATTGTATCCCAATCCATCAAGGTCATTTGTAGTCTCGTAAATTGCATTTTGGAACCACTTTACTTCAAATCCATCGCCGTCATTATCTATTACAACTGCGGAAATATTGAATCCAAAGCGAATAGGACCTAGGAATAAATGAGAAAGGTTGGCTTTTGTTAGCGGATTATCGCCATAGAGTGTGGTTGTCACATTATTGTTCCAAGCACTGGATTTGTTTGAATATGCGCGGAACGAGAATATACCATTCGGATGGATTGATACTATATCTGCAAATCCGTCATTATTGAAATCTGCAAACCCAGCATCTCTAGTATCTCCATATAAATCGAGTTCAAATAATGGACCCGGGAGGCCAGTTGTTGTATTTGTTAAGTGAATACAAGCCAAATCATCATCTAAGTCAAATGTTGCAACATCATCAAATCCGTCATTATTCATATCTGCTACATTCGAATATGTCGCATTATCACATGTAGAAGCCCAAGAGGTGTTTGTTAGACCATTAGTTGCATTCCAAGTTACATATGAAATCGCTGTACCGACGCCGGTTGTATTATTTAATTGTGAAAGGAGTACTACATCTTCATTTGAATCGTTATTAACATCACCGAGAACCATGTCAGTAATATGTCCTAATTGCAACATTCCTCCACCGATTTGTGGAGAAAATGACATGTTCAAATCCGCAGTATACAATGAAGCTGAATGGGGTAACAAAATAGGGTCTGAGGTAGACCAATTTGATCCATTTATTGGAAGTGTGTTGTATGTAGATGAATCATTGAATGTATTTTGGTGAGCAAAATTACCATAGCCTGTACCTGTAAAAGCCCACTCATTACTACCATCTTGGTCAATGTCTAACCACACGCTACCAGGACTAGTTTCGCCAGCATCTGCTTGAATTAGGAAAGAAGCCCCGTTAAAGGTTACATTTCGTGGAATTTCAATAGCAGATGTATTATTTATTGTGGAACCTTGCAGGTTAACCTCGACATTAGAAAAACCACCTGCAAAGACGTTTACAGAGCCTGTAGTTTCATTTGCTGATACTATCACTGCCCCCCAAGGGCTTAGCACTAACAACGCAATAAAAAGAAAAACGACCCCCCTCTTTTGACGTTGCATAGCATCCACCCTACACACCGACGAACAGTACCCCTTGAAGTTACTTACGCATAAAAACTTCAAAAATAAATAAAAAAACAACTATTTCTATGGATGACGGTGGTTTTTCGCAATAACAATATGGCAATATTGACTATAAAGGGTTATCAAGGCGCAATTATACGCTCATATGGAGGAGAGCGTATGTCTGGTTCAAATCGAGTATCTATCACAGCAGGTGATATTGAGATAGAATTAGAAGGCGCTACTATAGAAGTCAATGAAAGACTTGGAGCGTTAAAGGAAGATTATACTTGGACGATTCTTGTTGAAAGACTACGGGATGCGAGAGAGGGGGCATTAGATGCTGCTCAAACAACTGCAAAGAACGAGGGGTTGCCCGAGCGCGGTTCGGCCTTTGCAGCATTATTATCCAATTGCAGTTTGACAAAAAAACCAGACCAAGTTTTAGGCGCTATTCACTTTTTGAGAGATGTTGAGTCTTTGGATGATGCCCCTCCTAGAGTAATCAATCAATTGTTTGAAGACGCTGGATTTAATCCACCTGATAATTTGTCACTTTACCTTAACAGGTTAAGAGAACGTGGTTTCTTGGAAATTCCTAATAATACAGAAGATAAGAATCGATATGCTATTCTAACTTCTAAGGGCAGAGAACATTTGAACCAACGGTCTTCAGCTTGAGGTGATTATTTTGGTAATGTCTGGTGGTGGAAGCACAGACCCAAGCGATCCTGACAGGGAAACCGTCGTCTTGGATTGGTCTTATCAAAATCATTCGGAAGGTTTGTTACGCGGTGGAAAACATTGTGGTTCGAATTTTAAAAGAGCAATATTAGATAATGCTGATTTGACTGAAGGGGATTTTACTGAATGCGATTTTAGTAAGGCTTCAATGGTCGGTGCCGACTTGATGAAATCCGCTTTTGATGGTGCTGATTTCAGAAACGCTGACCTACGTAAGGCGCGCTTGAATTTGTCCAATTTTAGGAATTGTAAGATGGAAGGGGCAGACCTTAGAGGAATTAGAGGAAGATATGCGATTTGGCAAGGCTCAGATTGGTGGAACGCCAAAATAAACGATGACTTAGAGAAAGTTTTGGCAAAGAAGTGGCCGCGTCCAAAGGAAGAATAAACTCATTCTTCTTCCTGTACTAGAATGATTTTGTCTTCACCATATAACGCCATCCTTGCTGCAGCATTGAACAATGGCATTGCTGCTAAAGCAATACATGCGGCCATACAAACACCACACAAGTACATCATTATTTCATATGTCAAAGATAGTGGCCCATGCAATGTTTCTATCGCCGCTTGATTCAATTGGTAACTTCCAGCGACTCCGCCAAGGAATCCTATCGTTGCTCCAGCAATTGAAAATTTTGCACCGAGAGGATTCAATTTGAATAATAATGGTCCACCAATAAGTAGCAAAATCGCTGCACATCCAAGGCCAATTGCTCTTACCAAATATCCACCGGAATCTCTCGCAGCATCATGGAAATTTTGGTAGTCATCAACGGATAATTCCTCTCCACCTTGCGAATTTAATGTTATTAGTACCTCTTCAACTTCAGAATCACTCAAGTCTTGTGCAGAATTTAATTCCCAATCACCATATGCTTGAATTGCGATTAAGATTGCACCTATTATCAACAATATTGCAACTGTTTTTGGTCCTTTTTTATCTGCTCGAATCGCCAAAATATCTGACGGAAATTGAGGCCCTTCTGGGATTGAATCTTCCTTACCCATCATAATAGAAATTCCTAATTCATCACTCATAGAATCTCCTCAGCGAGGTGCTTTTGCAATCCTATTAGCAAAAAGTCTGGTATCGGTTGTGATTGTAAGGAATCGATGTCAACACAAACAGTTACTTGTTTACTAGTCCACAATAATTCGTCATTTTGATTATGAAATTTATAGTTCCAAGTCACTGATTTACTACCGATATTATCTATCCAAATAGTTGCTATTACCTCATCACCATATCGCATTGGAGCAATAAAATCAGATTCTAAACTAACGATTGGGAAACCAACTCTATGAATATTGAATAGATCTGAGTATTTGATTTTACACATTTCTAACCAGCATTGTTCAAAGAATCTATGTGATAAATCAAAGATACGTGGGTAGTAGGCAATGTTAGCCGCATCAAGCATTGCAAATTCTACAGGTCGCGTGAAAGTTACCGCCATATCCTGCCCACATGGTGCAGTAAATAGAACCCTCCTGTTTGGATTTTACAAATACGAATACTGTGGACTTACAACAATTCCGTCGTTATTAAAAAGGAGCCGCGGGTGGCTCGGATTACCAAGGCCCCATAGTGTAGCTTGGATATCACAGAGGCTTGCGGAGCCTCGAACCCGTGTTCGAATCGCGGTGGGGCCGCTCATTATTCTATTGCCAGCGCTAAGCACAAACGAGTTTGGCAATTTTTTGGTCAAGTTTAACACACATATCTAGCAATGTTTCAGAGTGTTCCATGCTACCATATGTGTTATTGTCTTCATCACAATTTTCCTCATAAATTTGCTTTGCAAGTGGCTTATATTGTTGAGCCACAATTCTGCGCATCAATGGGAATGCATCCCATTTGTTTTCTACCAAGGAGTGGGGGAACTCTGCGATTAATTCTACTGAATCAAGAATATTATCAAAACGATAACTGGAAGGAAGGTTGCGGGTATCTTCCGAAATTAACTGCCAATTCATTTGACGTGGCTTTTTCATCTCAATTGTAAACCCGTAAACAAGAGGGTTGGCAAAACCTATTCTCCAAGTAAATCCATTTGTCCCTGGCATTATTAGGTAGCCTGATTCAACATCCATTATTGCATTATGTTGTTGTAAAACATATTCAATTAATGGTTTGCTAATAGGGCTGGTTGTTAGCCCATATGTTTGTAATAATGCATCACGTAAAGGGCGCATGTTTGGCTTAGTCCATGTTGCCATATCATTTGACAACCCAAGCAGATATGAGGCTATTACATCTCCAGAAGGAATATGTTCTTCAGCATCTACTTGAATGCAGGCTCTAGCTTCTTGTCTTACAAAATGGTCCTTAGGGTGAACTTCCACAGTATCAAATCCAGTTTCGCTATTAGAAAAAGGTGATTTCAATCTATTCAATATTGGCTCAATCGGAACACAATAAGTAGCAAGGTCTCCACGTATTACAATATTCTCTTTACCCATCAACATCCTCTTTGGATTTGATGAAATAATATCTATCAGCAATTCAACAGCCCTAGTATTTGCAGCAATCACTTCGTTGAGAGATTGGTTCAATTTACTCAATCTATCATTTTGCACTTTCCTGTTGGTATCAGCAATATTTCCATCCATCAACTATTGTTGATTTCAACTAATAATAAAGAAAGGCAAATGAAAAGATTAAACCTTCCATGAGTAAATTGTCCATTGTTGTTGTTCTGCCAATTGACGTAATGGCGTTTCTGGATTAACTGCTACAGGATTTCCACACAGTTTCATAAACCAAGAATCAGCCAAGGTATTTCCATAAGCCCAACACTGTGAAAGATCGTGTCCATTTTCTTCCGCATCCCTTTCAACGATTGGAACTTTACCCTTTCTTCTTGGAACAGACCACCCTTTTTCTGAACCCGATAGTCTTCCTTGACGATTGGTTGGTCCGCAACCATAAACACAATCCATGCCCAATTCATTGCCCATTGCTTCAGCCATTGGCAGTACTGTTGCTGTAACAAGAACCACTCTATGGCCCTGTTCTTTATGCCAACTAATTCTTTGCCTTGCCTCTAGAGAAACTCGTTGTGACAGTTTGCTCTCTACTAACTCTGACGAAATTTTGTCAAGTGTTTCCCAACTTGACATGGTTAAATGGCCACGATTCCTTGCAGAATCATAAACAGATTTACCTGTTAATAGAGAGCCAATAAATCTCAAACTCCAAGCGGTGATTGATAATGGAATTCTCCACGGGCGCCGTTTTGTCAAAGTAGATGTCAAACTCTTTTCACTCGATGCATCTAACAATGTACCATCAAGGTCGAAGTAGGCCGCAACCTGCTCACTCATATTATGGGCTGACAATCCGACATACATGAGGCCATGCCCCGCCTAGATGGTAAAAAAGCAAGTTGTTGGGCTTAGTTGTCCTTAGGTTCTGCATCACAACCGATTTCACCATAAACACGTCGTCCAGCTCTGTGATCCTGCCACCAAATCAAAGATTTGGCAAGATGTCTAGGGATGAAAAAGCCAACTTTTCGTGGAGTCAATCCATGATTGCGCATCAACTTATCATGTTGTAAGCAAGCAACGATGGCTTGGGCAGAACAACCTGGATTGGCTGTTACAAATTTCATTATTTCAATCTTCAATCTTTCAAAGCGAGCCATCTTCTGACTCCCTTTACCTTCTCTTCTTGGCATAGAGCAAAATTTCACTTCTACCCATATCAAAGGAATGATGGGGGTCCCATCAATTTCGGTCAATCGCCAATGCTTATTCGAAGGTGACTGGTTGTTGTGTCTTCCAATTTGCAGTGGCTAATTTCTTTGCTTTACCATCTGCAATTATTGGGTGAATATCCTTCATTCGGCCATGCATTCCGTGTACTTGGAATTTTACTCTCAATTCTGCTGTCCTATCACGTTGAACCGCTTCGAGTTGCTCATCATCTAATTCAATGGTAGCTAGAGCCGCACTGCCTCCCTTGATACTAACTGTGAAGGTATTTCCTGCAACTGACAATGTCGGTTGGAATTGCCAATCGTCTGGATTGTTCATCCATACTGAAAGGTCAACTGAAAGGGAGTCTCGGATGTTGACGCGGCTGATTTCTATTGTATCTACCATGATGACCATTCCTTCGCAGTGGGTGCTACTCAATACCTTTTTCTGTAAAACACTCTGTTCATTCGTAAGCAATTTCAACCAATTTTGGAATCAATACTACGATTTTTATTGTCAATTCCCAATCGTTTCCTGGGTCAGGGTCTGGTAAGCCTTCAATTGCAGAATCCGGTTCTGCTTGTTGTGCAACTACCGTTAATGTCCAGTTACCTTGTCCATTTCTTGCTCCGGATTCTGAAAGTAATATCTCCATCAATTGTGCACTTGAATCTGCCTCGTATATTCCATCATCTCCTAGCGGATTGATATCTTCATCCTCAATCATAGCAGAAGTAGATTCATTATTTGTTAGATTTCCTTCTTCCGTATTTGCAGTCTTGCGATATCCATCTTCTGTGATTACCAATATCAAAGTGAAGTTATCTTGGGGTGCCATCAAATCTTGATCTAATTCCAGTAGTGCTTCAAATGAGATTATTCTTCCATCTTCTCCTGGTGTAATATTGCCTTGCCATTCTTCTCCTTGGTCAAGATATTCATCCCAACTATACTCTAATTCTTGGGATTCCCAAATGACTTCAAATCTCCTAGTTGTAACATTGAGTTCAAAGGACTCGGTCACAGACGCGCCTTGAATATCAGTAACTGTCAAACTGCAGGTTAAAATTCCTGAGTTATTGGTAGGAACAAGGACGGTTTCTCCATCTGCATCAATATCATTACGACTATTAGTATCTCCATCGCTATCTCTCTCCCAGTCTAAATCCCATGCAAAATCAAGTGCTCCACCTTCTGGGTCAATACTATTGCTGGCATCAAGATATACACTATCTCCTGCTCTAATCACTTCTGGAATTGTTAGATTCAATTGTGGCGCTCCATTAACACTTATTGTTGCCGTTGAATCATCTTCTCCACCTTGGTCATTAACAACTGTTAGACGAACTGTGTATACTCCATATTCAAAGTATGCGTGAGAGGTGAAACCAACGATGGTTTCTGCAATATTGCCATCGCCGAAATCCCATTTATAATTGCTGATGACCCCTTCGACAGGAGAAGATTCTCTTGCATCAAAAGTCACCATTTCACCTTCTTGTATTTGCAATGGATAGGCTTGCAGGCTTGCTCTTGGGTCAACTGTAGTATCAAGGGCATTAATGCAACCAGCTAAGCCTGATGTCAATATCATGAGGGTGGTAAGAACTAGCAAAGATGTGGTTCCTCTCATCCTTTTAACCCCCAACATAACCCCTTCGGGGTTAGTCCTTGTTTCTAATGCTGTTGGATTGCAGTGTGAAAAATTCCAAGTTGGAAACGTTCTAGATAGAATTAGGAATTGGTTAAGAAGTCTCGGCAACAGGTTTGATATTATGGCGCAAGACTTACTCAGTGGTGAGAGAGTTTTGGCATTTGATTTAGAGACCACAGGTATCTCAACCAATAATGATAGAATAGTCCAATTAGCGTTGATAGGTGTTGATTCAAATGAATCGCCAATTCATTTTGAAACCTTGGTCAACCCCAGAATGCCAATACCCTATGGGGCAAGTAATATTCATGGAATACATGATGGAGATGTGAAAGGAAGGGGTGATTTTTCTACTATTGCAGATGAAACTTTTGAACTAATAGATGGAGCGGTTATCATCGGCCATAATGCAAGAAATTTTGATATGAAATTGCTTAATTCAGAGTATCTTCGACTCGGAAAGTTACCACCAAAACCAACCGTTGTTTTGGATACTCTTGAGGTTGTACGAAGGTTAAAAATCGCCCGCCCACACAACTTAGGTGCATTGTGTAAGCGTTATGGAATCTCATTGGAAAACGCGCACACTGCTGCTGCTGATGCTGCTGCTGCAATGCTATTGTTTTGGAGACTTACTGTAGACCATCCAACCTCATTTAGAAAAAGTATTACTGAACTAGAACGTTGGTTAATGCATGGAGAAATGAAATCTGATGCTTCGGCTATTGGACGAGGAATAAATGATCTAAGTTTAGTAGACCCTCAAGGCAAAATAAGAAGAGATGGTGAACAATTTATTGTTGCTTTTGGACGGCATAAGGGCAGGGATATTAGTCAAATCAAAAATGATGACCCTGGTTATCTCAATTGGTTATTATCTCCAAAAGGAATTGAAGATGAAAATACTAGAGAATTAATTAGAACTCAATATTCCCTATGATGTTCAACATCATCTGGTAATGGATTCCAAGGTAATACATCACACCAATGGCCAATTCTCCAAGCCCTTCCCTGCGTCATTACCGAGCCAATGAAAATAGGACCTTGGTGCCCAGTGTCTAACAATTCCTTCAACGCTTCAAGGCCTCTTCCATCAAATTTTGCACTATTACGAATCCCACTTGGCATTACGCGGCCACTATCATCTAATGGCTCACATAATTCAATCGCAGCTGCTCCAGATTCTAAATCGATATCGTGTAACAAGATTACTGCATCAGCAAAATCGCCTTTGTGAAGGGTGCCGTTATCACTACGCCATTTCCACCAATGTGGACACCATGCTTTCCAATCACAAAAGCCACCACATGATTCATCACCAATTTGTGGTGCCATCGGCAGTGGGGTCGGTTGAGTTTTAGTCCATGCATCAAATGCCTGCTCGAGTACACTGTCTCCTTTTGCCGCCCATTTAGCTGATGTTTTGGTATACCATCCCTCAGCAATTACTGGAGGTGCATTTGGATTGTTTGACAATAATATATCGCGATACATCAGCAACTGGCGGTTCACTTCGCTCTTCAATGCGCCTTCAGGCGCTCTTCCTGTTTTGAAATCAGCAACTACCCATCCGCTTAAATTACCTTCATCATCAACATCTGCAAGTAGTAAATCTAATCGCCCCATCAAGCGTCCATCGCTCGTTTTCAATTCGCCTTCAACAGCGATAACTAGTGATTGAATTCTTCTCCATAATGCAGCGGTTACTCTCTCATGTGGTAATCCGCGAACACCAATGTGATCCAATAATAAAATAATACCACCTTTTTGTTGACGTAAAGCCTCACTCCACTTATCTTCCTTCCATTGTGGGTGCCTTGGCGTAGCAAAAAATAGCGCCTTTTCCTCTTCCCATCTGGCTCGTAATAGTATTTCTCCTTCTTCATTTAACCAACCTGCGTCAGCATCATTTTTTGAAGAAATGTCCATGTTAAGAAGGTCCTCTAAAGAGGCGTGAACTGCTGTTCCTATTGATGCCGCCATTCCTGCCTTTCGCGGAAGTCCTTGGCGGCTTAACCAATACATTCGCGGGCATGTTTCATAACGATTCCATGCAGATGGCGAGAGTTGGTGTGGACGTGCTGTCTGATTCGCATCTCCGCTCATACCTTGTCGTTTACCTCAATGATGATGAAGGCTTTGTCATGACATTGCCCGCCAATGGTTTGATACATTAACCGGCACGTGGCAGTTACATGGAAGGACCAATGCTCAGATTGAACTCAGATGTCAAAACCGATAATGCCATGGTCATTACTTGTTTTCCAACAGTAGGAATGGTCTCCAGTATCGTTGGTCACTATTTGATTGACCACTTAGACCTTGAATACGTAGGCGGCGTTGTTGACCCTCGCTTGCCTTCTATCTCATTGATTCAAAAGGGTGTACCATTACCTCCGATTCGCGCCTATGCAGGTGAACCAAAATGTACTCTTGAAGGTTGTACTCAAATTATTCTATTGATGAGTGAATTAGTAGTTCCAGAACAACTCGTTCATGAAATTGTTTGGAAGTTATTTGAATGGTCAAAGGCAGAGGGAATCAAGGCTGGAGTGGTAATAGATGCTTTTGCAAAGGCTGGAATGAAAGGTAATTTGAATGGTGCTGACCCCGTAGTTGATTACGATGATACTGAGGAAATTGACTTAGTTGGAATCGGAGCAAATGAAGAAATGCGAAAGAAACTTGTTTCGATGGGTATTCCATTACTTGAGCAAGGTGTAATCAAAGGAATAAATGCGGCCATTTTAGGCGAAGCGCAACGGCGTGGTCTTGGATTAATGTCGATATTGGTTGAAGCTGATACAAGATTCCCTGATGCCCGCGCTGCTGCAGTTTTGATTGAAACACTCAATGAATTATTACCAGCCATTGAACTAGATCACATTCCATTACTAGAAGAGGCTGAACAGTTAGAAGCACAACTCAAAGCGATGATGGAAGGAGCGGCTTCAGCGATTGGTGAAGGTCAAGGAAGTCCAAATTCCATGCTATACGGTTGATATCACAAATCAAGGCAACGACTAAACCGTCCCACCCAAAACCCTTGTAACCTATCTGAGTTTGTTTATTGATGGTTGTAACTGGCTTGGAATCGAGGTTCACTCTCGGCGGGCCACAATAAGAGCAGCGCCAAGTGATGCGGTTATGCTGAGGATAAATCCAAAGCCCGAGATGCTTGTTGCTCCCTCATCATCTCCACTTTCACCAGTTGCAGAATCACCACCAACTTCAGGGTAGAACACTCCATCCGTACAAATGCCTCCAACAGCGAAATCTAGGCCTACAGATGCCAAAACTGTCGCACTATCCTTGTTTGAATAGAGAGCATCTCTTTCATAGAGATCGGCATTGATATGATAGCATCCTCTATCTAGGTGAAAAGGATTCTCGCTTTGATTATTGTATCCATTGGCATCTTCATCGTGGCCACCTTTCCAATTGATATCCCACCACCAATCAAGGCCTTGCCAACTATCCTCAAGACGATAGACGTTGATAATAGCAGTATAATTGACATCCATCTGAAGGTCGTTGACCTCAGCCAAGTATTTGCTATCCCATCCCCACTCAGGGTGCTCAGGGACGCCAACCCTCGCCACACTCACTGTAATGGTTTCACCACCGATTTCAGGTTCAGTGGGCGACTCCCAGAGCCAGACCATGTTGTTCTCATGCTTGCCCGTGTCTTCGCCTATCAGAACCCGCCCGTCATCTAGAACGAGGAGGTTATCTGGCCCAGCGAGGTTGTTCACATCGCATTCGTATGTGGCTGAAGATGTGTAAGGTCCACCAGATATCACTGGTTCAATCCTATTTACATCCCATTCATCATCCAAAGTCATACGGTAGACGATCCCACAATAATTCTGTGTGACATCGATGTCGCCCAGCCCATCACTCATATCGTAACCAACAACAGACATCGCCAGATAGAGGTAATCGGGCGAGTTTGGATTGAACCCGACCCCTTCCATCTTATTCCATTCATCACTGGCACCAAGCGCAGCAGCTGCCTTACGAGATTCAAGGAAGGCCACTCGGTCATTATCCGCAGACCCAATCGTCCCATCATCATTCAAATCTTCATTCAAGCGGCCCTCTGCCCAATCTCTAATCTCTTCATCGGTGATGTAGGAATTCTGTCCAGCGATGAAGTCGGCTGTAGTTATGCCATCGTATTCATCAATCCAGGTTTGAATAACTGAATTTGACGACGAGGCCATTTCCATCCATTCCACATCAAATCCAGTCGTGGCTGAGTCACTGCTATCATCTTGAATGACTTTGGCAGCGTAGAGAGTTCCCGAACTGAGGTCTCCCGCAGTATCAGCGACGAACTTGAACAATACTGTGTCATAGCCGTCGTCAGAGAGGTAAACAGTTCTCTCATCGGGCATTACCTGTGCATTTTCATGCGAAAATCGGCCCATCGCTAAGTGCTTGGTGAAGTCAGGTTCGGTGGTGGCCGAATTGTCAATTTCCATGATATAACCATAATCATAGGGATTAGGATAGGAGCCAAGATAATCTGCCAATCTCTCTTGGTCGTAGTGGTAATTGTAATTCTCGTCATTCCAGTCCTTAGTATTGGTGAAGTAGAGTTCCTCGGCTAGAAGCGGCGTTGCCCATGGACTCATACTACCGAAGCAGAGAACCCAGCCACCGTTGACGCTGCTGAGGTCCAGCATCATGCCGCCCAGCACATCCCATTCAGCAGATGATGCATTCCATTCAATCTCCAATTGGCTGATCCCTGCAGGTCGTTCTTCCCAGGCGGTGTAGAGGTATCCTCGGCTGCCATCGGCATTTAGAGGTACGAAGGCATTGTAGTCCGGTTTTTCGCTGATGAATAATCTATTTCCATCATCGGCGGCGTAGATTCCTCCTGCAACTCCATCTTCGGAGAGGTTGTCTCCACTTTGCAGGAGAACCTGATAATCTCCGTAGGAAGTTCGAATACCATGCCAGATATCCCATTCGCTGCTGGACGATGCTAATTCTGGAACCGAATTCGGAAGGTCATTCCAATCGATTCCATTAATCACTCCGATTGTTGCTTTGTAGTTGTCATCATCGGGGTGCATCGCGTTGACGAAGAAATTACCATTGGCGTCGATGTGCATGCCAGTGACCTCAGCATTGGGTGGAAACATCATGATGCGAGTCATCGATTCGGGTGTTGTCCCTTCACTGCTTCCGGCGTTTACAAAAGGAGCGATAAGAATGGTAAGCAGCAAGGCGATTGAAAGAACGCTCGGGACTGACTTGTTTCGCATGGATTGCACAGTATTGGAGGGGTGAAAAACGTTACCCAACAAACGGGTATTGCATGGATACCCCTTGATTCGCTGCACACTATTGAACTAGTTTCAAGGAAGAGAAGGGTCGAAGCCAACCCTTTTTGCTAATTTGGAATCGATTGTAATCTCAACACCTAGTATAACTT
>JANXHP010000097.1 GCA_024958795.1 Candidatus Poseidoniaceae archaeon | reverse complement strand
AAGTTGGGTCTGCATTCTTGGCCAGCAAGATAATTGGAGTTGCTTACAAATAAAACGCTGGTTACCTGGAAGAACTTAATCCATCAGACGTCCCCATGAATCTACTTCTTGGTGATTTGTTTCAATATTATCAGCATCATGAGTTTGATTATTTATTTCATCACTAATTACGTCCGCTTCTTCAATATTGTCTACAGATTTCCTCCGAACTATTGTGTCACGCATACTCAGTAGTGTCCACAACATGGCCAGAATACCGGCTGCTGCGAGTAGATTGGAAGGTTTTCTCCACTGTTGGTCAAATTCCGACGAGTCCGATTGTGCAATATATTTTACTGGGTATTCCCATCGATGACCAGAAAAGGAAACTAGGACAATTTCCCCGTTTACAATCATTCCATCCGATAGCAATCCCTTAGGGTCAATGTTGACAATTAATTCACTTGTTTCATCTAGTGTTACTTCGTCACCTGTTTCAGCAATTCTTGATAATGGTCCAGTAATCTCTACTCTGAATGAGTTTGAAAAATCACCTTCTGAATCTATTGCTATCGATATTTGTTGTTGCTTATTTGAATCAATTGTTCCTACGATTTCACTTGGAATCGGAATTTTACCTAGAGTCAATATCACTGTGTTAATCTCAAAATATGAAGTTCCACAAGAGATTGAACCAGTCAATGTTGATTGTGTTTGTGGACTTCTAGTACCACTGATTATGGCGGAGAATTGCTTTGTTCCAGCACTCATTTGAGCATCCCCAGCATTTTCAAAGATGACTCGATTACCATCTGACAACTCTAAATCTAATTCCATCAAACAATCTTCTGAACCAGTTGCAGAGAACACGAAGTAGTCATCTGATAAGATTACATATCCATGGTCTTGGAGGTCAATATTCATTGAAGGTGAGCAATTAGGGGCGGTGAAATTTACAAACATTTCATCATTATTCTCCACTGTTGCAACCCATGGCACCAAGACTCCATCATGATCAAAAATCTTTACACCCACAGCGCCAAATTGTCCAGAATTGAATAAATCATCAGCCTCACCACTATTGGTGCCACTTGTCATATCATTCCTTCCATCAGCCTCAATAACCGATAACCATGGCTGCTTAGGGTCACGATTCAACTCGTTTTGCTCCACATCACCAACACTAGTATCTTGATAGGTAACAAGTAGTCCAGAACCAGGCAAATGTGTATCAAAACCACTATCGGTTCTATATTCTAGCCAAATTATTTCTGATTGTGAAATTTGTATTTTCAAAGTATCACCTCCTTCACTCAAACCGGTCATTTTGATACTTGGGCCGATGCAAGGAGATATTGCACTAGTCGGCCATTGTAAATCCATTACTTGTTGACGTTGTGCACCAATTAATTCTAGGCTTGCAGCGGTTGGTAACGCTGGCCAAGAACCTCCTCCATTCCAATTTCCACTAGCCATAATATCCCAATCACCAACTCCTTTCCATGGATGAGTTTGGAATGTATCATGCACTGGATACAAATCTAATGCACCCATTTGGTGGAGCATTTCGTGAAGCATTGTTCCAATACCACTAGACCCAGTTTTCAAACTTGACATCGTATAGTGACCCACTTTCAAATCACTAGAAATCTCAATTGGCTCTTTAAAAGTGGTATAGTGGCTCCAAATTCTATCACTAGAACCAGTATTTTCTTCTTGTCCCTTTGTAGTGTGTAATATTAGCAAACGGTCAATCCAACCATCCCCATCCAAATCATATTGGCTCCAATTGACAGTATCAATATGGCTTTCAACAGCTTCCTGAGCTAGAGACATTGGTAAAAATTGACCATTAACATCAACATCTCTTTGTCCATTGATATCGGCTCCATAATCAACTAATTCTCCTGATGCTCTTGTGACATCATCTGCAACAAAGATTTCTACCGACGACATCCCTCCACTTAGTTGTTCAATATAAGAAACTGCACTCTCTTGAAGAATAGTTCTTGCTTGGCTTGGCCCCCATACAGAATCTGCAGGAGAATCGTCAAAATCAACAATCAATACTAGCCACCTCTCATCTTGCTGTAAATTCAATATGGGTGAATTTTCATTAGAAGTTTCAACGATTGAATTTTCCCGCATCCATTGTTCAATAGCATCTTCATTAGAATAAGACCACGAACTTGCGAGGAGGAGAACTACCAACAATGGTACTCCGAATGCAGGTCGCATAACAACGCCTATTGCTCAAATCGTTTCAACGTTGGTGCAACAAGATTCTTAATTCAATATTTTCAAATCAACACCTAGCGGTGTCAATTCATTAATGATCTCCTTAATGTCATAGCCGTGAATATTGATAAATGCTGTATCTGGGTCAAGTTGTAACCCCCATCGGCTTTCACTAACTCTTGAATCTAGCACAATTGATTTTGGCAATCTAGATGTTTTTTCAAGCACCTCAACTAATCTTATCGGCAACTCTTCAACTAGCCAAGGATTATTTTGGCAGGCGATAGCAAGTGAGATATCTAGACCAAGTTGATTTTGCGGTATAGTTCTATAGGATTGTATTTGCATTAATTCCAGTCCTCTAACATCACAACTTAACGAATGACAATTGCTCTTGAATAAATGAGGTAATGGCTTTCCATCACAACCAGAAATAAATACATCAGTTACACGATTCACTCGAATTTCATCGAGTAATGATAGTCTTTCTTTTCTGCTAGAACATAGCCCATTAAATGGGGAAATATTTAGATTCAATTCAACACCATTCATCATTGGCTCACAGCCGCCATCACAACGGCAATCAGCGATTAGAATATTCCTTTTCGCACCCTCACTATCGTATACATGTGACTTTGTGTTGGCATTAATAGGCATGCTACTAGTCCATCTCAATGACAATAATTCAACAGATAGAATTGACAATAATATAATGCTGAATACAACCATTCCCCCAACATCAGGTAGAGATAGGGCAAGTAGCATTACTAGCATACCATGGACTCTAAGCCTCCACCAATCTGCAGTTTTATTATTTAGATTTCCAGTAATTCCAGCGATTATCATAGCCAATCCAGCAATGACTATCAGTATTTGAGCCCATACCAAAGATATTGCAAATTGTAACATTAATGGGGCATCGTATTTTGTAGAAAAACCCATATCAATATTACTTGTATGGCCGAATGAAAATAATTGTGGAACAATCAGTAATATGGTTATTGCCATTACAGATAATACTCCAATTGAACCACCAATTGACCAATACAAAAACCACCTTTTCTCACTGGGTAATATGCCTGGTTTTGCGAAGGAATACGATTGATGAATAAATATTGGAATTGATGATAAAATACCTAATATTGTAGCTGATAACCACCTAACTGCACTCCATCTAGCAGGGTCGTAGAGATTTAGGCATTCAGAGGAACAAGGTTGCATTATTTGCAATAACTGACTTAAGATTAAATCGATCCAATTCATCCAAATGGCAGTGAAAATTAGAGCGAAAATGATTACCAATGTCATTCTATTTGTCAATTCATCAAGATGAGAAGTGACAGTATTATCTTTGTCAGTCTCTAACAACAAAGACATACGATTACCTCAAACCATTAGTAAAATGGAATGTGAATGCCTCATAAGAGGTCTGTATATTTCTTTTCAGCACGTGCTTGAACAATTGTTCTGTACACTCCGAAAATAGCCCATAAAGCCAACATTCCCACTGTTAGGGAATAGTAATATGCTAATCCATTTTTAATCGCCCACACAAATAGGGTTGCCAACAATGCTGAAACAATTCCTCTACGAATTCCCTGAGGGATGGCTAAACTCATATCAAGATGAGGAGGGCCGCCTCCGAATTTCTTTTCATAGAATTCACCTTGGAATACCGCAGCAACCAACAGTACTGAAAGAGTGGTCCAATAGAATAAATTTCCATTATCAAAATATTGGTCTGCAATATGTTGTTGGCGCTCAGCCTCTATTGCAGCAGGGTCTTCTTCTGCGACGAATAATGAGTCATAATCTCCGACACTAATTGTGCGCAATGCAAGCCCCTCAGCATCATCATTTGTCGTTGTATTTGGCGGACTTATAGAAAAAGAAAGAATATTCCAGTGGTCACCATCATCTGCAAAATCAACACCATTTACCGCATTCCCTAACAGTTGGAATGAAACAACACCGATATCTTCAGCAGGTGCAGTCCAACTAACAATCCAATCATTACCTGGGGACGATTGAGAAACAGCTCCAGGCTCTTCAGAAACAGATTGAGAACCATCGCCAGGAGTTAGATTTCCACTGTTGTAATCCCATAGCATGAAGCCACCTTCTGAGTTAGTAGCATCTTGTAGTGAAATTGTAAAGTTATAATTCTGTCCAGCATCATATGAGCGTGGAACTCCAGAAATTGATACAACGACATTATTGCTTGCTGAACCGCCTCCATGGCAAGTACAACCAGTTTCAATCACTAAGTTTCCACCATTTTCCCAAGGAGGACCAGTTGACACTCCAAGTGCTGGAGCAACGAATAGCATAGCCATCAAAGAAACGATTAGCAAACGACCACGACGTGATATCATAATCTCACCTATTCTTCCCCACCTGCGCTCGCCCTTTGAACATTGCTTCTAAGCAATACCTCTTTGTGCAACAATTTGAATTCCAATTATTGATTAACCAATCAAATTTCCTTGATTGAATTATTCAGTTGAGTCATCATTTTCTTACCATCTCCGAACAACATCATTGTCTTGTCCATATAGAATAAATCATTGTCAACACCAGCGTATCCTACACTTAATGAGCGCTTGATAATAACAACAGTTCTAGCACCATCAACATCGATTATTGGCATACCTGCAAGTGGTCCTTCTCCACTACGTGCTGCAGGATTAGTAGTATCATTTGCACCGATAACCAATGCAATATCACAATCAGGGAACTCTGGATTTATTTCATCCATTTCAATCAATTGCTCATAAGGAACATTTGCTTCAGCCAATAGAACATTCATGTGGCCCGGCATTCTTCCAGCGACTGGATGAATTGCATATTTGACTTCAGTATCAAATTTCTCAGCGACCAAATCAGCAAATTCTTTGACTTGATGTTGACATTGTGAAACAGCCATTCCATAACCTGGAATAATTATTATTTTTTGTGCACCATCAACCATCATGGCAACCTCATCAGCATCTGAACCAACCTTTGTACGAGTTAAGTCTGCTTTTTCACCACTACCTCCGAACGACTTGAACAATACATCGATCAATCTACGATTCATGGCCTTACACATTATGAATGTAAGGATAATACCCGATGCTCCTACAAGTGAACCAGCAACTATCAGTACTGAATTTGAGAAAATAAATCCTGTAAATGCTGCAGCTATTCCTGATAAGGAATTCAGCAGTGAAACAACTACAGGCATATCTGCGCCACCAATTGGTAGAACTAAGATAATACCAAGTATACATGAAATTGCAATAATTGCCCATAGATAATCGGTATTAGTCGGCTCTGAAACGCTCATAACTATCAATACAGCAACTGAAATCAATAGAATAATTTTAACCGGATTTAACCAAACTGGTCCCCAAGTAGGCGTCCTTATCCACTTACCGAATATCTCAACTCCACCCTTTAGTTTGTACATTGCCAACAGAGAACCGGTCAATGTCATCCATCCAACCAATGCCGAAAGACCAGCGGCAACCATAGTAACAGTCAATTCAAGACCTATAGGAATAGTACCACCTTCAATATATTTCCATGTTTCAGATAATGCGACCAATGCACTTGCTGCACCTCCAAAGCCATTGAATAATGCGACCATTTCAGGCATACCAGTCATTTCAACTTTAACTGCCATCCAATATCCAATAAGTGAACCAATAGTCATTCCAGCAATAATTAGAACCCATTGCGCTCCACCTTCAAGTTGCATGCTTGCTATAGTCACGACAACTGCAACGAGCATTCCAAGTGCACCCAATTGGTTGCCACGAGGGGCAGTTCTAGGATGTCCCAACTTCTTTAATCCCATAATGAATAGAATTGCAGACAATAGATAACCTACGGAAATCCAATCGCTCATAAAATCGATTAGTGCAGACATCTCAAGCACCTCTCTTCTTCTTTCCAGCAATCATATTCAGCATACGATTAGTTACTGCAAATCCACCGACTACATTGATCATTGCAAGAACTACTGCTACGAATGAAAGGATTCCAGAAGTTACTGTATCTCCACCCGCATATGCAACATTTGCACCAATTAATGCACCTACAATACTGATTCCAGAAATTGCATTTGCACCACTCATCAATGGGGTATGTAGTGTGGCAGGAACTTTAGTGATTAATTCAACGCCAAGGAAAATTGCCATTACGAATAATGTGATACTACCGATTAATAATTCTGGACTCATTGAACCACCCCTGCTAAGCGCGATTGCTTATGATGGATTTCACCATCTTTGCAAATTAGGACGCCACCCATTCCACCAATGTGGAAGTCAGAACCTTCAGGGGCTCCAACCAATACATCATCATCATCACTTATGACGACTTCTCCTTCTTTGACTAAAGATGTCATGAAAGTTGTTAGATTGTTTGAATACAACATACTTGCAGTATTTGCCAAAGTA
>JANXHP010000063.1 GCA_024958795.1 Candidatus Poseidoniaceae archaeon | reverse complement strand
TTTGGTGAATGGATTCGCAATGTCAAAGATTGGGCAATTTCTCGTGAAAGATATTGGGGCACTCCACTTCCTGTATGGAGAAGTGAAGATGGTCAAATGAAATGTGTAGGTTCAATCTCTGAACTTCAGCAAGAAGTAGCATTAGCGGTTGCTGCAGGTTTTGATAATCCTGAATGCCCTGATGATATTGACTTGCATCGTCCTGTTGTTGATGAATTTACTTTCGTAAGTGATGACGGAAAACCGATGAAGAGAGAACCATTCGTAATGGATTGCTGGTTTGATTCAGGCTGTGCATCATTTGCTCAGTGGCACTATCCGTTTGAGAATGAAAACATATTTGACTCATCATACCCGATTGATTACATCTGTGAAGGAGTAGACCAAACACGAGGTTGGTTCTACACATTGCTTGCAGTCTCCACCACTGTTTTTGATTCAATTTCTTACAAACGCTGCTTAAGTCTTGGATTAATCTTAGATGCTGAAGGTAAGAAGATGTCTAAATCTAAAGGAAATATTGTTGACCCTTGGGACCATTTTAATCGAGAAGGTGCAGATGCTACGCGATGGTATATGGTGACTGCAGGTGCGCCTTGGAGTCCTTTGAAGTTTGACCCGAATGGTGTACGAGAAACTTATGCTAAAATGTTCCTAACTCTTTGGAATGTCTACAAATTTCATGCTGATTATGCTGCACTGGATGGCTTTGATCCTGAAACAATACAAAATGATGTTGCATCAAGACCAGCCTTAGACCGCTGGATTCTATCAAGAATGTCATCGGTTGCAAGCGAATATCATAATGACTTCGTTGCTTGGAATTTCCACAAGGCTTGTAGAGATTTAGAAGACTTCGTAGTAAACGACTTGTCCAATTGGTATGTACGTCGTTCTCGTAGAAGATTATGGGATGAGGCAGAAAATGAAGACAAACTATCATGTCAACATACCTTACATGAAATATTGGTAATAATTTGTCGATTGATGGCACCAATTTCGCCATTCATGGTAGATGTTATTCATCGTAATTTAACTGCAGAACCAGTTCACCAAGCCGCATGGCCATTAGGGGTTCCAGGAAGTCTAGAAGGTGCAACATCTGATGAATGGGATGTTGAAGCAGCAGCAGCAACCGCATCAATTCCTCCCAAAGACATGGGCTTAGAATCAACTATGGATTTGGTTAGAGAACTTGCAGAGGCTGGAAGAAGAATTCGTGTTGATGCTGGAAGAAGACAAAGGCTACCTTGTGCGCAAGGATGGATTGTTGCAGGTCCAGACATTTCAATTTTCCATGATATTTTAGCAGAAGAATTGAATGTTGAAACTATTGCAGTTGAACAAGATTTGAACCGATTCCAAAAAGTGGAACTTGCACCTAACTTCAGAACTTTAGCACCTAAAGCAAGAGCAGAAGTTAATACCATTTCAAATGAAATAAAGAATGCACAGGACCCTCAACAAATGCTCGATGCCATCAATGCAGGTGGTTTCCAGATTATGGGCGTTGATATTGATGAAAATGATGTTGAAATTCGTAGGGCAGAAAAGGATGGCTTTGCTGCTGAAACTATTACATTTGGTCAAGGTGAAGATGCAATTCAAGTTTCATTGGTTTTGGATATGCAAGATACACCTGCATTGTTATCAAAAGGATTAGCAAGAGATATTACACGAAGAATTCAAGCTAAGCGTAAGGAATTGGACTTTGAAATTGAAGCGACAATCGATTTGCAAGTTTGGTTAGAGAATGCACCAGAGATGTTTGATTCTGACCAAACTTGGATTGCTACAGAAACAAGAAGTGCAGCAGCAGTATTCCATTCTGAAGGTCAAGCACCAGCAGATGCAGATACATTCTCAGTTGATGGAACCACTGTTCATTTTACTGTAGAGTGAATTTTTATTGGTAATACTTTGAAGCGATGCCTTGAAAGAGATGAGGCGCGAGGTTTTTCTCATGCGCCGAGTGCTACTTTGCATCTTCATTGCAGCATCCACTCTAATGGCTGGATGCTTAGGTGATGGTGAAGAGATATTTGGTGGAGAAAAAATAGCACCAATTTTTGATGATTATGTTCTTATTGATGAGGCAGGTCATGGAGATCCAAGAGAATTCTTGACTATTGACTTACGCACAAATGAAACTACCAATACTACTTGGGCAGTTTTCAATAAGGACTACGGTGGTAATTGTTGTGAACATTATATCGCTACTACAATCGAAGGAGACATCATGAATATTGGTGGAGAATATCCTGTTTATTCCGAAGACCGCGGTCATGTTTGGGACACTTACATCCCAGGAGTCCTCCCTGATACTCAATGCCGAACTTTCGTTCCAACAAATCCAGGTCAAGAAGGTCTTGGTGAAGGAAGTATTGTCCAAGCAACAAATGGCGATATCATCTCAATGACGTGGTTCCCATATATTGGTGCTGATGGCAAGATTGACAAATTCTATGCGCTTCTATATGATGATAGTGAAGAGGAATGGAAGTGGTGCTATAATCGAATTACTGAACCATTCTATGACCGTTCATGGCAAGTGGAAGTAGTCGGTCC
>JANXHP010000122.1 GCA_024958795.1 Candidatus Poseidoniaceae archaeon | reverse complement strand
TTTATCTCCGTCTTGGCCATTCACATTATCCCCATACCCATCACCATCACGGTCTTGCCATTGGTCGGCATTGTTTGGGAATAAGTCACCATCTACTCCAATAGCAGAATCACCATGGCCATCACCATCAGAATCTGAATGTTGTGTACTATCTTGTGGGAATGCATCTGGAGAAAAGCCTAGGGGATTATCTCCATAACCATCACCATCAGCATCAGCCCATTGGGTAGGTTCTGTTGGGAATACATCCAATCGGTCTGTTACTCCATCACCATCGGTGTCAACATCGAAAAGGTAAATTTTGGAACCAGTAGGTGTTGTTGTAGCTAAATAAATCGCTGTAGTATAATCTTGAAATGAACCGATCGAATACCCTGTTGCAACTAGTGTGTTTTGTTCACTAAATGTTGATACATCCACAATAGTGATATGTCCATTCTTTGAACCGATTGCATAAGTTGAGTTATCATATTGTTGAATGGAAGAAATTGCTTTACCGTGTGATAGAGTTAAAGTTTCAACATCCCAAGAATTTGTATCATATCTAAACAAATTACCATTTGCATTTCCAACGATTAAATCACCATTGGAATCTTCAAATAACACTTTGATGATTGCATTTGAATCTGTCAATGAATATAATGAACCACCATACTCATCGCTGACGTATACCTTTGTATCATAACTTCCAGTAATTATTCTGCCATCATCCAATACCATGAATGCACTCAAGCCAGTAGTGATAGTGTCAGTTACAACTCCTGTTTCTCCGTCTGGACTATACTCTTCAGCACGACGACGTCCTGCATAATGAGCAAGCCACAAATCACCTGCATCATCCCAATCAACTGAATCAACTGGCCGTCCAATAGAGATATTCCTTGTGACTATTTGGAAACTCAAAAGTACAATAGATACACCATCATCGTGGGCTACTGCTACCAATTGTTGTGCATCATCAAGCCTAGCTGAGTTTGCTGAAACATTCAAATTAAGACTCCATTGTGGGGAATGCATTCCATTTGAAAAACTGTTAACACTTAGATTTCCTTTAGTATCAATCGTCATTATCGTACCATCATTCATCTTCTGCCAAAAAATCAATTCTTCATCAAATTCATCAGTAACCCCTGCTTCAATCAAGTTACTTGTATCTGCAGGAATACTCGGAATGAATCCTACAAGAGGTAACATCAAAAATGCAAGAATAATACAAATGCCGCGCTTCATAGTATGCACGAATATGTATTTAGATATGAAACAAGCGGATAAAAGTGCTCTTTTTCGCTCTTGGACCTTAATATTACGGCTCAATTATCTTCTTTTTTAGATGGTTGCATTTTTTTCCTCTCAATTTTCAGAGGAGTCATTGTTTTTATTGGATTCAATTTTGCAGTTGGTTTCTGTGAGTCACTAGATGGTGATTCACCCTTTCCGGACTTTGGAGGACTTCCCCTCATTTTCTTAACCGGTTGTAATAATGGTTTTATTGCAGTTATTGATGCAGTTTTTTCTTCTGATGCTCTTACTGCAGAAAGTGTAGCTCTAATCGGCTTTAGTAATGCTGTTTTCGGTTCTTCTTCGAGTTCCGCAATCACTTCTTCAGCAACCTCTTCTTCAAGTTCCGCAACTAACTCATCAGCGATTTCTTCTTTCAGTTCATCTTCAACATTTATTTGTGAAATTTCCTCTTCAGGAACAATATCTTCAACTTGTTCAATTGGGTCAACTGGAGTTGAAACAGGTTGAACAAGAGCTGGAGTTTGCTCAATCTGTGTGACTGGCTGAACTTGCGGCTGTATTGGCATCAATGGAGAGCGCACTACCTTCTGTTGAACCGGTGCAGGTAACCCAGCAGTTGTACTGGCACTAGTTGGTTGTAGTAGAGGTGATTTTACTGGCTTTGCCAATGGAACCGATGCTGAGAGTGGTTTTGCACTTGTTGTTGGCGATCTCATTCCAGCTAATCCAATACTTGGTTGATGCTGTTGTGCAGCAGCACCTAACATACCGCCAAGCATTCTTCCACCTGCTGCAGATGCTCCAGCCCGCGCCCCTAGTAGAGATGGATCAGTGCCAGTTGCTTGCATTCCTTGAGTACCTTGTCCTGAAATTGCTTCCATCCATGTTTGGCGCTTGTCAACTTTATTGTCTTGAGATTGTAATTCCTTGAATTCTTGTTCTCGACTTTGAAGTGCTGATTGGTCTCTATCAATTTCACCTTGTATTTGGTTGGTAACTGCATCACGCATCTTTTCTTCTGCCATTTCCTTGAAGGCATCCATCTTTTCGGTAAGACCACTCAAGCGGTCACGAATTTCTGCACGCTTGAGACCAAGTTGTGCTTCAATCTCCGCTCTAATAGCCGCTTCTCTCTTTCTCACATCGATAAGAGCCTTGTTACGCATAATCTCTTCACGCTTGTCAAGTTGTCTTTCAAGTTGAGTTGCAACTTCATTTTCCTTACGGTTCTTGAAGTCATTGAGTCTTTCTTCCATATCAATTTCAAGTTCAAGGGAAGTTTCTTCCTTTAATAGATCAAGATCTGTTTCAAAGGTTAGGCGTTCGTTACGCAAACCAGCATCAACTTCTGACATTATCGCCTTTCTTGCTGCAGCTTCACGTGATTGGAATTCTATCTCAAGACGTTCAGACCAATCGACCTTCTTAGCTTCGTATTGAGCTCCTAATTGGTCGCGTAATTCAGATTCTCTATCATATCTAAAGCGAGCAAGGCGGTTTTGTATTTCCGCTTCTCTTGCACCTCGATAATTATTGAATTCATCTTCCATTCTTAGATCAAGTTCAGACTCAACCTCAGCCTTCAATGAACGTGAGATGTCATCCACTGCCTTTGAGAATGTAATATCGTACTTTTCGCGTAGACGTGATTTCCTTTCACCAAGTCTTTCTGAATGTCTTTCCTCTAATTGGCGAGCAATTTCAACGCGTAACTCATCACGACGTCTTGCTATTGCAAGTTCAACATCCTCACGCATGTTTTCTTCAAGTTCATTTGTCTCCTGGCGCAAGCGAACTTCCAATTCCTCTTGTAATTGTTGAGCAATATCTTCTTCTAAACGTAGGCTACGACGCTCATACTCAGATTTGAGCCTAGCTTCTCTTTGCTTTAACCGACCTCTAAGTTGTTGCTCAAGACGAGTTCTAATACCTCGACGTAATTGTTCTTCTCTTTCTGATAAACGAGCGATATGTCCTTCTTCAAGACGATTAATTTCAGCACTTTCCATTTGTTTGAATCGCGTTTCCATTTCAATTTCAATATTGGCCTCGATTTCTCTAACCCTTCTTTGTAATTCTTGATTATATTCAAGTGATAATCTCTCTTTTTGAATATCAAGGCGAAGGCGATGTTCTTGTTGTAATTGTACTTCAATGTTGGATTTTATCTGGTCCTTATGTTCACCGAGTCTTCTATCTTGCTCTACTTCAATTTCTTCACGCAGTGATTCTATTTGCCGATTGAGGCGTAAATCAAGTTGTTTTCTCATTCGCCCCTCTTCTTTAGCTAATGATTCTCTCTCCATTTCGGCAAGTTCCTGCTCCATACCTTCTCGCATTTCTTTCTCTAATGCATCAAGAGTGAGTTCATGCCTAATTGCTAAATCTGTAGCAACTGTTTCCTTCATTGCTGTGATTCTTTCATCTATTGCTTGTTGACGAAGACGTTTTTCTCTGCGAACATCGGCTCGCAGCCTCTCTTCTTGACGGAAACGAGCACTACCTAATGTCGCTTGATCAAGTGACATTGATTTACTTGAAGTAAACTGGGATCTTAATGATGATAATGATACTGAATCTGACCCATTGCGAGCAAGAGGGGTTGATTCTACTACCTCAACTGGCTTGCTTTCGCTGACACCCATCGTATCCCATCCAACCTCTCATCCTCGTCTCATCATAGTTAAAGAGCGCGACTATTTACACCCTTAGAAAGCCGTTTTTTGCAGGTAATTGCAAGCGGCCAAACAAGATTCAAACACAATATTTGTTTAGCCAATTATTCTTCAGCAAGAATAACATTTTCATCTTGATTGATATTTTCCACAACTTTTTCACCAAGGATAATGTATGAAATTACTAATATTGTTGAAATGATAAACAAAAAGAAGGAGAAATCTAATCCTACCATTTCATTACCATGTTCAGATTTTGTTGTATGATTTAGAGAATGTAATATTGCAATCAACATTACTACTAATTGTAATACGCTCAGTTTCATAGGAATGCCTCCTTTCAATTTTGACATTGGTTTATCGGATATCATTAATCCTCCACTAATGAACATTATTGGCACCATTAGGAAATCAAAATATGGCTTTGAACTACCCTTTCCAAAGCAAATTGCACAATCCCAAGTTGTCAATTCTGGACCAATACCTGTTGATGGTTGAATCCAAATAACTCCTGCTATACTTAGCAATAATAACGCATTTCCTGGACTGGATAGACCTATGAAATGATTGAGATTTGATGCTTGGTCATATTGAAACCGTGCTAATCTTAGCATTCCAGTTGCGATAATCCAACAACTGGCTATTGCCAAAGACAATGTCCAGAAGGGTGATGCTTCACCCCAACGACCAAACATCACGAAAATCAATAATGCTGGAGCTACACAGAATGATAAACAATCCGACATTATGTCTAATGAACCACCAAGCAATTTTCTTTTAGAATATTTTCTAGCAATAGGTCCATCGATAATATCTCCAATAACCGATGCTAGAATGCAAAGCATTGCTAACCAAATATAATGTGTTTTTAATCCACCTTGATAATACGGTTGATGTAAATCCTCAACTGCTAATATTATGAATAATATTGCTGCTGTACCGAGTAGTCCGTTGAATAATGTGATATAATCAGCAATTCCCATCATTCGGTATGTAGTCTTCATTTACTCACCTCAAAATGTAACTTTGAATGATGTTGAACAGGCGGGACAATCGATCTCCCTTTCACCTGGTTTTCTTTTCATTCGTAGGCGTCGCTCACAACTAGGGCAAGCGATTTCAACACGAGGTACATTTTTTGCGACTGTAAAATGAGTTAAACAGGATGCACATTTTAGATGAGCTGGTCTCTTATCAACTCCAACAACTAGAACTTTGGAACACTCTGGACAGCCAACTTTTTCATTGTTCCAATTTCGACGAGTTACCGGATGCTCAACATTCACTTTTGATGAACAAATTAAACAAGTTAATACACCCAAATCTGAAGGCAATAATGAAGAACATTTTGGACAAGATAAGGGTGGTGGGGCAACCCTTGATTCAACTACTGCTTCTTCACCCATACCTAAGCCACCATGATATGCTTCTTGATTATTTGTTGAACTATTCATCTACCCTTGCCGATTAACGCAATTCCACCTGGAACGAAAGTAAATGGTAAATCAAGTTCAATACCGTAATCATTTGCCAATGCTTCAAGCATTTTCTTTGCACCAATTTGCTCACGAGAGCCATCCAAATTTACAATGTGAATCTCCCGTCCTTGGGAAATCGCTGTTGCCAATGACGCTGGAAGTCCAGTTGTATCAACCGCAGAAGCAGAAACAGTATTAGCAGGTTGTGCTTGTACTTCTTCACTTGCACCAACCAGTCCTGGTAATGTTACACGTTGAGTGACTTTCCACCAACGAGCCCTTCCTGCATCTCTGTGATTTTCAACTAATCCAAGAGATGCGAGTTTCTTCAGATGATGGTACAAATTGTACCTATCAACATTTACAGCGGCTTGGAGTTGAACTGTACTCATCTCATCAACAGCCATTAGTGTGGAATACAAATTTCGCCTTGTCGGGTGCACTAGGGCGGTAGTCACTGGGTCTGCGTGTAGTCGTGCCAATGTCTCACCAAGTTGGAAGAGTCGCGCTTTAGGTATGAACATATCGCGTGATTTCAATTAGAACGATATTTCAAAAATAATATTTCAAAGGATTTCTTAGTATCAGAATATAATGACTTGAACGTTTCAGATAATAATTTTACTGCCCCTGAATTACCTGCAAGTCTTGCACCATTCAAAATTACGAGAATTACCGATGCTTCATGAATCAAAACTCCAACCCATAACTGGTCATACATACCATTGATTACGGCGAATACCAAAATGACTGTTATTGCAACAGAAAATACTAGATTTGAAATTAAGATCCGTTGTGCTTTCCTTGCTAAATCAATCAAATCACACAACATACTTGGGTCATCGGCAGGAATCAGTACATCTGCAGCGTCTAGATTTACTGTTTCACCACAGCCAACAGCAACGCCAACATCTGAAACTGCTAATGCCGCAGCATCATTGAATCCATCACCAACCATCATTGTAATATGAGTTTTACTTCTTCCTCTCACCCACTTGACCTTATCTTCAGGACTCAAATTACCATGTGCTGCAGCTTCTGGTAATCCAACATTATTGGCAAACTTAGTAACTGCTGATTGGGAATCTCCACTGAGAATTTCAACATTAATTCTACGCTGATATAATTCTGGAATCAACTTTTCAGACCCTTGACGAGTATCATCATGAATAAATGTGAATAATGCAATTGGAACTTCTTCCTTGCATAGAATACTCGCCCCATAGCCTAATTTGTTAGCTTGATCAAGTTCAGTTTGAATCTCTTTTGGAATTTCTATTCCTAATCGAACTAATCTATCAGGGCGAATCAATGATACTTGTTTTCCAGAACTCACTCCAACTACTCCTGCCTCAACATCATTATGTCCATTGATAGGGCTTGGTTTATACCCCTCTTCCATTGCTAATTCCATAATTGCTAACGCATATGGATGGTTGGAACGTGCCTCTAATCCTGCAGCAATTTTTATTGCAGAATCTCGGCGTTTACCTTTTGCAGTAGTTACTTGACCGATTTTTGGTTTACCTGATGTTAATGTACCGGTCTTGTCCAATAGAACGTGATTTACTTTGCTCAATCGTTCCAAAACACTCCCACCGCGAGCAATTACTCCCATGTGGGCAGCATTTGCCAATGCAGCAGCATGTGGCACTGGTGTTGCTAATAATAAGGCACAAGGACAAGATACAACCCATAATAGAAGAATTACTTTCCAATTATCTGGGAACATTAAGTACCAAACTACAAACGCTCCGAACAAAACTGTTGGTACCCAAATTGCAGTAAATTTCTCAATACCACTTTGGATACGCGGTGATTCTTCTCTAAAGGTATGAACTGCTTCAATCAACCCCGATAATCTAGTATCATCTCCTACTGCTGATACTTCGATGACTACTGGTCCTTTTGCAAGTACCAATCCTGCTTGAATCTCTTCCCCTTTAGAAACCTCAACTGGAACAGATTCTCCAGTTAGTGGTGCTTTATCCAATGCCCCTCTTCCATCAAGTATTGTTCCATCACAAGGAATCAATTCACCACTTCTAACCTCCACTTGGTCACCTACTCGAATCAAATCAATTGGAACTACTTCTACCCCTTCACCCTCATCTTGACATGTTGCTAATGGTCCAGTTCCAGGCGTGATTTCTATCGCTGAAGGCGCCATTTGCAATGATAAACCACCTGTTTTCAACACTTGATTAATTCCTTGTTGATTGAGTAATCTATCACCAGACAATCTTCTTGCTGTACGAGGCAATCTATCCAAGCCGCCCTGCATTGCCTCTCTTGCTTTAACAAGTGCATCACCCTCTAAGTGTGCAGTAAAGGCTACTAGTATCGCAACGATTAGAGCCTCTTCCCACATTCCTAAGACCCCTGCACCAATAACTGCCAAACTGGTAAGAACTTGAAATCCAAGTTGGCGATTTCTAATACTTGCAATCGCTTCTTTGAACATCTGCAAACCACCTAATGCTAATCCCGGTATTGCGATTAATGCAATTAGTGTAGATGATAACGAATAAAACTCTGCAATGAGAACTATCAATAATATTGGTAGCGCCAAGCCACCACCAATTAATCTCCATTGATCTGGGCGAATTCTTCCACTTGTTGCTTCAACATACCTCGGAGCAGCCCCTAATATTGTGTCTAGTGCTGAATCTCTTGCTTCGATTAATTGAATTGGCGCTTCACTTACAAGTTGTACCAGTATGCGATTGTCAGAATCAATTTCACAATCAAGGATTCCTGGTTGCAAGCGAATTACCTTCTCTAATTTCTTTACTTCAACACCGTTTCTCCTCGCAACACCACCTGCACTAATTCCAACTAGTTGGTGGTGCTCTACATCTGGCGCATGACCAAGAGAACGAAGAATTGAAGAAACTTCTGACATGGGGCCTTCACCCAAATCAACAGTTGCTCTTACTTCTCCTGCAGTTGCTGAAACAATTGAATTATTGACTTGTGGAAGATAAGATATCGCCCTAACTGCCTTTGCTGCACAATCTGGACAATCCATTCCAAGTAGCGGCCAAGCGACATCATATACTCCACCAGATTGTGTTAATACCTCAGTTTCTATTATCTCACCATCAAAAATTTCTTCTTCTACAGATTGTTCCACTGTTTCAACGATTTGGGGCTTTTTAGCAGCCTTTTTTGGTATAGAAAACCTCGGCTTTTTGTCAACTATTGGCTGGCCATCGTCTTCGATGGAAAGGAAAACTTCACCATCAACGTCTCCGACCATATACACTGCTCCAACAAGAATGATTTGAAGACTATTATTCAATTTCATTTCAACAATCAATTATCAATATTGTAGAAACTAGTAATGTCTCTTTGCCAAACTTGATGAAAACATGACTGTTGCCCAATCATATGCAGTGGCTTCCACAAGATTGGAGACCGAAAATTATCGCTGTGGATATTGATGGTACATTAACCGACGATAATAAGCGTCTCAATACAGAAGCAATACTCGCATTACAACGTCTAGAAGATGCGGGAATACCTGTTATTCTTGCAACAGGAAATGTAAGAGCAATAACGTATGGTTTGTGGAGGTTTTTGCAACTTAGTGGTCCGATTTGTTGCGAAAATGGAGGCGTTCTATGGCACTCGGAATGGCCTGAAGTTGTAATGAGAGCAGATGGTGCTGAGGCTAAGGAAGCGGCACAATGGCTCGCCCAAGAAATACCAGGCCTAAATCCACAAGGAATTGAAAGCAATGCTTGGAGAGAAAGCGAATGGTGTTTATTCCCTCATGAAAACTTGCAATTGATTAAAGAAAAGATTTCCCAAAGCAAGTGGTCACATCTATCTGTGATTCGCACTGGCTTTGCAATTCATCTAATGTCTCCAAACCTATCAAAAGGCAAAGGGATTGAAGTCATCTTGGATAGAATGAAATTATCACCTCAAGATTTGTTATGCGTTGGTGATGCTCCAAATGATTTGTCAATGTTTGAATTAGCAAATTGGTCAATTGCAGTCGGTGGTTCTTTTCAAGAAATTCAAAATGCTGCTGATGTTATTTCGCCATATCCGCATGGTGAAACATTTCAACCTCTAGTAAATGCAATACTCAATTGTTGAAGTATATATTACCCAAGAGTGTTTATTGAACATGACATCATAGCAGAAAACATGGAAGAGAAATTGCACGTGGTTACAGGTGCATTTGGTTACTCTGGAAGATGGATTGCCCATCAATTGTTAGAAAAAGGAGTCAAGGTTAGAACCCTAACAAATGCAGTTGGTCGCGATGATCCATTTGATGGTAAAGTCGAAGTTCATTCATTAGACTTTGACAATAAAGAAGCACTAGTTGAATCTCTTCGAGGTGCAGAAGTATTGTACAATACATATTGGGTGAGATATAACCACCCTCAGAAAAACTTTGAACATGATATTGCTGTAATTAATAGTAAGAAATTGTTTGAAGCTGCAGCAGAAGCAGGAGTAAAAAGAATAATTCATTTCTCAGTAGCTCATCCAGAAAAGGCACCAGATTGGACATATTTTAGAGGAAAGGTCGCTGTTGAAAAATTCCTCAATGAATCAGATTACAGTTTTGCTATTCTCCGCCCAACTGTATTATTTGGTGGTGGAAGAAATGTATTGATCAACAATATCGCATGGATGTTACGAAAGTTCCCAGTGTTCGGAGTATTTGGTATGGGTAATTATCCGATTCAACCCGTGCATGTCAAAGATGTTGCAAGAGTCGCAATAGAGCAAGGTGAAAAACGAGAAAATGTGACAATAGATGTCACTGGACCTGAGACTTTCCGCTACAAAGAATACATTGGATTGATGGCGAAATCAATGGGCTTACGACGCTTGATTCTACCAATGCCATCACGTATTGGTTGGTTATTTGGAAAATTATTAGGCCTTTATTTACAAGACTTAGTAATTACAATGGCAGAGATTCGTGGACTGAAAAGAGGATTGATGTCTTCTGATGAAACTCCGTTAGGTCACTACAAGTTTTCAGAATGGATTGCTGAGCATGGACATACGTTTGGAAAGCGATATCAAAATGATTTGAAAGAACGAAAGTATCGTTCTCCTAAGAAAAACAAAAATTGAAAATTTCACTAATTATCAGTCATTTTGGTGCCGAAGGCAGGATTTGAACCTGCGAAGCATTATGCAGAGGAGCTTGAATCCACCCCCTTTGACCACTCGGGTACCTCGGCTTGTAGTTGAGGCGTGATGCCTTCTCTTCTTGACTATTCCTCTTGACTATTATCGTCTAATTCAGCAGGCCTAGGCGGTGCAGCCGAATGTATTGCGACCAACTGTTCAATTCGTTTCATTTCATACTCATTCAATACCTGTTTTCTCTTTTGACTAGCCATGAATAATCCAATTGATGAGAATACTACCATTAGAATTGAAAGGCCTAATAATCCAGAGTCTGAAGAAACCGAATGTTGTTGATTATTTACTACATTGGCAATAGGTACCGGAACCTCTCCTGTATGGTCAATAAGTTGCAGGTATAACCCTAATCGTCCAGTCTTCCATGCCTCTATTGTCCAGTTAAATTGTTGCCATTCACCCGATTCAAGATAGATATTTTCTATTGCATGAATCGTTCCTTCAGAATCGAATAGATGTAAGGTGACTTCACCACCTAACACCCCTTCATTGACTACCCGCGTAGTGATATTGATTTCTTCCCCAATCATCGGACGATATGGGGTTGCTTGAATGATATCAAATCTAGGTGTAAAGTCAATCCACCTAAATAGCGGTTTTATTGGCAATAATGAAGTGCCATATCCTTGCAAATCATATCCTGCTTTATCCGTAGTTTCAAACCAAATCTCAATACGGTCAAATGCTTGCAGAACCGATGGGTCTTCTAAGTTCATGTCAACCGTTGTGGAGAAAGTCGTAGTAGTTCCTGAATGAGAGTGGTATGGAATTGTAGCTTGCCCTTGACTCCCCATTATTATTTGATTCACTCTTAGGAAATGCCAATACATGGTAATATCGGTATTTCTAATTCCTGCAAAATCTGAAACCAATGCAATAACTTCCACATTATCCATTTTGTCAGAATCAATAGTGGTCATATATCCTGCTGGGATTGTTATCATAGGAGGAGAATCATCAACTGTAATATTGATTATTAACGGCTGTGGAACTGCAATATCAATTGCGCTAATAGATAACTCAAGAGTTGCAGTTCTATGTTTAACAATTTCATCATCTATTGCCAGTAGCAAATGAATATTTCCATCAATTGCAAGTTCAGTGACTCCAAGTAAATCTCTTTCACCATCACTTAACTGCCAATTCAATATCGCCTCTGTTGGATAATATTCAGCCGCAAATTCAGTACCTTGGTGCAATAACTTTGCACTGACTTCAATCTCATCGCCTCTAAACAACCAAATGTTATTTGTGTCTGAATAACCAATCGGCTCTGTGATATCAGTTAAGTTAACTATTTCCAATTCAACTTCAAATGATGGCTGCCATAAGAAAATACTTATTTTGCTTAAACCAAGTCCAAGGTCTTGACCTTCATCAAATATTTTTAACGAAGGGATTCCTCCTGCTTTGTTTATTGGAGAGTCCCAATCCAATCTAAAAGAAAAATCAACATTCCAAGTGGCTGACTGAGGATGTTTTTCAACAATTACTTGCGGTGCTGAATTGAAACAATATTGGTCGTATTCAATCGTTGAATAACGAGGATAATATGTGATATAACAGTTTGAAGAATCATATCTTCCAAGCAATGCTAGTTCAATCCTGTCAAGTGTTTGAATGCCATTGCCATCAGTAACATTAAATGAAAAATGATGCTCCTTTCCTGCCAATATAATACCATCTATTGTATCAAAATATAGTGTATCTTGACTAATTACAGTATCCTGTCGGTTGGCAACGATTATGGTTGCTAAATCGTTTTCTTCACCAAAAGTACCCCCATTTAAAATATTATTTCCAGCTAAATCTTTGCCGACAAAATATACACTAACTCGACCGAACATTTCTGAAGGTGGAATTGTTTGTTCATCATCTAACAATGGCAAATCAATATCGGTTGACAATAAACCATTGCTAAAAGTAACACTAACTTCTCTATACTCATTGGCTTGCATTATTCCATCATTATTACTATCATCATAATATTCTAACCAATAATACATCTTTAATGGACTTGCTAGGCCGTCTGAATCTTCAACGAATAGTCGTAATGCAAGTGATTGGCCTGACATCCATACATGACCGTCTGCAGGAGTAATTCCACCTGGATCAAGTGCATAAATTCCAACGATTTCAGGCACTTCAGTATCTATGACAAATGGTACAAATACTGATTGTGCAGTATTATCAAAACTGGTTGAAGAATCCTCACTTAATGGACCACTACGACTTATTGAAGGACGAATTTCAAAGCGTGTTCCGCTAGGGAATTGGCCAAATGATTGAGGGACGAGAATATCACGGCTAAATTCCGAATTTGGATTCAAAGCTGAATGCCATGTTTGAGACCAATTAACTGGTTCTCCAACCCATTCATCTATTCCACCAGATTCATTCTTTGGAGGTACAGCCTTCATCTCTATTTCAATCTCTGCAGAGTCTTGTGGAGCCCATACATTTGCAATACCCTCAAATCGAACTTTACCAGTTACTGAAAGAGTTTGGAGTGGCTGTAGATGGAATGGCCACATAGGATCAAATGCATTACCTAATTGCCTAGAATCTCCAGTGAGTACATTGAAATCTACTATCTCTAAATCATTTTCAAATTCATTGAATGGGGTTGAACGAACAAGATGACCTGGTCCAACTTCAAATCCTTCTTCATCATTTGACATTACCAAATAATGAATATCATCAATATCATCCATCAGCCAATGAGTACTCATTGACCAATAGACTTCTACACCATTCAACATTAATTGAATTTGACAATCAGCGGTATTCAAGCTTGCTAGCCCTCCACCCTTCAATTGACGGAAGGTTGGATTGTTCTGAATATCAACTACTTCAACCTCGATGAAAGAATCACTTTGTAACGATGATGTTGAAAGTAATAATTTGACTCTATCTATTTCTGTCGGGAAATCAAATAATGGGTCATTGCTCTCTGTTCTCCAACTTAATGTAGTCAGGTTTATGTTCTGGTCTGGAACCCAACGTGTTGAACTAATTGAAGAAATACTATCTTCCATTATTGGCTCATCAACCCAACCGAAATCAACTTTTATTGAACCCCTTGAAGTTTGCACTGTCATTGGAATACTAACAATTTCCCTTATTGTCCCTTGGTGGTACTCATCGATTAAATTGTCTACACCTGAAGCGTTTACAGACTGCAAAATATCATTGAACATCATTTGACCCGAACTAATTTCATAAATGGTTAAATCATTGCCAAGAATTACTTTTACATCAGTTGGTGCAAATATGCAATCGGGTTCAAACATTACAGAAGTAATTTCATCACCTGCAAACATAGTCATACTCAATGTAGTTGAATTTCTAAAGGATGTAGTGCTAGTCAATTCATAAATTGTCCTATCTGGAGAGCCCTTCCACTGCTGGGAATTAACTGTTAATCCAGGATGAGAAATAGTAGTATTATCGCCAATGATGGTTAACCTTCCTTCCTTCATTGGACATGCTGCGTTAATATCCCATGAAATTGAAGTTTGGCCTATAGCACTAATTCCCAATCCACCTGAATATTCTAAATTGGATTGCCCGAAAACAGAGTAATTCCTCGATTGATGTTCTAAGTGGTATGCGTCAAAATATGAATTAGAACCAAAATTCAAACTTTTCAACACTGGAGTTAGTAATTGTGAAGTAGTGTTCATTCTAACTCTTACTCTAAATTGTGAATGTATGCTGCGGTCCAAATCAATTGTTAATGGAAGCGTTTTATTTTGCAATCCTAATATCTCATTTCCATTAGCAGACAAAATATCAAATCTGATATTAGTGCCTTCTTTCTCTTCAACAAGCCCATCTAATATTCCACCGGTTTGGAAATCATCATCAAATGAAATCAAATCCGATATCCATTCTCCTTGAGGCACAAAAACATCGACTTCAACACCTGCATCATCTATGTACCAACCATCTAATTGCACATAAGCATCTGAAAAGAAAGTAAACCTCGCCCTTACACTCTGTCCGGTAAGATTGCTGAGATCTGATTGCTTCAAATCAAACCCTCTAACGACATTCTGACAACCACCATTGACTTTTGAACCATCAAATATTCCTTCACCATAGAATGGTGATTGTGGATTAACTTGGGATATTTGGTCATGGAATCCATTCAAGTTTGGCGGAATATACCACCAACTTTCCCCATCATCTGTTGATAGAGAAACCGCTCCGCCATCCCAAGCTGCTTCCGTGCAAACCCAACTTTTGAAGGTTAATCTAGCAGTAGAATTCTCAGGAATATCATAAATTGGTGTAATTAGATGTGTGTGCATATTACTGGTATATCTGTGGGTCAAATATATCCCTGCACCATTGCTTCCTGAAGGCCACGCTGCAGGCCCATATCCTGCAGCATCGCTTACCGCACCAACTTCAAATCTTCTAGTATCAGATGTCTGTATTGACCAACCTGCAGGTGCTAGGTTTCCTGAATCAAAGCGATCATATGTGTTCATTGCACCATTGGCTCCGAGGAGATTTGTCCAATGCCATTGATTTGGACTCACTCCTGAATAATTTAGCCAGCCACTCTGATTACCATATTGTCCATCACTCGGATTGGTGAAATTGGCAATTACTCTTTTTTGGACATTTGGTGTACTACGATTGGCATAAATTGCAATGTCATCAATTGCCATACCTTCCCACCCTGATGATGATAATCCTCCATAATTTACAATGCCATCTGTTTGAACTAAGAATCTAATTAATGCATTACTTGCATTAGCATGGCTGGAAACATTTGCTGGTAGTGAATAACTGATTGGTATCCAACGTCCTGATTCAGTCCGATAATAGGACCCTTGGTACCAGAGTCCATTACCTGGGTGACCTGGTGAAAGAGAGAGTAGTATCCAATTTGTTCCATTATCAAGCGATAGCCAAGTTGTCATTCCATCGCTAGAGCCGCCTTCAATATCCCAATTGGCGAAAAATTCAATTTCTATTGGCCCACTCAAATTACTAAGATTTGCTGGAACAATTAATCTCCCATTCGCATTTGGCATGTAATCTCCACTCAAACTTCCATGTAACCAAGCTCCGGATTGATCTCCATCATTGTGCAGTCTCATATCATCTACAAATACTCCAGCACGGGCACTGGTAGCCGATGAAGTTTGCAAACAGAACCTGAATTTTATTTCATCACTTAGTAATGGTACAACTGAATCTAGTTGGAACCTTTGGGTTATCCATGCATTGCTTTGACCTGACCAAACCATTGCAGGTGAACCATTCAGTGAACTTGAATTGCTATAATTGGAATCTGGATTTATTACTTGCCAAATCCCTGAATCATTCATTGCTTCTACCCAAAAAGCATCAGAATCCAATAGTGAGACCCACACCTTTGTAGTCATAGAATAATTATTAACATAATTTGGAACATCAAATATATTTGATTGGAGACATGAACTGTAGTTATGTGATAAATCTCCTAATGCTCTTGAACTCAAATAGCCTAGTCCTTGACTCGTGTTAGAAGGAACTTGTTGATTGCTTGATGTATTAATTGAGTCAATTGTTGGCCGCAAAATATTCCAAATATCATCATTATTTCCCTGCCCTAACCAATTTATCGGAGTTAGGACACTGTTTTCAAAATCAGTTAATGACCCAAGTGAAGAATTGGTTGCTAATGTAAGCATTCCATTATGGCCAATACCATTTGTTTCATTATGTGTACCATTCCAATTGTTAGAAGATTCAGGGCCAAACATTGTTCCATTGGTATTTATTGAAGTGAAAAGTGGTTGGATTGAAATTTCTGCCGAACTCACAGTTTGATTGTATGGAATTTGAATTGAAGAAT
>JANXHP010000065.1 GCA_024958795.1 Candidatus Poseidoniaceae archaeon | reverse complement strand
CGAAGGAATTGTGAGTTTCGGCGAAAGTAAAATTGTCGTAGGTTCGCAAACAGAATTTTACCAACCCCATACATGCAGGTGCATCAGAACCATTGAGTGGGTCGAGACCATGTTCTTGCTCCCATCCATTAGAAAGGCCATCATCATCCTCGTCCCCCAATGGATTAAGAGAGGTTTCCTTGGATGTTTCGATGCACCCTGCCGAGAGAATCGAGGCGATTATGAGAAAACTCAATACTCTACGCATCATCTATTGCTCTATGCATTTAGTTTCAACCTTTGCGGAAGAATCAATTGCCAGACTTTCTAATTTTGATTGGGGTTTGCATGACGGTTGAGCCACCAAATTCCCATAAAAATGATGGCGGGCACTAGATTGCAAACAAACAGGCCAACGTTTCCTGCTTGAGCCCAAGCCTCGGGTTCAGTGGGGTCATATTCTTCACCTGAATGGTCGCCCTCGCCGCCATCAAATTCCCCATCGCCTTGCAGGTATACACTGAGGGCAACTGAATTGTAAATGGCGGGACCCATCACAATCAGCATCGCCACTCCGACTAATATCGCGGTTTTAATTGGCTTCTCTAGAGTTCCATTTTTCGCGGCCCAGACGAATGGGATAGCACTGAAAATACCGGTGATAATCATGAACCAATCCATCGGATTTCCTTGATGATTGAACCCCAGTAGCGGCCCCATGTAGTGATATGTCAGGAATCCGAGGTATAGCGCGGTCAGTGTGATTATACTCAGCATCCAAACAAGCCCGAGTGCAAGCCTCGCATCTCTCCTCTTGACTCGTAAAAAGAGCCATGGTAAGGTGACAATGGCAATGGCGGAAATCCATTTGATATATCCAACTATAGGATCATTCGTCGCTAGGGACATGGTATCGCCAATTTTCGTTGTTCCTCTTAGTATTTCAATGTGTATTTGAGGGAGCCCTCGGCATTCCCTTGGTTGACTAATATACTATCTTTGACACAATATATACTGATTAAGATGAGAGGAAAAGGTTCACAAAAAGCTGCGAGATTAAATCGATTAAAACTTGAAATTATTGATTATGTTGGAATTTCACCTGGTTGCTGTGCTGCAGATATTGTTAGTTTTCTTTCAAATGAAAGAAAAATGCGCAATCATGGATTAACAACTCGTAAAATTGGCTTATTCATTCCAAGATACCTCGCCGACATTATTGGATTTAGATTGGACATTGCAACTGGAAAGAGAATCTATCACTTGACGGCTGCTTGAATACCAAGTTCTTTGAAGATTAACCCTTAGGGCTGTTTATGCAATGGCCTGACATTACTACGGCTAAGATACTTTTTCCAAGTCTTGATGATTCGGAAAAAACAGTTCCGACATTTTCTATTTCACAACCAATTTGGCACATTTTAGAGCCAAGTGGTGATGATTGTTTGAAAACCCAACTAATGGATTTACTCAACGGTTGTAAAGGACAAGAGAATCTAGATCTAAGCAACTGTTCAGCAACTTTTGATGATTCTAATGGAATGATTTTCATTGACCCTACGGCTGTTATTGAATCTGGGGCGCATATCATTGGACCTTGCTATATCGGTGCAAATGTGCAAATTCGTCATGCTGCATATATTCGAGAAAACTCATGGATTTGTCATGATGCAGTTGTTGGACATTGTTCTGAAGTAAAACATTCAATTCTATTGCCCGGTGCGAAAGCTCCTCACTTCAACTATGTTGGAGATTCAGTATTAGGTGGCTCAGTTAATCTGGGTGCGGGTGTAAAACTGAGTAATCTAAGAAATGATGGCGGAGAAGTTTTCACGCGATGGAATGGTCAAAGAGTAGGTACTGGATTACGCAAATTTGGTGCAATATTGGGAGAGGGTTGTCAACTGGGGTGCAATAGTGTGACCAATCCGGGTGTTGTGCTTGGACCAAATAGTATGGTTTCTCCAAATTCTACTATTAGTGGAATTCATGAATCTTCAAAGCATTCCTAAATCAATGGTTTATGTTGGTGAGTATATGGCACAAGTCAGGCGATTATTCGGAACCGATGGTATTCGTGGAAAGTTTGTTGCTGCAAACTCATCAGAAAAGCATGCTATTGAAGCTCTACATCATGATAGGGTAATTTGTTCAACCTTGATGAGATTGGTTGGAGAGTCTTTAGCAAGAGTCAGTGATACAATGCCTGGTGAAGGAGCAGCAGTAGTAATTGGATGGGACCAGCGACCATGTAACGAAGAGTTGGTTGCAAGTTTGACCCTGGGACTACGTCTTGCTGGTTGTTCGGTTATTCACATTGGTATTTGTTCAACACCACTATTGCATTATTCAATTTTACAAAATAATGCAAGACTTGGTTGTATGATTACTGCATCTCATAACCCTGTTTCTGATTCAGGAGTCAAGGTATTCGATAGCCTAGGATACAAAACAAGCCCTCAACTAGAAGATGAAATCTCGCTAATCGCTGAAGCATTATCACAAGAGGAAAGAGAAATTGACGATATTGACCGTGATAATTTTTCTAATGCTGATGTGGATCTAAGTAGTGAAATCAATTGGGCGCAAAACCAACATTCACAATGGCTTTCTCAACGAATGAAAATGTGGACAGACTTTGGGCAAACCCTCTCCCATGAAAATATTGCAAACCCACTGATATTAGATTGTTCAAAAGGCGCCCCTTCCACTTGGCTAGCACAGTGGTTAAGCGAAAATGGAATCAATTGCAAAGAAGTAAGTCAAAATGCAATTGCAATGAATGAAGGCTGTGGTGCTGGTGAGTTATCACCAACTGATACTTGGACTATTGAAGAAGCGAGGAATGAATCTCATTTGTTACTAAGGAATGTTCAACCTGCTTCTGCAGGAACTATCGTTGGTGCAGCATTGGATGGAGATGGGGATAGATGTTTGATAATAGAAGCAACAGAAACTGGCTACAAGGTTGTTGATGGTGATGCTATGGCAGATTTGTTGCTAAAGGCTGCTGCAAAAAATAGCCCTAATTCACAATGGCATTTGGCTGCAAGTATAGAATCTGATTTGGCATTATTGAGTAATCCGTGTTCTGGATTGGAAATAATGACTAGCGAAACTGCTGTTGGTGACCGTTGGCTTAGTGTTGAATTGCGTAAGGATGGATTGGTTGGCGAAGAGATGCCGAAACTATTCGGTGTGGAAGATTCAGGCCACGTTGTCTTAGCAAGTCGTCATCCTCAATTAGAAAATCAATGGTCCCTAGTAGGTGATGGTGCTGCAACACTTGTTTGCTATTTGTTAGCTAAATCTAGTATTGGGAATGAAGAGATGATTAGAGGTTGGAAAAAGCGTGTCTCAGTTTCAAATGTGGACAGATCTCTATGGGATGGAAGAAATCAATTATCTGATGATGTTGCAAATATTGCATTTCTTCAGTTGAATAAACTTGGAGAAATAACTCATTGGAATCGACATGGTTTAGATGGTGAAGAGAACCTGATGTTAATTGAAGCATTATTGAACGATTGCCCGCTTTCTCTTGGAATTCGTAATTCTGGAACTCAAGCGAAAATCAATGTTTCATTGAGATTGGGAATTGGATTAGATAATTCTGGGATGGAAAACATCCTCAATGAAATTTCAAACCTTCTTTCATCAGAAATGTGCTTGTGAAATCAATCTTCGGATAGATGACCTTCGTAAGTCTGAGTTAGGTATGTAATGGTTCCAAGCAGTGCTGCTGAACCAAACAGAACGATGAGAATCGCACCTACTCCAGCGCCCGAAATAAAGAATATTCCTCCGAATAATATACCCAAAAGCAAATCAGATGCTCCTATAATTCTCCATCCCTTTCGCAAAGTTAGGATTCCACTAACCCATGCGGTGGCGCTAAGAGCGAATGCTGCAATGATGACGAATAGTAAATTACCCATTGCAAATACTGCTGGTATTATTAGAATATGACTAGCCCAAAGTCCTGATGTAAGCCAAAGACCTTGGCGAGAAACTACTGTCCATGCTGAGAAAGTAACTGAAATAATTCCAAAGGTTAAAGCGATTGATGACAAATAAAATTGAGTTGATATGGAAAGTAAATCCGGTAGCCAATACAAGGTTGCAAAGAGCATCAATGGGGCCACTAACCATGCTATTAGTGAGGCCGCTGGTTGTGTCCAATTCACTCCTCTGCGAATTGTTAATATTACTGCAATTATTCCTGCTGGCCCTATTGATAGCAATGCTGTCATCATTACCCAAGCACCACGTCCTGCTGCACCTCTATGATCTGGAAGTTGGCGCGATAAGCGCTGTGCTTCAACCCAATCAAACAATAATACTGCTATCAAGATTAGAACTTCCATAACCAATAATGGAAGAGTCCAAGACATGATTTGCGAATAAGCAAACGGATCTGTATGTAGTGGAATAGGGACTTCTCCGCCCACTAATAATGCCAATATTCTGTCTAAGGCAAATAAGTAAATCACGCCCTCTAAAGCATTTGGAATACGTATTCCAAGGTCGTTTCTTCCCATTAATCCAACTCCTGCGAGTACCGCTAACCCAGAAAATAATAGCAATAGATGATAGGTTTCCTCAAGAGTTACTACTGATTGAGATACTCTTCCTGCAATATGAACTAACACTAAACCAGCCATTGAAATGGCTACAGGTAATTCAATCCCCATGAAATCAGGAAGGCGCAAACCGATTTGATTGGCTCTTAGGCGTGATAATGTAATGAATAATATTGATACTGCAACGCTGAATCCTAAAGCGAGGAATCCTTCTGCAGTAGTAAATGAAAACCATGTTGAGACCAATATTGTAACCGCTAAGAAAGTCATTACTACGGTTGGACGATGATGTATGTCTCCAATTTCTAAATCATATTTTCCAATAGAACCTGAACGTTTGGAACGCTTGCGTTGTTTTTCTATTAATTCTAACATTTGAGTATCTATCATTCGTAAATTGGACTTATTATCTATCTGATTGCTACTGGAGGAATCTGCTTGTGTTTGCTCTGATGTTTGCAATAATTGTTGCATTAGTTGTTGTTTTCTTTCAATTTCTGCAATCCTGTCTTCTTTTCTTGCAAGCGCTTGTAGTCCTGAACGAACTTCTCCTTGGAATGCCAAATATGCACCAGAGCCCATGAAAGCTACAAGTGTTAGAATATCGACTATTGCGACTTCTTCTGCCCTTCCTGCAAGTCCCATCATAACAATCAATGAAATGGCTGCTAAAGCAGGCGGTAACATCTTCTCAACTTTTGCTGCTCTTCGCAAGTATAATACCAAACCAACATATGAAACAAATACCAATATCAAGAGATTACTTGTTGCATCTGGTAACATCTCTATTCCAGATAGATCTTGTTGATTAAGAGGCTTGAGGGCGATGACGATGAATAGTCCTGCAAGAAGTCCCATCATCAAAGAAAGCAATTGTCCAGGTAATGCCTCAGCCGCTTCAATTTCTGATAAATGGACATTGTCTTTACGCATATTATCTCCATGAAGAAGAAGTAGTAGACTTGCGACTACGAGGAATGTTGCAAATATTCCTCCAAAGCCAAATGAGTATGAGAGAATTATTGCAAAAACTCCCCATATAGTCATCAAAGTACGAGGTTTTCCATCATGTTTGCCAATTAATACCATGTATGAATGTGAGATTAATAGAGCACCTAATGTCCACAGCATTCCGAATGCAGGTAATGCACCGGGACGAGCGACTGCCCATACTGTGAATACGCTGAGAATAAAACTCATATTCCATAATTTTAGCAATCCTGAATCCCTCATTCTAGCGCCAATTTCAGATAAGCCAAGTAGGCGCGCTGCGAGATTTATTCCAACACCACCCTGTTTTACATTAACAGAAACTTGCTGGACAACAAGAACTCCTAGCCAAATTGCTAAATCCCATTGTTCAATACTAATTGGAATAAAATCAGAAGATATCAAACGACTTTCAGCATTGGTAGCGAATATCAATACCCAAGCCCAAGGCGCTAAAACTGCAACTCCTGCGATTGAAGGTGAATCTCTGTAGAGAGCTAAAAATGCAAGTCCCCCCCAAACAAAGCCTTGTGAAACCAATAATGTTCGCGCACCTTTACCAGCGTCATTTGCTGGAATTAACAGGGTTAACAAAATGACAATGGCAATTCCACCCATCCATAATACGTGGTCTGAAACTACGGTTTGATTTCTCAATAGAACTGTGCTTGTCAATAATGAAGTGAAAACTGCATAAAGCGTATATGATTGCAATCCCCAAGGTAATTCGATTGAAAAGGTGTCTGAAGTGAGTAGTACTAACATACCGAGAAGCAATGGCGCTGGCAAGACTACATAGGGCATTATTTGTGTCCATTCAACTCCTCTAACCACTAGATATGATGCTGTAAATGCGGTAATTAGTAAAACCAATTGTGCAATTGCATAACCAGTTTCCAAACGGTGTGCGGCAATTGCCAATAATGCTCCAAACATTCCCAAACTAACCGATACCGCCCATAGTCCAGGTTTACCTAATCCAAGTGCATTCAAGCCATCAGAAAACCAATTGTCTGCTTTTACGAAATGTGCTGCCATAGCCGCATTTGTTCCGGTGACTCCAGCCATCAAGAGGAATAATAGTAATCCATCATCAAATGATAGAATCTCTAATCCAAATATATTCCAACCACTTGAAATCGCATGGACACCAATCCACAGATAAGATACTGCAATTCCTAATGATGCTAAATTTCCAGAATTTCTTAATATCGCAAGACCATGGAAAATCAATGTTCCCAAACCGATCATCGCGGCAATTCCCACTTCACCATAAATCGCTCCTGTTGCACTTCCAACCACCAATAATACAATTGTTGCTTGTGCAGCAATTGCATCTTCATTATGACGTTGGGCAATTGCAATATTGAATCCAACTAATGTCAAAAGGGCAATTCCTAAAGTTTGGGATGGGCCAATTGGAGAAGAATCAAACCAGCCCCAATGCCATGCATCTAGTGCTAATCCATACAATAGTTTCATTGAAATTATCACCCAAGTAACACCAAGTAATCTCATGTGTTTTTTAGGAATCCAATTTTCTCCACAGAATAAACCGAATATCGCCATTGATACGAGCCCAAGTAAACTTAGAATTGGCGGAATTTGTGGATTGGTTCCTATTAGTGTCCCTATCATTGTCCAAATGACGATCATTGCAACCATCATTCCCTTACTGAGTTGTTTTTCACCGTGTACAGCAATATCCGTTACAGTATCAAGTTCGCTAGGACTAGAAACTGTCCCATCGCGTTGGATTGCGCCTGGCTGATTGGAGGAAGTATCGCTACGGCTGAAGATTTCAGTCATCTGACCAACTGCTATATCTTGCTCAACCTCTTCTTGGAGTTGGGGAATAATTTCTCCTTGTGAAGAAATATCTGGAGAGGTTTCTGAATCATTATTGGAAACCATAAATGATGAAACATCTAATCCCTTTGCTCGGTTGAAATCTTTCTTTCGAAGTACTTCATTGCGATTAGAATGAGGGCTTGGGTCGATATTATCCCCCTCTCCATCTTCACTCATGGCATAGCCATGAGCGGACTCCCTCCTTCAACTCTTGTGAGATTATTACGCCAATGCTTATGGTTGAAACTCACTACAAGGATTGTGTAATAATATTGCTTTGGGATTAATGGATGAAGTTTTTTACAGCGTTTTTGAACATGAATACGACCAAAAGGGACAAAGAGGGTCGGCAGAAGGCCTGCTCATGGCAGGCACCATCGGGACTCCTTCGGGAGACCTCTCGCAAAACGGGATTAGCCCCTCCGGATTAATTCACTGGAATCTTGATGCAAAGGCTCTAATTGAGATTGCGTATCAACGCGGTGAAGGGGTTTACAGCGCTCACAAGGCATTAGTTACTGAAACTGGAGAGAGAACTGGGCGTTCTCCAAATGACAAATTTATCGTCGATGAACCTTCTACAAGTGATGATGTAAACTGGGGCGATGTCAATATTTCATGCGATGAGGATACATTCCAAAGAATGCGTGCAAAAGTAGTTGAATATTTGTCTGCACAAGAAGGTCTTTTTGTTCAAGATCTATATTGTGGTGCTGACTTTTCAGAGGCATTACCAATTCGAGTAATCAATCAAACAGCATGGCACAATGCATTTGCACGTAATATGTTCATCCGTCCAAGCGAGGAACAACTTGAGAATCATCAACCAAAGTTCACTGTTTTTCATGCACCTCATTTTGAAGCTGATGCAGAAAAAGATGGTTTGGCTTCACAATGTTTTGTAATCGTTAATTATGCTGCAAAGGAAGTAATCATCGGCGGAACACGATATGCTGGAGAAGTAAAGAAATCTATTTTCTCAGTAATGAATCTCATTCTACCAAAGAAAGGCATCCTGCCTATGCACTGCTCTGCGAATACTACAGGAGAAAATACTGCGATTTTCTTTGGACTTTCAGGTACTGGAAAAACAACTCTATCAGCAGATCCTAAACGCGCACTTATCGGTGATGATGAACATGGATGGGGTAGTAATGGAGTATTCAATTTCGAAGGTGGCTGTTATGCTAAACTAATCGATTTATCTGCTGAAGATGAGCCTGCAATATTTGCAACAACTCGTAAATTCGGTAGTGTGTTGGAAAATGTTGTTTTGGATGACGAAGGAGTTCCTGATTTCACAGATACCTCAAAAACACAAAACACTCGCGGTTCTTACCCAATAGAATTTATTGAAAATAGGACAATGGATTCAAAGGGTGGCCATCCACAAAATGTTATTTTCCTAACTTGTGATGCGTTTGGAGTATTGCCACCTATCTCTCGTTTATCGCCTGCTCAAGCAGCATACCATTTCATCTCAGGATATACAGCAAAAGTTGCTGGAACAGAGATTGGCGTTAAGGAACCGCAAGCAACATTCTCTGCTTGTTTCGGAGAACCATTCATGCCTATGCACCCAGGTGTATATGCTGATTTATTATCATTGAAGATGGCTGAACATGGGGCTAATGCATGGCTCATCAACACAGGTTGGTCCGGTGGTTCATATGGTGTAGGAAAGAGAATGAAGATTCGATACACTAGAGCAATGCTCAACGCTGCATTGGATGGAGAGTTAGATGATGTTGCATATGTAGTTGATTCTCGTTTCGGATTTGAAGTTCCAACAACTTGCCCTGGCGTTCCTGAAGAAATCCTTCAACCGCGTAATACTTGGACTGATAAGGATGATTTTGATGCAACGGCGGATAAGTTAGCAGATATGTTCCTAGAGAATTTTGGCAGATATGAAGACGGTGTTTCCGACGCGGTCAATTCTGCTGCACCGTCTCCTCAAAACTAATTATTAGTTCAGAATTACTCTCTAAGTGTGAGAAAAATTGCTATTTGTTCCAATTACTTGAGAAAGAAGGCTTGATAACCCATCGGGGTGAGCAAAGTTAGATGGACAATCGGCGCGTTTTGACACTTCTTGCAACTTTGCTATTAATTTCAACCACACTTTCACCTGTAATCGCTGTATTGGAAACAACGAATCCACAACCAATATCTGACCAAGATTTATTTCAAGAAATGGAATCTAAAGCGACAATGATTGAACAAGAAATCATTGTTACTACATTGAATGAACTTACTCCTCGTAGCAGTTCAAATACCGGTGCAAGAGCTGCTTGTCCTCTAGTCCAAAGTGATGCGGGCGCAAGTGGTGATGCGGGTAATACAGCAAATACTTCGCGAAGTTTGGGGACAAATCCAAATTCGGGCCAAACCGGTAGCCAAGGTTGTATGGATGCAAATGATCTAGATGATTGGTATGAGGTAACAATAACTACTGGAAAAGATGTTGATGTAGAACTAGTAGTTCCAGCAGGCGCTGATTTTGACATAGATCTGGTTGATGGAGGGGGCAATGTTGTCGATAGTTCGGCTGGTGTTGGCTCATTAGAGAAGGTTACTACTATTGGAACTTCACTCTCAGGAATTGCAGGTTCATTTCACATTCATTTGACCGTTTGGTCTGGAGATGGCCAATACACAATACGCACTTGGACCAATGATACACCTCCTATGCCAGATTTAACCATCTCCAATGTCGTCGCCCCTGCTACTGGTCAAGCAGGGCAAACAGTTGATGTCAATTACACAGTATCCAATGAATGGAATACTTCTAGTGGTGCCTTTGAAAGCCAATTTATTCTTTCCACAGACCAGATTTACAATTGGGGTGATGTGTTAATTTCAGAATCTCAAAGCGAAAATGACCTCGCTGAAAACAGTAGTAGAAACATGAATTCTCAAGTTATGATTCCAAGTAATACCGCCAATGGAACCTATTATTGGATTGTATGGGCCGATGGTTATGGCAATGTTAGTGAAAAGACGGAAACGAATAACAACAATGCTTCTGCAGTTCCAATGTTAATTGGAGATTCATGCGAAGATAGGCATCCAAATGGATTAGACGATGCTGGACTTGGTGCTGATGCTCCTAAGAATCGAAGTTCAGTTGTTGCACCGTTAGGAAATAATGTTACTTCTCAATTTACAGGTTGTATTGATGGTATAGATGCTAACGATGTATTCTCGTTTGATGTACCTGCAAATCATACAATAGAAATTGAAATTACTCGCCATAAAAGTTCAACGGTAGATGCTGAATTAACTCTTGGAAACAATCTAGTTGACAGTGGTTTTGGTTGGGGAAATAACACCTTAAAGACAACTACAAAAGGGACTAGCTATGATGGCATTGGAGGGACATATTATCTCAACATGTCTCGCACAGGAGATGCTGTTGATTGGACAATGCAGGTTTGGACAAACTACTCCACGCCACAACCTGATCTCATCATCAGTATGATTGCTGGGCCGAATAACGCTGCTGCTGGAAATCCTATTGCTGTAGATGTAATGGTCAACAATACTGGCACTTCTGGTGCCCTCTCACCACTTGTTTCCGTTTTCTTATCGGTTGATGATAACTTTGCTGACCACGACATTGAAATCGGTAACCTAAGCGCAGGTTTTATTGATGTAAATCAATCTCAAATGGTGCAAATTCAAGGCATGATACCTGCTGGATTACAGGGTGGAAATTATTCTCTCGTTGCATATGTTGATTATGATGAACAAATCGCTGAGAAAAGCGAAGACAATAATTTTAATTTTGCACTAGATGAAGTATTAGTTGATAGCAAAGCAACATCTTGTCCTAGTCAAGATGATGCTGCAACTGGAAGTGATGTTGGTGCTGACATGGCATCTTCATTTGACTTAGGGACCGATACCTCAATCACAATTACTGGCTGTATTGACAAAGGAGTTGATGATGAAGATTGGTACAAGATTACAGTTTCATCTGGCCTCAATCTATCAGCCACAATGATAAATGCACCTGAAACTGATTTCGATGTATATCTAAGAGATGACCAAGGAGATTGGTTTGACCGCCCATACCTGGCCGGTACAATTGATGAAGAAGTTACAACCATTGGTAACCCGAACTTTGCAGGCAGTGGTGGTATTTTCTATATCAGTGTTGAATCGTTCATTGGTGTCGGAATATACACATTGATTATCGAAACAGAAGGTGTTGACCCGAACACGTTCAATTGTGGTCAGCAAAATGATTTGAATTTAGGTCAAGATGCACCTTCTTCTTCTGGCATTATTTTGGGCAATGACCCAACCTTGAGTGGTCAAGGATGTATGAGTGGAATGGATGATGCTGATTCATATTCTTTCACAGTAACTGAAAATTCTAATACTGAAGTTACATTTAACGCAGAGTCAAGTCTTGCATTCGTTGCTTGGATTGAAGATTCTGCTGGTAATGTAATATCTCAAGTTGACAATACATCATTTGGAACTCTCTTTACAACGATGGATACGGAAAACGAAGGTGTGCAAAATACTTACAAAATAATTGTTAATTCAAATGGAGATGTTGGATTATACAATATTTCAATTACTGATGTTGGTTCTGCTCCAGCAGATCTTAGCATTGATTCATTGATTTGTCCAATTAATCATACCAGTGGTAGTGAAGTTCAATTTTCATGGCAATTAACCAATTTAAGGGGTCCTGCGAATGGAGTTTCTATCACTGTTCATTTAGATATGTTGAATGAAACTGGAGAGGATGTAATGCGTATGTTTACTTCCAGTGTCATTGTTTCTGGACAATACAATAACACTGCATTTGATGCACGTTCTGAATTCTTCAATACGCCTGATGAATTGACGACTGGTGATTATTCTTGCCGCCTAACAATAGATGTTGATGATGCGATTGCAGAAAGTAATGAATCAAATAATATGATGATTGGAAATACATTCTTTGTCCAAAATGAAGAAGAATTGTGGGCTAATGATGTTGATAGAGATGGATACAATACCACCGATACTGGTGATGGATTGGTCGATGATTGCCCAACATCATATGGTGAATCATATGTTGATAGATACGGCTGCGCTGATGTCGATGGAGATGGAGTATCAAACCTCAATGACCTTTGGCCTCTTGATGATAGTCAAGCATTTGATTCCGATGGAGATAGTTATGGTGATGAAACAAATGGAACTGATGGAGATTATTGTCCTGAAGTTGCAGGTGTTGCCAACGGTGATGGGGGGCAAGGTTGTCCAATTCTTCCAAAGGATGCTGATTTGGATGGAGTACTAGACCAAGATGACCTTTGTCCAAATACAATAGCAGGCGCTACTGTTGACGATGATGGTTGTGAAATTGATAATTCTTCAACTAATAATACCAACAATAATACTGGAAATCAAACTAATAATAATGGTAATAATGGTACAACAAATCAAGGTAATAATGGAAGTGATGGTGGTAACGAGCCATCAACTAATGAAGAAGAAGGTGCTTCAAATACAGTCTTGGGCTTATCTCCTACAATTATTGGCGGATTAGTCGGCCTTATTGTCGTCTTATTGCTAATTCTAGGATTTGCTATGCGTGGTGGAAATAAAGCAGAAAATAATGAGAAATATGTTAATTCACAATTTGCAGCACAAGATTTGGCATATGCTGGCTATGGACAACAACAAGTTGTAGCACAAGTACCAGCGGTTGCAATAGACCCTACTATTACTGCAGAACAGCTTGCATATGAACAACAATTGATTGCAGCAGGATATCCTGCAAATTATGCAAGACAATATGCTGATCAGCACTTCCGACCTTGGTTAACGCAGAGATGATTGTTCTAGTTGAACAAGGCAAATGCTCTTGAGCCTGTAACCTTTGGATTTAATCATGCAGTGCCTAATGGAAACGAGTGCAGGAAATATTATGATTGAACTATATGCTGAGGAAGCGCCAGATACTGTTGCTAATTTCGTAAAATTAGTAAATATGAGATTTTATGATGGGCTCCATTTTCATCGTGTAATTGAACAATTTATGATTCAAGGTGGATGTCCTCATTCCAAAGACCCTATGTCACGTCGTGCTGGAACGGGTGGACCTGGTTGGAAAATACCTTGCGAGCCAAGCGCTTTGAATCTAAAGCATAATGTTCCTGGCGTATTTTCTATGGCAAATGCTGGAAAAAATACAGGTGGTTCTCAATTCTTTTTGACAACCGTAGATACTCCATGGCTTGATGGAAATCATGCAGTATTTGGTAGGGTTGCTGAAGGAATGGACGTAGTGAAGGCAATCGAAGGATGCCGAAAAATGCCTGGAGACAGACCTGCTCAGCCTCAACAAATAATCCGCTGTTCAATCATCGAGTGAGGCGTTTTCAATGGCCATCCTTGCACTACATGGTGGTGCGGGTGGAGATGGGCCTTGGCGTGGACTTACAGATTTAGACCCTCAACGGTTACAATGTTTAGAGAATGTACTTTCTCTAATCGGTACTAAACTACAAAATGGTCAATTGAATGCATTAGATGCGGTTACTTTGGCCGTAGAAATGATGGAAGATGAAGAACTGTATAATGCGGGAAAGGGTTCTGTTATTGCTGCTGATGGTAGTGTGACAATGGATGCAAGTATTATGCGTGGCTGTGATGGTGCTGCTGGCTCTGTTGTAAATGTCAAAAGAATTAGGCATCCGATTAGGGCTGCTAATTTGTTATTGCATCAAGGCTGGCCAGTGATGTTAAATTCTGATGCTGCTGATATTTTTGCTATTGAAAACGGAGTCGAAGAAGTAGAACAGTCTTGGCTCATCACAGATTTACGTAAAGCTCAATGGCAAAAATGGAGAGATAGTAGAGGAAGGCCTGGTTCTACTGATGAAGACGATTCTGCAGTTTTAGATCACGATATTGATTTAGAAACCCAAGATGGAATGGGAACTGTTGGTGCAGTTGCACTAGATAGCCAAGGGCGACTTGCAGCAGCAACATCAACCGGTGGAATGACTGGAAAACCAAATGGTAGAATTGGCGATACTGCAATCATTGGCGCTGGAACTTGGTGCGATAATGATGTTGCAGTTTCCTGCACTGGTGTAGGTGAGGCATTCATTCGCACTTGCGCTGCACATGAAGTTTCAAATCAATTACAAAAATTAATAATTTCTGGCCAAGATAATCCATTGCTTAATGCTGCGAATAATGTTTTGAAATTAGTCGCACCTCTAGAGGGCAGGGGTGGTGTTATTGCAATTTCAAAACAAGGTGAAGTAGTGCTACCATTCCAAACAATGTTGATGTATCGCGGATACTTCAATAATGGAGAAATCAAGACTGGAATCGGTCAAGATGAATATGATTTTCCAAGGTCAAATTGATTTCTAGAAAGTTGAACTATTATGATTATATTGTTAGTTTCTTCTCTCGTAGAGAGAAGCAAGCCCTAATGGATGACCACCTTAACGGATAGACATGGGCGAGATGCGCACCGAAGCCGATACCATGGGCGAATTGGAAGTTCCTGCTGACCGATACTATGGTTGCCAAACCGCAAGGTCTCTGATTAATTTCGATATTGGTGAAGATACAATGCCGCTTGCAGTTATCCGCGCTTTTGGAATCCTAAAACAGGCTGCTGCTAAGACAAATTTGGCATTAGAACAACTTGAACCTGAAGTTGCAGAATTAATTATTGCAGCCGCTCAAGAAGTAATTGATGGTAAACTAAACGACCACTTTCCTCTACGTATTTGGCAGACAGGAAGCGGTACACAATCCAATATGAATACCAATGAAGTTATTGCAAATAGGGCGATTGAAATGGCCGGTGGAACTCTTGGTTCTAAAACACCAGTTCATCCAAACGACCATGTAAATCGCGCCCAATCTTCAAACGATACTTTTCCTACAGCAATGCACATCTCAGCGGCTGAAGCATTCACACATGACCTGTTGCCAAATGTCCGTTTACTAAGAGATGCATTGGCTCTAAAATCAGAACAATGGAAGGATATTGTCAAGATTGGAAGAACTCATCTAATGGATGCTGTACCGTTGACACTTGGTCAAGAAGTGTCTGGATGGGTAGCACAACTTGATGCCAATCTACGTCGTCTAGACTTCGCAATGGATGACTTGTTTGAACTTGCTTTAGGAGGGACTGCGGTAGGCACTGGCCTAAACACACATCCACTATTCGCACAAATGGTCGCTGATGAAATTGCAAATATTACTGGATTAACTTTCTGCACTGCAGAAAATAAATTCGCACAACTCGCAGCACACGATGCTATTGTGGCTGCTTCAGGTGCTCTCAATACTTTGGCAGTTTCATTGATGAAGATTGCAAATGATGTACGCTGGCTTGGTTCTGGACCACGTTGTGGACTTGGAGAATTAGCACTACCTGCCAATGAACCTGGCTCATCCATCATGCCTGGAAAAGTCAATCCAACACAAGCAGAAGCATTGACGATGGTTTGTGCTCAAGTAATGGGCAATCACACCGCTATTACAGTCGGAGGA
>JANXHP010000096.1 GCA_024958795.1 Candidatus Poseidoniaceae archaeon | reverse complement strand
GCAGTCAAGTTAGACCATGCTTCACTCATATATTCACTATTATTGGTCTCATACCAGTTCCAACTAGAGTAACTAGATCCATTATTTCCGCTGAGAGTGACTTCGAGGGTGTAGTTATTTCCAATAACAGTACAATTGACCAGATAATAGCCAAGTACAGCACCGGTCCATGTACTCCAACCAGATGAATCAGTTGAAGCCCAAAGTTCGGTTAGGGATGAGTTTGATCCACATGAAGTATTGTTTCTTGCAGAAGTTAGAGACGGAATCTCAATATCTGTATCTAGTGTTTTATCATCATCAATGTTTGGTATTTGGGCAAATCCATTTGATAGAATTTGCACAAATAATAAAATTGCAATCATGGTTATTGACATCTTTTGCATGGACGGTGCTCGCTTTGACAGTATTTAAATTGATATTATTATTCAAAAAACACAGAAAAATTACTATTCCAATCTACATTTGCAGCCTCAAATAATTGCATTGGGGACTCGTAGGCATTAGAGTCACCAGACTTACGTATTTTCTTAGCACGTTGACTTATTAGTTTCCAAGCAGTTTTCTCACCAATTCCAGGAATTGCTTCAAGTTGCTTTTGTGATACCCGATTGTGGTCAAGGTTAATCTCAACTCCAGTAATAGAACGAGCTCCATGTCCAGTAACGATAATATCGGATTGAGTCTCTAATGGAATATGATATTCAACTCCGATTAAGATCGGATATGCGCCAATTTGGCGCCCAAAGGTAATGCCAGCATTTCCTCGACATGATTCCTCTGTATGTGATTCTGTTTGATGTGCTGCAAGCCGAGTTCTCCCATCATGAGTTTCCCAATGCACTTCGCATAACTTTTTACCCAAAGGGAATAACTGTTCAAGTAATGGCCCATCAATAGTGTTGCGTACAGTGTTTTTGAATTTAGAAAAGAGTTCTGAGTCAATTTCTTGGAAACCTTCTCCTTCAACTTGCCGAATATTGATGCGTCGTAATAGTAATCCTTCATTGCGAATCTCATGTAAGAGATCGAGATTCAAATCATATGTAGCAGAAGTTTCACCATTCAATCCTGCAATAAAGTTGAGTCCAGGTAATAGTTTAGGCAATCCTCTTTCACCACGTTGTTTACCATATTTGTTGATTAGTCGTATTGCACTTTTCAGTTGTGCAGAATCACAATTCAACCAATTTGCTTGATGGACATTAGGATCTGCTGATTCTAAACCGAATGATAGAACTGCACCATCAGATAATGTTTCAACCAAGGTTTTGGTAATCTCTTCAGATGGTTCAAGATGCTCAGCAATAATAGATGGGTTTGCATTATCTGTGTGGAGAATTCCAAGACGCTCATCCCCTCTTAAGCCATGTAGCAACTTAGCAATTGGTTGCGGATTTGGAATCGGATATTCAAGTTCCTTAACTCCATCAGCCATGTATGTGTATGTGTCGGTCATACCTCCGAGGCGAACATGCTCAACTCCAGCATCATGGGCAAGACGAACTTCTTTGATGATATCTTCAGGCGCGCGCCAAATTGGTACACCCTTTTTTGGCTCAATACAGAACTTACAGCCTCTCTTGTATCGAACACAGCCTTGGTAGACTTCCACTTCGTATGTTAGTGGTCCTCTATTTTCTTCATCTCCTAAATCCGGATGTTGAGTAACAGCCTTACTATTTGCGCCACTTTGTGCCCACTGCGTCCATTGTTCGGCTGTTCTACGGCAATGTTTCCATTGTCCAGTTTGTATGAAATTAGAAAGGGTAGCATCAGTATCTTGTACTGCCAAAAACAGGTTACTGCGCAATGGATTCCAACCTTGCTGACGCCATCCTCGGATAGCCCATCCACCGAATATTGCAGGAATATTAGCAGGTAACTGGCGAATAATATTACGAGTTTCCTTTAATGAAATTGGAGTTCCTCTCAAATATCTTCCAGGAACTATTGCACCAGCAATACAAGCTATTCCAGAAATGTTGGATAGTCGTTTTGCTGCAACATCTTCTCCTTCAGTGCGGATAAAATCACGCCATTGGTCAATAGTAAAGTAATCATATTCTATTTTCGCTTGTTCTAGAACTCCACATAAGTAGCGAATATGAAATCCGACATAAGGTGGAACACCGAATGCGGCTGGTTCATCTTCATAACCATCGAGGACCAACCATCGGGAAGAAGTTGACTCGACCATGATGCCAACTCATAACTGCTCACTATCATTCTTTCTTATGATGTGGGCGACGACGAGGTTTCTTTGCATCCTGTTCTTCTTCGCGCATTGCTTGAAGTTCACGATTGGTTTTTGCAGGTTTATTCTTTCCACCTTTGTTACCACCTTTGTTACCACCTTGAGCGATATCAACTTTGATTTTACGACCCATTAATTCTGAACCGTTCATCTTGGCAACGATTTCTGCACCTTTGTCACCTTCAGCGATCCAAATAAATGCAAATCCCTTTGGCTTTCCAGTATTTCTATCGGTAGCCAAAGCCATTCCATTAATTGTTGCAGTTCCTTCAAAGTGCTTTTTGATGCTTTCTTCAGTCGCCTTGAATGGTAAGTTTCCAACATAGACTTTAGTTCCTTCAGGGTCCTTTCTCTTGTTATTTCCCTTCTTACTATCATCATCTGCATCCTTGACTGCAATTCTGCGCCCACCAAGTTTGTGACCATTTAGAGAACCGATTGCAGCGGTTGCCTCATCCTTGCTTGAGAATGTAATAAATCCGAATCCCTTGTTAGCAGTACCATCACCAGCAGGTAAGAAACAATCTTTGACAGTTCCATGTTTCTCAAACATTTCTCTAATCTGTTCAGTTGTAATGTCTCTTGGAATTCCACCAACGAATAAACGAGTTCCAGGTGCTGCCTTTTCTCGACGTTGCCCTCCGCTACCACCTTCACCTTCAAATCGGAAATAACTTCTTTCACGACCATCTTCACGGACATCAGCAGCAATGAATGTTGCACGTCCAGCAGGTCCTTTTGCGAATAATGCTTCAGCAACCTTACCCCATCTCTTACCAGGATTATTTAGAGCACTTACACCTTTACCCTTTTCGAGTTCAGCCCATCCGGCAGCAAAATTATCAGCTAATGCTCTGAAAGATTGATAGTCACAATTTGGACACTTTACATTCCAATCTCCATCCAGTTCTGCAATTAAATCGCTTCCACATGGAGGGCAAATAGCGTGTAATACTCCACAATCATCTCTATCTCTAAAGTTGATACTGATTATTGGAGAAACTTTTGTCACTACTGCACGGCAGATATCTCTACGACGTAGAGCATCGCTTGTTTGATGCATATATCTATCAACCAAATCTGTAACACGGAATTGACCATATAATTGGTCAGGAGTAATGCTACCAGTTTGACCTTCAATAACAAGGATTTGAGCCTCTCCATTCTTCTCGTTCAATCTAGTGATCTCACAAATTACAGTATCGCCAACTTTGGCGGTGTTAATCATTTTTGTCGCTGAGACAGAACCGATGCCTTCATCGATTGTAAATTGTCCAATAACAGTAGAGATGATAGCACCATCTCTCTCAATTGTTCCTTCACCAGCCTCACAATCGGAGGTGGTTGATACTTGCATTCCTGGGGTGACGAGGCTCGCCGTCATTTTTATCATTCCTTAAGCAGACTTGGCCCGAAGAGGGACGCAAATCGTATCGCTCTAATGCTGGGGGGTAGCCCACCCCTTTTCAAACTCTCTCATCGTTATTGCAATCAAACCCTAGCAAAAACATATCATTGCTAAGGAATCTCATTCAATTTCATCAATCTCTTCAATTGGTATTTTTGAATTTCCTGGACGGTAGAAGCGCCAACAAATAATTTCAGTGAATGCCTTGCCTTTAGAATGATGAGAATAAGTAGGTGGTAGTCGGAATTGGCTTTCTAAAACACCTTCGACTTCCCATCCATTGTCCTTTGCAAGAGATTCTAAGTGGGTTGCTTTTGCAGAGTGTAGGACATGAATTGCTTCAACATCTTGACTAAATGCATATTCTAATATTACTCGGTCTGCCCGTTTACTTTGTACTCCCCATGGAGGATTCATTACGATAATATCAACATCAGCAACATCAATTTCATCTATTCCAACAAAAGCTTCAATTACAGTTGTTGGTGCATCAAATTTTGATTTTAATGTCTCACAATTTTTTCTTGCAACTTCAGCAGCAAGAGGATCTGCTTCAACCATTGTAACCTGTCCTGCTCCGATGAAAAGACAACCAAGGCCTAAGATTCCATTTCCAGCGCATAAGTCAAGAATATGTTTTCCAACAACATCATCGAGTTGGTCAACTCCTAACATCCAATAGGCTGCTAAGTCACCTTCCGTCGCATATTGTTCAAGTTCAACATTTGAACATGGATGAGGAATAAGTTTTGACAATTCAATGGCCAGATGCTTTGGCCGCATCATTATATTCACCAACGTGGCTGACGAAATTGTTGGTTTTGGTAACGTTGCTGGGCAGCAATATCTGCTTGTTGACGCATTGCTTGTAATCTCGCCATTGTATTTTCTTGATTCTGTGGTTGTCCAGCAGAATGACGTTGATAGTGAATTTGTTCAGCCTCTGAACGAAGACGAGCAAGGAGTTGTTCTCCCGGTTGTTGGTTACCACAAAATCTACAGAAACGGATACCATCTTGGTGCTGCTGTCCGCAGTTAATACAGAAACCCATTTCTCTCCCTCATTCAATGCAGTGGCTTGACCATTTTGAATCTGCTCATCCCATTGCGGTCAATTGTAAGAATACTGGCCATGTTTCAAACCCTATTGCCACTGCTCTTTCACTGAGATCTTCCCACCTTGGGTCATTCATCATTTCAGTTGGTTCGACTCCTGCTGCCATCAGGCCAGTTACTAATTCTCTAAACTCAATTTCTACATCTGACATTTCAGGAACTTCTTCAACCTCCGGTTCTGGAAGGCTAACATTATCTAAATCATCGGATGAAGGTTGTTCATTATCAGTAGTAATTTCAAGGGTTGAGTCATCCTCAACAGGTGCAGCAGATGCACCAGGTAATGGAACAAATGCAGCACTAACTTCATTTTCCACTTCTTCAACAGCACTCGCCATCACTTCTTGACTAAATTCTTCAACCATATTTTGCATCTCTGATTCTACTGCTACAGGAGCAGGTTCTGGTGTAGCAACACTTTGTACAGGGGTTGGCTCAACCTTTGTGATGTTGACCTTCTTCTGTAAACGCCCGACTCCTAAAACTTCAGCCTGTTGTCTAGCCAATTCTGCAGCCTGACGTCTTGGTAAAGAAACGAAACACTTTCCAGGGATGCTGGAAGGTGGGAAAGGTAAGAAATATGTTTCAATTTCTGGAAGTGAAGGATGTCTAAAGCATAACATCCTCTCGCTTTCAAACGGTCTTTGATTTGGTAAACCCATTGAGAATGGTACAGAACTAACTTCAATGGTTCCGCGTAACCACCCCTCATTTGTAATCAAGTGTTGTAACCAAGGTCCCATATCAGGAGTTGCTAAATCTACAAATTGGAAAGAAGCATCTCTTGCATCAAGACCTTGTTCCTCTAATAATTTTGCTTCTGCTCGCGGACGATGGAAAACAGTCAAAACAGGTTGTCCGTGCTCAACCATATCACCGTGAAGTTCCATTAACTTGCGCTGTTTACGCGGTAAAATTAGTAGAATTTTCAGCCTTGTAGCATCTTCATCCCACATTTCTCCCCATCTATCATCAGCTTCTACAATGAGTTGACCAATAGTCATATCCGGAATTAACGCAGTGATTCCCATGCCCGCACCGGTGCTTAGGAGTAAGACTCATCCTTTAGCAATAGTGCCGGAGCGATTAGTCGAGATAACCTTCGTTCAAGGCAAATTCAGCTAGCAAAACAACTCCACCAGCAGCACCTCTAATCGTATTATGAGAAAATGCTTCAAATGACAGAACATCGGATTCCATCAATTCTACATTACCTACTGTTATCGCCATACCAGCCCTTAGGTCACTACTAGGTTCAACCTCTTTGGGAAAAGATTCTCCATCGGCCCAAAGATGCGCATTAGTATCAATTTTCTCAACCAACTGGATCGGATTTGTCGGAGCACTTGGTAAGTTGAGCAATTGTGGAATTGCGTGGAATGATGACATTAGCAATTTGACTTCAGCAAGTGTGGTTGGATTCAGCAATTTTACAGTAACAAATACATGATGTCCATCTTTCCTTGAAACTCGTTGGCAAACGATATCAGTATCTATTGATGCATTTGCGATATGAACTGAAGATTTTGGGTTTTTCCGCGAAGGTTCATCTATTGTTTGACCAAATACATATCTAAGTTCAGTAGCAGTTTTTCTTGCCTCATCTGGGATTTCTGGGTCAACCGAACCTGCGAGTGCCTCTTCATCGAATAATAATCTCCAACCTGCACCTGAAAGGGCTTGTTCGCTACGCATTGTAACCGACTTTATTCCTAACAATTTGCTAAGAGGGGCTAATGGCATTGCCAAGGGAATCAATGTACAATTAGTTGAACAAGCCAAAGGTAATCCATCAATAGCGAAATGTTCCATATGTTGTGGGTTTATTTCTGCAATTACCAAAGGAATTCCATCAACTCGACGGTATGTACTGGCATTGGAAAATACAGCGAATCCGCATTCTGCTAGCATCGGTTCGACATCTTGTGCAATCTCACTTGGAATTGCAGAGAAAACAATACTAACTCCAAGGTCAAGTAATTGCTTACAAATATTTGAATTGGATAAATCTAAAACTGTAATCTCGGCAATGTCTGGCCTTTCTTGCTCAAGCCTCCATTCAATAGAATTCAATGGTTTTCCAGCAGTTTCTGGACCTCCGCATATAGCTGCCAATTCAAACCAAGGGTGATTTACTAACCGTTGTTGTAGTCTTTGACTAACGATTCCACTAGCGCCTAGAACCGCGCATAGCCGCTTTGCCATAGAGTCGCCAATGAATTACTGTCCTTGACTGTTTGTAAAGCGGAATTAGTTATTAATCACTAAATTTCCTTCCCCTAATTGTAGTTCAACAGGAGTCGGAAATATTCTGCGAACCAATAGTTTGCGAAGAATTAACCATCCATCTGGCACACTTCCAAGTTTCGCTTCTCCGATTCGTTTAGAATATCGAATGGGAACAAATGAAATTCTAATTCCTTCAGTTGCGCAAGATGTGAACATCTCTGCTTCGATTTCAAACCTCATACTATTCAATTTCAATTTACTTAGTGAATCTCTATTAAACCCCCAAAATCCAGAACATAGGTCATTTGTTCCTACTCCAAATAATGAAGTTGCAACCCAAGTTAACAAATGGTTTCCCAGATAATTTAATCGAGTCATAGCACCATCATCTATTATGCCTCGTAATCGGTCACCAACCACGATTTCATTTTTCTTTAAGCGATTAATAAAATCAATAATCTGTTCTGGGTGATAGGTGCCATCACAATCAAGCATCACTAAACTATCACTGTTTGATTTTAAGAAATGTAGGAATCCTAAGCGCATAGCAGCACCCTTACCAGTTCCTTGCTGTTGAATCACCTTAGCTCCTAAATCTTGAGAAACTTGTACAGTATCATCTGTACTTCCTCCATCAACGACCAATATTGACACATCCCAGCCAAGTTTCTCTAATTCTGAATTAGGAATTCGAGGGATGATTTCTGCCAAACCTTCCGCTTCATCAATAGCGGGCAGCATCACTGTCAGGTGTGGCATGTAGTATAGTTGAATGTCAATTGGCTTTGATGCCTTCGCTCATTTACACCAAATCAAATAACTTCAATCCAGTGTAATAATAATCCCGATTGGTCAATAATGACATCTCCTCTTCCACTAAGTCCTGTTGGATTAATCCATGTGTTTGAAGTGGTAGAATCACTCCATGTTAATGAGTAATCAATCGGTATTGAAAGTTGTTCATTTCCAATGTTAAAGCAATCTTCAATGAAACCACTACCTTGCGGTATAGTGTTTTGAGAGATTTCAATTCCTTGACTGGAGAAAGTAGTCATAACTGAATCGGTATTGCCAACTCGTTCAATTACGAAACAAAACATATGTGAGTTATTGTCATTAAATTCATGTTCTATTGAAAATCCGGAATCAATGCCTTCTTGGACAAATATTCTATTCCCACTTAGAGAAATCGGGTTTTGGAACTTTTGAGAGATCCATGTGTCGGTTTTTTGTTGACAGGAACTAGTACAATGCTGATCATTGATTGCAATGAAATCACTTTGAAATTGATTACCAGCAGAGATAAACTGCCACAACTTACTAGAATCAATATTTTCAATAACATTCCAATATTCTGATTCTGCTAGGAAGAATTGCATCACACCTCTTGGCGAAGTAATCGCATGAGTAACCTCTAAACGCGTAAGAGAATCAATATCATCTGATTTGATAGCATTGGTTACTTCACCTTGAATAGAATATTCCAGTTCAACTAATCCCAAAGTGGGTATGCTCGTCAATTGAATATGAGAAGGAACATCCCATAAATGCCCCCAATGTGTATTTTCTGAATATACAATACTTCCTTTTGGTAAATCGGCTAATGACTTTCTAAGTTCTAAATCCGAATCACTAATTGGACGTAATTCATCATGCTTTGACATTTCAATCATTATCATCAGACCGGATGAAAAGGCTAGCATGATCGCTACCATTACCGTTGAAACAATCTTCCGATTAAGATGTGGGTCCCAGCCATAAGTCAGAATTCCATTGCCACTACCTTCAACTCTCATATTGGTCGTAGGACTTAACCAAAGTGCGACTAATGCTGTTAATGGAATATGGAATGCGTGTATGCTCATTGAATATAATGTGTAAGAAAGCAAGGATAATACCGGTATTTCATCAAAACCTTCGATAAGATGGATTCCAGTTAACAACCATAGTAAACCAATCCAAATAGTTAGAATACGAACTTCAATACAATCGCGTAAGCGATACGCTGCAACTAATCCAATCATTAGCAATATTCCATTGTAAAACAATAGTGGTCTTCCACCTTGCCAACCATATTCAGCAAACACTGCAGTATCTAACATCCGTGGAGCGATGATTAGCAATGCAATAGCCGCTGCTATCAACACTAACATTGAACTTGCAATCAGTATTTTTCTAACCCTCTCACCTATCGATTCTTTGGTTGTCAATCCAATGATAATATGTGAGATCATTAGCAATCCAAGATATATTGCCCCAGTAGGGTGTATCAGTGCTACACATACAACGGCGAGAATGAATGCCCTAGTGTGGTGTTTAACATTAGTTGAAGTTTGTCTCAAAAGAACTAGCAATCCAACAACTAATCCCAGTTGACTTGCTACTGTTGGATAGCCAGAATCAAATGTTTTTGCGAATATACCCAAACCCAATACCATTGCAAAAACAGACTCAACCCCTGCTCCATTCCTGTCCATAGCACCCCAAACGCCTAACATTATTGCGAATAATGAATAATGTCCTAATTCGAAAACTGCAACAGCAGAATCTAGATTCAATACACTTCCAATAAATGCTGATAATGCTGGATATGCTGGAGGATATGTCCAGTATCCAATGTTTGTTCCACTCAAATTCAAACTTTCAGTTTGTACAATTTGTCCGCTTAGAACTGAAAATCCAATCCAATCTACTCCGAATGGAAGATTTTGAATCAATGGAATTAATAGGACGCTGAAACAAATAATGAAAGCGATTACCGTCTTCCAAGTTACTCGATTTACTTGGAACCATTTTTGAGCTGCGACTTCGTCACCGATTTCTTTATCTGATAACGAATTTAGATTATCATTCATCGCTGATTCAAGAATTCTCCATTGAGAGAGTTCCTCATCGCTCATTGATTTTATATGCATTATTGATAGTCCATTGATTATCAGTAAGCACATTAATACAGAAAACACAGACCACAATTTCAGCAATAATAGTAAGCCATTAAGTCCGAATATCAGCAATAATCCGAGGGCAGGAACCAACAATATTTTGCGAAAATCATCAGAACTGGCGTCTAATACTCTAACCAATGCAAACCCTGGTAATATGCTCACCACTAAGATAAGGGCCACAGTGAGCAACATAGTTGCTCCTTTTACTGACGGGTATTGACCTCTTCGCCAATCATCATATGAAATCACTGTTTCGCGAGGGTATGGTCAAGCCACCAAACGGATTTCACCCAGTAGTGAAATTACCTGAACAATATTGGGTGTTTGATTTCACAAGAGGCGTTGATGTATCATGGAAATGCCCTTTTGATTATCAAATTGGCCGCTATGACGAAATCCGTCCTGGAATGTATACTCATGAAATATTTTCAGGTGAAAGAGATTTACACGTAGGGATTGATATTGGTGCTCCACAACAAACCGAGGTATTTGCATTTGCAGATGGAAAAATCCATTGTTTTGGAATTAATGCAGCAGAAGGATCGTATGGTCCGACAATAATAACAGAACATAGAGTCTCCCTCGCCACTAAAGTCGGCTCAAAACAAATGAATTCATTAACAACAATTTGGGTTCTGCATGGTCATCTTGCTAGTGAAAGTCTTGAGGGATTAGAAGTAGGGCAAGCAATCAGTGGTGGACAATTACTTGCCCGTATTGGTAGTAAATCGGAAAATGGAGGATGGGAACCTCATTTACATATACAGATTTCATTGAAAGAACCAATAACATGCGATTTTGAAGGAGTTGTGGCTAGAGAAAATCGCCAACAGGCATTGCAGCAATTCCCAGACCCTCGATTGATTTTGGGCGAAATTTATTAATCGCTCTCAATCTTTTTAGAAAGAAATTCTTTCAATGCAATAATTGGCTCAATTGCAGCAGGGTCTTTTCCATGTAATAATGCAAGAGATATTGAAATCCAGTCCATTAATATGCATAAATAAAGTAACGCTTCAAGCAGTGATTTTCCTTCTCCATCAATTCTCCAAGCATAGTCGGTAGAGAAATGCGAGACCATCCAATCCATTCTATCAGATACTCTTGCATGAAGTCCTTGCCAAGCTAATAACAGTATGAGATGTTGTTCTGCGAAAGGGTCCTGAGTATTTCCAACCCCCCCCCAAGCCACACTTTCGTTATGGTTCATTTCTGGAACAGTTCCAATAAGCGCAAATCTTGCACTGTTTTCATTCAATTGATTCTTGAATCTAGTCAATGCAGGAGATAGTTCACTCGGACCCATAATACTGATTGGGCGCTCGACCATAGCCATCGCTAACTGTACAATATCACCTTCAGGATCATTGATAATATCAAACCCATCAATAGCTTGTTGTAATCTTTGCAACATCGCTTCATCTTCTCCTTCAAACGGTAATGGAAGGACACCTAGAACTCTCATCAAGGATAATTGTCTTGAAAATATATGGCCAAAAGCAGTACGAGGAGGTTGTCCTCCAATACTGGAAATCAAGTGACATTTTGGATATAGGTCACAATATCCAGATAATTCTCCACCGGTTGAGATTACTATTACAGTCGCTCCAGCCTTCAAAGCAATTTCACAAGCAGAAAGCGTTTCTTCAGTATTCCCACTATGACTTGTTGCTATGACTAACCATGATTTATTCCACCATGCAGGAAGCATATAGTCGCGAATTGTTTTGACAGGTAAACTACCATGTTTTTCAGAAAGGCTGGCAATAAAATCTCCACCAGCGGCAGAACCACCCATGCCCAAAAATAGAGCGCCATGCCATTTTGCAGACCTAATATTTTCTAGCCATGGCATTAATTCCACATTTACTGCAGACAAACCGTTGCGAATATCTTCAACGAATGAACGAGTGAAGCCAATCATTCCCTCTACATCTAGTGAATCCGCTAATTCAACAATACTCATTGATGAGTTATTGTCGCTTGAATCTTCTTGCATCTTCAGTCCTCCTTTATTTGATATTCATCAACCTTGGAATCATCAATTCCAAGATGCTGTAGTGCCATCCATTCACTATCTATTTTTGCGATTAACAATTTTTTGTTACCGGAATAATCCCAAGGTAATCTGATGGAAGTCATTTGCCAATTCTGTGGGTCAAGAAATTCTCCAACAGAAGAATCTTCTGTAATCAATTCCACCGAAATGAAATCATCCATTTGGCAAACTACATTTGAATTTTCTAAATCTCTCCAAGTAGCACCTGTTCTTTCACGGCGGTCAACTCTCTCCATTATTGCACCATCTTTGGACCAAGAGGCAGGCCGCCAGTAATTATCTTTCCATTTTACAACATCACCCAAATCATATCCAGGTTTACGATATAATAGGGTTAGTCGAGTAACATCAATTCCATCTTTTCTGCCGACTGTAGAGTTAGATTCGCTGATATGTCCACCATAATGGGTCACCATATGTCTTCCCCATGAGCGCGCTAATCCTTTGCTTCCTAACACTACATCATATCCTCCAGTAACAGCACCTTCACTGGTAATGAAGAACATCGGGTCATCGCTTAGATTCTCAATAACATCATCCAATGATGCTCTCAATACTTTGAATTCAGCATCAGATAACCTTCTTCCTGAAGAACGGACTTGAACAGTTGCTTCAAAGTAATTACCTGCGCGTCTTGTGCAAGTTAAACAGACACCATTTGCCATTCTTGCACGCATAGTATGTTCTTCAGTATACAATAGATCATCTACAACTCCTTCAACTTGAATATGTAATAACGTATGTCTATCAGATATTGTTTGTGATTCAAAAGCAAGACCTACATCTTCAGCATTTTTATGAAATAATACATGACGCTGAATCAGTTCATTCCAGATTTTATCTTCGCTGATAAAAACCCACTTTCCTTGTATCTCAACAATTCCACAGCGAGCACATCTCACCCATGGAACATTTTCAGGGACTTCCACCAATTTGATTCTTTTACGAGTACATTCCTCGCACATTCGGTCGCTATATAGTGGTGGGTCTGCGCCACATACTAAGCAAAACTCGCCACCAAGTGCTCCTACCACAATATCCCTCCTTAGTCTTGGGTTAAATTACCTGCTTTCAACCTGTGGCTTCATTATTGTCACTATTTGCTGATTGTAATGCAATACTATCTGCCTCAATTTCTTCTTTCCCTAAACTTGTTTCAATAGCAGAAATACGTGCCTCAAGGGTTTTTGCTCTTGCAAAAACAGTCCAAGTCCATATTGCAATACCTGATATCATTCCTAAATATGCAACGGTCAAATAACTCATTCCTTCCATTTCAAACACTCCTATCAATTTCGCTTTGTAACATCTCAACTCTTTGTTCAAGTTTGGTAATATGCATAGAGGTCAAGATATGTCCAATGATGAAAACGGTAAATGATATCGCACCAATCAATAGTACCAATGCCATATCAGATTGTAATGAACCATCTCTACCTGCTGCAACTACTGGCCCAGGATGACGAATCACCCAGAATCTTGTAGCGATATAGGTAAATGGAACAAGAACAAAACCGAATAATCCGAAAGTGGAGAAAGTATCTCTTGTTTCAACACCGTCAGGTTGTGAGCGTCTCCCCAATACAAGGAATAATGCCAGCAATGTCAACAGTCCAAATGTGTTTAGCCTTACATCACTCCAATCCCATGGTGTTCCCCATTCTGCAGAACCCCAAATAGTTCCAGACCAAACCGTCATCAAGCCGGTAGCTAATCCCGCCTCTGCTCCAGCAACATGTAGTCTCCAACCAGTAGGACTTCGCTTGAAAAACCATAATGCAGAGCCGACAAATAGAACTGCAAAGGCAATGAATGCAGCCCATGCAGAAGGTACATGCCAATAGAAAATCTTCTGTGCTGCAGGTGATTCAAAAGCGTCAATAGCAACGCTTGGAGCCCACATCAACCCAAGATAGAGTGTACTCATAATTCCAACAAACCCGAGGCCGAGAAAACTGATTCTAATTCGCTCCCCCATGATTCTTCCTCCATTGTTTTTGTTTTCAATTTATTTTTCAAATGTATGCAGTTAGTTCATTGACTATAATTGACCAAGGTAAGATCAATATCGGAGTCAATAATCGGATAAAAACCGCTTGAGGCCTTGATAATTTATTTGTTGACAGTTGTAAAAATCCAATAATAAGCGAACATAATAGAGTAGAAAGAGAACCTGCAATGACAACGATTATTTGCAAATTCTCAAGGAAAATATATGAGGAAATAGTCGTCAAAATCGCTCCACCAACCATTGGCAATATTACCGCTCTTGGTGTTGAAGTATTGGCTTGCCACCAATCCAAAGCCCTATTTTCACGAAGCAAATTTACTACTGGGTCTCCGCAAAGTCCAGCAACGAATGCTGGCAATAATACAAATCCCATTTTGAGCCCAGGTAAATTGTTAAGTTCAAAGGGCTCAACCAATGATAATAGAATACCTAATGTTAGTAATCCAGCGATTCCATTGTTAGCAAATCCAGCCTTTGTCTTGAAATTATATCCAAATCCTACTTTAATGAAATTATTTGCTGTTGCAACTTCAACTTCTGGTATTTTCCACGCTTCACCATCTGTAGGGTTTTGTTCAATATCCTGTTTTAGGTCATTAATCCGAGTTGCACATTTTAGAATTCTCTCATCATGTGTTGCTATCAAAAAGGCATGACCTGCTAACCTAAGACTGGTAATATGTTGGCATAAGGTTTGAATTGAATTATCATCAAGGCCAGCATCTGGTTCATCCAGCAAAATAAGGCGAGGTGATTTTGAAATCATTGCTGGCAATAATCCAGCAATTACAGAGACTTTACGTTGTTGTCCACCAGAGAGATGGGCTATCAAATCATTACTACGATGGTCGAGTGAATATTGACTTAGAATTGGAGCCAAATTGGTTTTCATTTTACAAATAGACATCATGTTTTTGAGATGTTCAGAAATTGTATCGCTTCCGACCAGCCCATTTTGCTGTAGTGTTAGTCCGAATGGTGCAGTTGGCATCACCCTTCTACCATCACTATCGATTACCATTTTTCCATGTTGTGATATCTGGCCTTTTTCAATAGATAATAGCCGTGCTGCTGCTTCAATAATTGTTGATTTCCCACAACCGTTTTCACCGTGCAGTGCTACGACTTCACCCGATGAAACAGTTAGAGAAAAATCGCTAACAACGATACTCATGCCACGACGAATTTCAACCGACTCAAAAGTCAGCAACACATCGGACATATTCACTGCACAAAGCCCTACTTATTCGCTTTTCTCACAGTGTGCTAGAATCATCAATTATCAACTATTCTCACAATAAATCATAAGTCCGGAACCTCAAACCACAAACATGGGCTATCTAATGTCGTATTTTGGCGTAGTTGAATGGCTCTTTTTGTTGATTTGGTTTGCAGTGATTATTGGACCTCTAATTTATGCTAAAATAAACGAAACATCATATGCTCTTTCACTAACCGTTTCTGTATTATTTGGCTATCTCATCCAGGTGCTGTGGTCTCTTTTCGCACAATGGGAATTGGTTCAATATTGGGTTTGGATTGACTTTGTATTAGTGCCCTCTAGAACATCATCACCGATGTGGTTTCATACATTGTTTTCAGCAGGTTTCTTACATGCAGATGCTCTACACGTTCTCGGAAATACTGTAATATTGGCCTTAGTAGGGATTCCTCTCGAGCAAAGACTTGGTGGTAAGCGTTACCTTCAAATCTATTTCATTGGGTTATTTGGTGGTTCATTCGCTTGGTATATTTTCAATTTAGATTCTAATTCCCCTTCACTTGGAGCCAGTGGAGCAGCCTTTGGATTACTCGGCGCTTATTTGGCTGGATGGCCAAGAGATGAAATTCCATTTCCATTGATATTGATTAGAAAATGGCCAGTGACAATAATCGCATTACTATACTTCGCACTTGAAATTATGAGAGCATATGATGCCATGGCTTTGGGCAAAGGTACGAATGTCGCGCATATGGCGCATATAGGCGGATTTGTTGCAACGTATTTGGTGTTGCCAATCGTGGCCAAAGGAGGTCCATTTGCACTAGGAATTGACGATGGTGGTCCAACTGGCCAAAATTCACTATCATTGCGGATGAAACAAATGAAATCCTCCATGGTAAATTTATCTGAGTTGCCAGACCCATGGAGTGCGGGTGGATTTGATGTACCAAAGAATGTTAGAGAGACTCTTCAAAAGTTAAGAGATTCAGGTGATGAAGCTGAGACGAGAATCGCTTGGATGGAGCATTTAGCAAATCAGTCAGAGTGCCCAATATGTGGGGAAAATATTGGCATGGTTGAAAGAAAAGATGGACCTACGATTCAATGTGCAAAAGAGCCAGAACATTTCCATTGGCCTTGATTCGGTTTCATTGAATTTACACCATTATTTGTGTAAACTGGAACTATCTCCCCAGCCCCTTAAGGGGCGGGGGAGTGTGTCATGGTGTGGATAGTCTCAAAGGTGAGGCGGATATCCGTGACAATGGGGTGTGTATATGCAATTCCAAGGAATGACCAAAAACCACCGAACTTCACTGTTTTTAGTGCTAATGTTTTTGATCGCTGACTTGAGCGCATTTGCAACTGTTTCGGCAACAGATTCTCAAGAAGAAGAGCAATCAGTTGTCCAATATACTTCTCCTATCTTCATCGAAGGTCTACCTCCATTAATGTGTGAAGATGGCTATTGTCAGCGTCCAACAAGGATGATTGACAGAGCAGACCGTATAGCTTCAGAAGAAGACAACTGGTGGCAAGGATATGGACCAGATTTAGATTGGAACGGTATGGATGACCGTTTGCAAAGAGTGCTTGCAGGATATGATTCTATTTCTCCAACTGCTATTACTGGAGAAGATGGAAGAGAAACAGTTGCTATTGTAGTTGATTATGCTTGGCATCCTGATGATGCTGAAGTATCTTCTCTTCAACAAATTCTCAATTCACATTCTTGGGTTGGAGAAGAAAATGGTGCTTGGTTCCAAGTATTGGAGAGTATTGATTCAATTGCGGTCGATAAAGTTCCAGTTAGTGCATTGATGGATATATATTTCCTTGAAGGAGTCGTTGTCATTGAAATGCAAAATGTGATGATTCCTTTCAACAACATAGCCTCAAGAGCAACACGTTCCCTTCCAAGCGATGATTATTCTGCTAGTGCATATGAACGCGATTATATCGGTTCAGGAATTGTTGTTGCAGTTCTTGACACAGGAGTTGACAACGAACATCGTTCGCTAAATGACTTTGATGATATTAATGATGATCCAGATTTAGATGCAACATCTTACGATGACCAAAAATGGTTGGGTGGTTATGATGCAACATCTTCCGCAAGTAACCCAGATGGGACTCAAGACCCAGATGACGGACAGGGACACGGGACTCACGTAGCAGGTTCTGCAGTCGGAACCGGTGGTTCATCTAGAACAGAGATGGGAACGGGGCCTGGTGCATATTTGGTTGATATCAAAGTCTTATCAGATGCAGGAGGAACAAATTCACAATCTTCACTAAATGGTATCCAATGGATGATTAATAACAAGGACAAAGATTGGGGAAATAATGCTTCAAGTAGAGGAATACAAATCGGTTCAATGTCCTTTGGTTCATTATCATCGCCGCTAAACCCTGGTGATGAAGGAGACAATGGAACTGGAAGCGAAGCGCGCTTAGTTGACAATGCTACTGCCCAAGGAATAGTCTGTGTTGTAGCGATGGGCAATGATGGTGCAAAAAGAGTGCCTTCTCCAGCAAGTGCAGATGGTGCGATTTCAGTTGGAGCAGTAAATGATAGGGATAGCATCAATCGAACTGATGACACTATGGCTTCTTATTCTAATTGGGGCCCTCGATTGAGCGATGGTGATGATGATGATTGGGATGAATTAAAGCCTGATATTACTTCTTATGGTTCTGGAATAAATTCAGCATCAGCAGCAACCGGTACTTCTCTTCCAGGTCAGCCGACACGGCCAATGGCAGATTCGGATTATGAATCAAAAGATGGAACGAGTATGGCGACTCCAATCGCTTCAGGTGTTGTTGCAACTTTACTGCAGGCCAATCCAAGTCTTGACCCTCAAGAGGTAAAAGATATCTTGAGAAATTCAAGTGAGCAAAGAGGTGAAGCTAGTGAATCCTCTGTTTCAGATAGGTGGAATAACAAATGGGGCTTCGGTCTAATCGATGCTTCATGTGCAATAGATATGGCCCTACAAAGGTCTTGCACACCTCTAGAGGGTGGTGGTGGACCTGTTGACCCACCTCCACCGACCGGAAATGGAACCGGAAATGATGTTAACATTAATTATCCAAATAATGGAACTTGGTTAATAGAAGGTGATATGGTTAGGATTTCTGGAAGTATTGTTGGTATTAATGCTTCAGATTATGATGAAGTTCAAATTAAGATTGAACAACATTACGCCCAAGGTTCGCCACAGGAATTGAAAGGTTGGACTACGGTTGGCGGTGTATTACCAGATTGGTTCTTGGATGTTTCAATAAAATCTGATTGGGTTGATCCTGATGAAGATTACACATTGATAATGGCAAGGGCGCTAAACGAAGATGGAGATGAATCAGCAGTTGCGGTACGATGGGTCAATATTGGGCGTATGTTCATGGCAATTTCAAGTCCGAGTTCAAGTGAAAGTTTAATTGGAAATATTCAATTTGAGGGAACCTATGATGGCATTGAACCTGACCGGATTGAATACCAAATCAATAACGATGAGTGGAATGTTGGTTATCAAATACCAAGCGAAGATACATCAAATCAGTGGACAGTAAATTGGGATTCCACTCAAGTAGATGATGGAGCTCACAGAATTTCGTTCCGTCTTGTCAATGAAAGTGGAGTAAATTCAGATTCTGTTAGGCGTACCTATAATGTTGACAATATGCCAGCACAATCCGAGTTACAATTTATTGGTGTTGTCCAAATATTGGAACAAGGATTACCAGTACACAGTGCAGTTGCTGGTTCATTACTTGAAATTGATTTCACAATTGCTAATTATGGAGATTTAGACGCTTCGGAAATATTAGTTGATTTAACAGCGCCAGGAAGTGGTTCAGAAACCTATCCATCTGAAGTGTTAGTTGGTACGCTAAGCGAAGGTGAAAGTGTACAATTGAAATTGTATTGGTGGGCCACTGAACAAGGTGTCCACGATGTTACATTAACCATTAACGAAGATGATGCAGATAATTCAAACAACCAATACACATTCTCTTTCATTGTTGAAGAGAGACCAGTTGAGGCTATGCTTCGCTTTATGCAAGGGGCAGTCACCACAGCACCTCAAGTTCCTATGCCAGATATGCTCTATTCAGTCAATGTTAGAATTGACAATATGGGTCAAACAGATGCAACAGACCTAAGAATGCGCTTAGAGAAGAGAATTGATGACTTAGGATGGCAAGAGATTACAGAAGAAACAATACTTATTGTAGAGGGTTCGTCTTCAAGTTCCGGATATAGTACTGCAAGGTTCCATGATATTCATCCTGATGTTGGGTATGTTTTCTATCGAGCCACTTTGTTAGGAGATGGAGTCGAGGCAAGTGAAAGTATTCACTATTTCTACACAGTAATCGATGAAGTCAGTTTAGGTTCACAAGTTAGAATTAATCTGATAGAAAATGAAGTTCCACTAGAATTTGTTGGATTAGATGAAGGAGCATTATTGTTCACCACCATTGATGGAGAGTTACATGTTAGAACAATAACAGAATCAATGTCGATGCCGGGTGATGTAAAACTGGAAGATAGTTGGGGCGGTGAACTTGCAGTTAGCCAACGTGATGATGGATTAGTTCAAGCAGTGTGGAGTCGCAAAACAGTAGAGATTGATGGCTATACATATACAGACTTAGCAATGAATGCAATTTCTGCAAGCGGAGAAACAACTCCAAAGCAGTCTCTGATGAATCCATTGAAATTATCTGAAGGATCTTATTGGGGTCTTGCTATTGACCAGTATGATGGAAAAATGGTAATTGCTGGGTATCAAAGAGATATTTCAACAGGAGGTTCATGGCAAGATGTCACTTCAATATTCTCCTTAACTTCTGATACACCCGACGCCCAAGGTTCTTGGGGTAATCCTGTAATTGTATTATCAGATATTGACATCAGTCGTAGTAAAGGTGATTCACTTGCAATCGCTTTAGGTTCAGATGAATTGCACATTATTTATCAGGAAATTAGAGATGATGTAACTGGTTTAGATCGTGTAGGACTGATGTATACTCACGGTGATTCAACAACCTCTTCATGGAGTTTCCAAACATCGATAGGAGATGATGCATCCTTAGCATCAATTGCAATAGAAGAAGGAACAGATGGTGAAGTTATTTATGCAGTTTGGAGAGAAGGAATGGGTAAAGAAGCAAAGTTGACATACACCGTTACCGATAGATTATGGGCAAATGATGCTAATCATGTCAGTGCACCAGGGATTTCAAATCTTGAGATAAATCCTACCTCGCGTGGGATTCAGTTATTTTTTGATGAGATAAATGCCTATGGCCCTGTTACTCGTTATGGATTATTATCACAGAATATGACTCTAACAGATTTTTCAGTGTCCAACATATTGACTGAAGGATTCCTTTCTGGTTTTGCTGGTATGGAATTTGATGGTATGCTAATGTTATCCTCTGCCAGTGGTAGTTTGACTGTGAAAACACTCGCATCATATAATGAGGGTACGAAAGAGGTTGACGATCTTCCTCTCTTAGAGACTCTACTATCCTTTTTACCAGGTAATGAAGAAACAAAGAAGGCTATTCTAATCGGTACAGTTGTTTCATTACTAGTGTTCTTGGTGGTCATGTTCGTTTCAGTTAGCTCTTCATCGCGTCGTAGAGAACTTGAATTAATTCAATCTAAGGTAGTTGAAGAAACAGATGATTCAATTGAGATAATGATTAATCCAGAGAAGGATGATGGTCCTCTATTAGCAATTGATAGAGAAGCGGATGATTTGGTTGTTTCAGATACCGCTGTTGTTTTGGAGGAAGAGGAAACACAATCATTAGCAGATTCATTGACTGAGAAGTCAGAAAGTGGGGAAGGAAACGCTCGCTTAGAAAGAAGAATAGAAAGAAAGGAAAAGCGAGAGCAACAGGAAATGTTTGCTGAAATCAGCAAGAACCTTCCATCTTTGGAATCAATAATGAATACTCCAGCCGATGCAATATTGCCGGATCCTGCTCAATTGCCACCATTGGGAGAACTCCCACCTCTCGAAGGCCTTCCACCATTGGGAGAACTCCCACCACTAGGCCAGTTACCACTACCTCCACTTATTGGAATTGCACCTCCACAAAGAGATGTTACATGTTCCAGTTGTGATGCAAAGTTTACTGTTAAGGATATGACGAGAAAGAGTGTTTCATGTCCTATTTGTTCACAGATAACTGAATTTTGAGTTGATAATATGTGTGGAATTTTTGGTTATATTGGTCTTAAAAGGGCAACTCCAATTCTCATTGATGGAATGAGAAGACTAGAATATCGTGGATATGACTCCACAGGTATTGCTGTAAAAAATGGGGAAATTTCAACTTTCAAGAAGGTTGGAAAAGTTAGCGCAATGCAGTCAATACTACCCGCTGACATTCAGGGTACTAGTGGAATTGGTCACACACGTTGGGCTACACATGGTGGAGTTACTGATGAGAATGCACATCCGCATTCATCATCTTCAGGAAATGTTGCAATTGTTCACAATGGAATCATAAATAATTCAAGAATACTTAGGGCATCACTTGTTGCCAAAGGAGTGGAATTGAGGAGTGAAACCGATTCTGAAGCCTTGGCACATATTATTGAATTGGAATTATCTATTGACAATAACCCAGAGGCTGCAGTGAGAAGAACTCTCCAGAAAGCGAGTGGTACATGGGGGCTTTGTGTTCTATTCAAAAATCATGATTTAATAGTAGTTGCAAGAAATGGTTCTCCATTGGTTATTGGTAAGGGAGATGGTGAGACATTCATTTCGAGTGATGGGCCAACTCTTTCGGAATTTACTGATAGCGTTGTATATCTAGAAGATGGTGACATTGCGGTTGTAACAGCAAACTCAATCAAACGTTCTAGTTTGAAAGGAGATAGTAAAGAGGTGCAAGTTACAGTTCTTGAGAAGTCTTGGGGAGAAGCAGAATTAGGTGAATATGAACATTATATGCTCAAAGAAATACACGAGCAACCTGATGCTCTACGCCATTGTATTAGTGGTCGCTTAGATAGGGTTAGAGGAAATGGAAGATTAGGAGGATTACGCTTATCTCCTTCTGCTTTAGCAAAGGTACCACATGTGCGATTAATCGGTTGCGGAACAGCATTAAATGCTGCTGAAATTGGTCAATTATTGATTGAAAAGTTGGCAAGAATTCCAGCAGTGACTCATATTGCTAGTGAATTTAGACATAACGATCCAGTGATAAATCCAAATGCATTGCATTTTGCAATATCTCAATCTGGTGAAACTGCAGATACATTATCGGCAGTAAAAGAGATTCAATTGAAGGGCGCTCAAGTGCATGGAGTGATAAATGTTGTAGGCTCCTCAATAGCGAGGCAATGTGGCCAAGGAGTATACATTCATTCAGGGCCTGAACAAGCAGTGGCATCAACTAAAGCATTCTCAAATATGGTAGCAGCTTTGACGATGTTTGCAATACAAGTCGGGCGTTCACGTTCAATCAGTAAAGAGAAGGGGCAAGAAATAATTCATGGGTTACAACAAATCCCACATCTTATTGAAGAATATTTTGAGGATGAAGGTCCGATAATGGAAGCAGTTGAACTGGTAAAAAATGCAAAGAGTGTATTTTTCTTAGGTCGAGGTATTTCAGCTCCAGTTGCTAAAGAAGGTGCATTAAAATTGATGGAAGTGGCCTATATTCCTTGTTTAGCATATCCTGCAGGGGAAATGAAGCATGGACCGATTGCTTTGCTTGAAGAAGGTAGTCCGATAGTATTCATCGTTCCAAATGATCATGTCAAAGAGAAGACTGTATCTGCAATCCATGAATCTAAAGCACGTGGTGCTAAAATTATTTTAATCCATGAAAAGGGTGATGAGATCAGTCAAGAAGGAGATGTAAATATTGCAATCCCTAAAGTTCATCCATTACTATCACCACTACTTACAGTTGTGCCGATGCAATTGATTGCCTATCATACTGCTCTAGCATTAGGACATGATGTAGACCGGCCAAGAAACCTAGCAAAATCAGTAACTGTTGAGTAATCAGTTAATTGTAAATCTTTGTTCTCCTTCTTTCCAGGAGAGTGGTAAATATCCGAGTTTATGATGAGTATGTCGCATTTTTACAACACCAAGTTTTCTTGTGACATCATCTCCACTTCTCTCCATGACAAGGTGAATTACTCCATCGGCAAGATAGTCTTCTACACCATATTCACCGAATTGCTTGTGATCTTCACCTGTCATTTCACAGATAAAGAAAGAAGTGAGTCCAAGTCGTCTAACCGCTTCAAAAAGACGGAAGATTTCATCACGAGGATTTTCCATTTTTGTCAATGTGAAGAAAGCACCTAATGAATCGAAAACCAATAATTCAAAACCAATTGATTCACGATATGAAGTCAATTGCTTAATCAATTGGCCCATCCAGTCAATACGATTATTCATTCCTTGTTGGTCTAATTGAACTCGAAGATCTGCTAAATCAATAATTGCGATACGATTTCTTACACGTACATCATCAACATTCATTCCCATGTTTGACATATGTGAACGAAGTGAATCTTTGCCCTGTTCAAGTGTAACATATATCCCACTTGTTTCACCGTATAAAACAGCATTGTAAAGTAGTGAAAATGAAACACTGGACTTCATTGCACCAGATGCACCAGCAATAATACAGAGGTGCTCTTTAGGTATTCCACCTTGCATATTTTCATCTAATCCTTCAATGTGAGTTGGGATTCTTACTATGTCATCCATGCCGGCCACTATTCGGTGGAGTTCCTTCCAAGTCTTCAACCTCTCCCTTGTTCACTTTGCTAATTATTGGAAAGAAAACCTAAAAAAAGCAATAATCTAAAGCCTGTTGGACTAATTTGGGGAGAACATGGTTGATATTTGGCTTGCTTCAAAATCTCCTCGTCGCCAACAAATATTGCGGGAAATTTTTCCAAACATTTTTTGTCAAGGAATAGAAGGTGTTGATGAAAAACCACCAACCGGTGAAGTTGATTATCAGGTATTAGAAATATGTAAATCAAAAGCAATAGCTGCAGATTTAGAACCACATGTTGATGATTATGATATTGTAATTGTTTGCGATACAATGCTAAGTGATCCTGATGACCTTATGTTGAGCATTGGTAAACCAAAGGATAAAATTGAAGCCGCAATGATGTTACATCGATTATCTGGCAGAAGACACCAAGTTTGGTCTGCAACAGGAATAAAGAAAGCAGGGCAATGGAAATTCTATTGCGACTACTCTATTGTTGAAATCAGTCCACTATCGGATGATGTCTTGGTTGAGTTAATATTATCAAATTCATGGGAAGGTAAGGCAGGTGGATATGACTTAGCCGGCCCAATGGGTCAATGGGCAAAGATAATTGATGGCTCAGAATCAACTGTATTGGGAATTGCTTTTCAAGCACTTGTTGATTTACAACAATGAACTAAACAAGTTCTCATTCCTTGATATATCGGTTGTAAAACATTGGTATTTTATGCCAATCTTTTGTAGCAAGAAATACATCTTTAATCATGAATATCGACCAAGAGATGAAAGAAATCAGCAGTGATATAGCCAACAGAATTTCGATTTCGCTGAATCCATCATTCTGAAAATCAATTCCAATATACATGTAAATTATCAATATTGCACCTCCGAACACTGATAACAATGTTAGCCATGGAGTTTTTCTATTATATGTTGAGATATGTAGGTGGTCTTCATGCAAATATAGTACCATCCCCCATACACATAATAGCGAAGTGCAGAAGATAAACAGGGAATAAGTCACACCAACTCCGATTGCAACTCCAAACATTCCAAGTGTAGTTGTAATTGCCAATAATAAGTAAGAAAATAGTGATGCGAGAATTAATATTGAATGAGGAATACTATTCTTTGATAAACAATTACGCAATAATATGTGTGGTTTCGTTATCAAAAAGATCCATAAGAATGGGAGTCCTAACGAGATTGAAAACACATTAATATTTACTTCTTCTCGCCCATAGAAAAATGCTACAATAGCATGTATTATTGATAAAATTAGCATAGTGATGAATGCGAAAGGTATGTTTTTTGGTTTTACAATAGTTATGTTTACTCTTCGATTAAAGTGTGATAATATGGATGCAAAATTAATCATATTGAGAAATATTACCATAATTATCGCTAATCCCAATTCAACCATTCCA
>JANXHP010000052.1 GCA_024958795.1 Candidatus Poseidoniaceae archaeon | reverse complement strand
GGGTTCAAAGGAATCCTGCATTATCGACTAAGTTTTGGAATAATAGATAGGTAATTGGTACCAAAATTACACCCATTGCGTGACTTCGACGAATGCCTAGCCGCGGAGGTAAGAGCCCCAGCATGGTTCCCACGATTAGGACTGCTAATCCGATGAAACCTGTACTGACGAAAACCAGAGCAGCGACGAAAATAATGACTCCCATAATCATCTGCTGCAATGGAATTGCAGCATGAAGTCGCAACATACCCTTTCCGACATATCGCATAATTGGCATAGCCATGAGACCAGCAGCAAGTGTGATACCCAACAAACGAATAAAATCCGCAGTTGGTTCAAGACTACTCCATGTGTCAACAGGGTACATCGCCTTGAGTGCTAAGGTTGCACCAGATCTTGAACGGCCAATGATGTAGAGGAATCCAAGTACACACACCGTAACAGCGGTGTTTACCGCAGAAAGGATTGCAATAATTTCCAAATCCTGCTTAGTTTGTGGACCTTCTACCCCTTCCTCTGCTTCGGCTTTTGCGATTTCAAGTAGTTCATCATCGGTTAACTCTGTTAAACGGCGGGTTTCCCAATCCATTCCAAAGCCTTCTTTTCCTTGTACTTTGGCCGCTACATTTCGTCCACCCATGACGAGGACAGTTGCTTGAGACGCCGTCATACCTGGTAGGACACCCATCGATGCTCCTGCGACTCCTGACCAGAAACATGGAATCAACAAGGGTCTAATCGGTGGTAATTCCCAGTTCTCTTTCTGTGGTGGTAGATGAGAAGTTGTTGCGTAAATATCAAGCAGATTAGCTACACCAAACAATCCAGCTAAACTCGGGAGTAAAAGACTCGCTCCTGGCATGTCGAGTGGTGAGCGCGCTGGTAGCGAACTCGGACCAAGGATGGTCCAGCCAAACAATCCAGTGAGTAAGAAAAAGGCTGTTGCGGAAAAGAACCCGGCTAAGCGAGAATCGGTGCCGAGTTTTCCAAAGGTGACGTTTTGCAACCATTGTGGCCAATCGAGGCGCGTAGTTTCAGTTGCCAATAATAGTGCTGAGATGATGAATAAAATGAAAGGTAACATGGTCCGTAAATCATCATACCACCCGAGTTCAGGCCCAAATGCAATTCGTGCCAAAATAATCAGTGGGAGTGAAAGGAACAAACCGAGTTGTGAGCCTCGGGCAGACCAAGCCACTCCTCGCGCGGCATTACCTGATAGTAACATTCTGTGGCCTGGTAAGAGTGACAGCGCCTGATCGGCATCCGGCGCTCCCATCAACGCCGAAGGTATGTAATTGAGGAATGTGTGCACAGTTCCTGTTGCAACAATGATTCCTGCAACAGCCGAAAGAGGAATTCCTATGCTTAACAGCCCAGGTGCCAAAGCAAGTAAAATCAGTGCAACATTGTTGACGTGGAAACCAGGAATAATTCCGGTAAGGGTGCCCATTCCAACCCCCATACACAAGGCTGCTAACATCCAACTAAGTTCATACAAGTAAGCTTCAAACAAGTAATCACCTCAGGAGTTTTCGTTATTTGGACCAGTTCCATTTTCCATTTCTTCACGGTCATTAATTCCATCACCATCTGAATCGATGGTGTTTGAATTGAAACCTGTAGCATCTTCAAAACTGTCCGCTAGTCGGTCGCCATCTTCATCCAAAGCATCGGCTACATCAAGTAAAAAGACCAGAGCCAACTCACTGGAATGTTCTATTTGGCGCAATCTTCCATGCCAAGTAAGTGATTGATTTTCGTGCAATGTATCGGTTCCGATTGCATTTGGTAGGACATTTAGTTTGATGGATTGTTCTGAACCAGGGCGTTCAAGGTACCAGCCATCATCATGAAGGGCTGCTTTTCCATCGATTAACACAAACTGGTTTTTGGAATATCCCCATTGTGTTGCTCCATCATCCCAAAGCATAGTCGACGGAGGTGGAGGGTTTCCAGTGAGAGTGTATGAGTTTACCATTAGCCTCATACGCATATCCTCATCATCCCAAATAACAGTGACATCTGCTACGATTCCTTGACCCGATTCAATCCATTCTGTACGTGGGCCGGGGAATGTCATAGCAATACTAGTTTGACCAAAGGTGTAGGTCTGAGAGTCAACAAAGTAACCCTCAGTGTCCAGGGGTTCAAATGCATATTTCATGTAGGTATTGATGGTGTAATGGGTATTTGGAGATTGCAGCATCGAAGCAGGGTCTGCTGAAAGCATCGCTTGCATTGATAATGCACTCATAGGATCAACGAGATTTTGTCCCATGCCTTGGTTGGCATCTATACACCATGAATTACTATCATCACTCCACATTAAGCGACCTTGAACTGAACGAATCGAGCCAGAGTAATTGTACAGTTCTGCTTCAGCCATGTCTTCAACGGTAGGAATTACGCAAATTGTACCGCCACTTGGCCCTTCTAATTCCCAAACACTATCTGTAATGAGCAGTGTCCCAGACATGTTGACTTTACTTCCCGCTTCATAACTCCAAGTTGCTTCTGCTGACCACTCCAAATAGTTAATCTGCGGTTGGTAACTGGTGTCTAGTAAAATATCAGGTCCTTGTATGTGAAATGCCCAACGCAGATCAGTTTCTTGGTAGGCTAACATACCACTGACTTCTATTTTAGAATCAGCTTCAATCCATGCACCGGTCGCCGATTGTATGAGAAGTTTCATTTGATGTGCAGCATTACCTGGGTGGTCAGTCAAATAAGCCGAAGTATATACGGCATCAGGGCTGATTGATTCACTAATGAATCCCTCTACAGTAACTATTTTTCCAGCATAATCTTCTGGTGCAACCGCAAGGTCAGAAATCGATATACGTTGGAAAGTTGGTAAATCCTTTGTTTCCCAATGAAATGCACCTGAACCAGTTGCTTGCATGTAAAATCGCCCGTTATAGTCGACAACTTCACCCATCGCCGTAACATTGGTACCTATGGGGGGAATCTCTCCAGTGGAATACCAACGAATTTGAATGACGCCTGTATCATCTTCAATCACTAAATCGACACGGTCTTCTCCATTACCATAACGGTCTTCAATCCAAGAGATTACAGTTCCTTCAACCAAAACAACTTCTTGAGTGTATTCGACTAAATCTTTAATCTCGACGACCTGAGGTTCACGAACCATCGCATACCAATTTAAAGTGGCAACCAAGAAGAGGGAAAGAGCAAACATAACCCACAATTTCTGCCCACGAGTCTCAGGATTATCGTCGGTTATTCGAAGCATTATGTCCTTGAGAGGGTCTGCCATGTTGTCTTTCAGATGAGCCTTATGCTTAGGTATTGTCCTAAATCATTCTGTGATGATTACTGGAATTAGTAGTATATTTTTTGCGTGCGGGGCCTTTTTAATGGAAAAGAAAACCGCTTAATGGGGATGGCTATGCGTGACCGTGTGATTCGTGATGAAATACATCGAGATATCCTCGTTCCAGCGTCACATGCATCGATAATTGACACAAAAGAATTTCAGCGATTACGCTCAATTCAGCAACTGTCTACATGTGAATATGTATTTCCAGCCGCAACTCACAATAGGTTTGCGCATTCACTAGGTGCATATTATTTGGCAAAAGAGGTAACAGCTCATATCAATGAAGTACATCCAAATTTACTAAATGAATCTGATGCAGAGTTAATTCATCTTGCAGCATTACTACACGATATAGGTCATCCGCCATATTCTCACTTGTTAGAAACACCAGAAGTTTATGCCACATATCATTCACATGAACACTGGGGTCGATTGATGCTGGAAAGCGATGAAACTGAAATCGGCATTGCAGTTCAAAAAGTGTTAGGTAGAGATAGATTATATCGTTTATTTGCAATAATGGATGGTGCTTCTGAGTATGAAGGGGTTCCAATTCCAGCATTTATGAAAGAAATAGTTTCCAGCCAATTAGACGTAGATCGTATGGATTACATGGTTCGTGACCAAGCAAATACTGGGGCGCAAATTGGTGGCTTTGATATTGCTAGAGTTATCAGGGCACTAAGAGTTGGTGATGACGGGCACTTCTTCGTTAAATTGTGGGGGTTGCCAGCAATTGAAGCATATTTGGTGACGAGGTATCATATGTATCATCAAGTATATTTCCATAAAGTAAACATGCTAACTCAATCATATCTGGTTAGAATGTTATCTCGCGCAAGAAATCTTGCAGAACAAGGAAAATTGGAATTGTCAAAACAGTTAGAGTTAATGCTTGTTGAAGAAGAATTGACAGCGGTAGGTTATGCAACATTGAATGATTCTCATGTGAAAGTAATTTTACCTGAGTGGGCAAACCATGAGGACAATATTCTATCTCAATATGCAACGCGACTACTATCAAGAAGAGACTTCCACAAGTCTTTACGGATTGATAGCCTAACTACTGAGATGAGTGATACTATTATTGAGAGGGTAAAAGAAATGGTCCAGGAAGCAGGATATGATCCCGAAATTGAAGTTATCTCTTCAAAAATTTCTAAGTTAGGATACAAGCCATATGTTCAAGGGATATTGTTAGAGGATGGTAGCGATGCTGCTGAAAAATCATCATTGATACGCTCGCTCAGTCAGCCGTTTGAAAGAGCACTAATTTTCGTTCCAGATGCAATAAGAGATGATGTTGAGGCCAAAGTTAGAGAATGGATTATGCCTTCACAAACATCTCTTTCAAATTACTCAAATTCAACAGAATGAATGAAAACATGAGTGGGCCCGAGGGGACTTGAACCCCTGACCACCCGGTTATGAGCCGGGAGCTCCAACCAACTAAGCTACAGGCCCGATATGCTGTGGGTCGCAACTCCAATTTTGAACCTTATGCAGATTTCTCCTCCTTTTCATCAATGTATATTTCGATAAATACTGATTTTCAATAATTATTGTGAGGTGTTACCGTTCGGATTTACGATAAATGAATGGCTGAGCGCCTCCCTTGCCAGCACTGCAATACTCAATCAAGGTTGCTTTTTGTATTCATTTGCCCCAAATGGTTATGAGTGTGCCTTGGGTGGGCTTCTTTGTTAGGTGATATTATGTCTGCTCTAAAGCGTTCAATGTTCCTGTTTGCACTCTATATGTGTTCAATACTTTTAGTCGCAACTCCTGTTGCTTCACAAACACCTACGCCTACCGCTGCGATATCATTGACCTGCGCACCAAATAACATTGATATTCAAGTAAATCCTGGTGCAATTCCTTCTGGTTATACTACCTGCAGTTTAGAGAACCCTACTTCATGGATTGAGAAGGTTGCAATCATGGTTACTAGCGATGGAATGGCAACAGCTTCTCCTGGAAATATGTATGTCGGTGCTGGTGCTGAGGTTGATTTCCAAGTTTCAGTTCGAGCAGACCCATATATGGATGTTCAAGCAAGACAATTGACTATTTCAGCAACAGTGCAAGAAATCAATGGTGTTCCTCCACTCAATCAGGCTGATTCAACAAACACTCTAATTGTCAACATTGAACAATATTCTCTTGTTCAAGTTGAGGCAGTAGAGCCTTTCGTTCAATTGATGCCAAAGGTTGACAAGAACTTTGAATTCAAAGTATACAACCTCGGCAATCAAGTTGATTTCATGAAGGTTGGAATTACTGATTCATCTCGCAAGGCTCTCGAAGAAGCAGGATTCACTATCAACTTACCAGCGGTTAAGGTACAACTAGAATCGAAGACAGCACCTCAAAAAGTACGTGTAATGGTCCGCACTCCTAAGAACCAAGGATGGACTGATGCTTACCATGTATTAGATTTCTATGCAGAGTCTGACTTCGCTTGTCAAAACGGTGGATGTATGCGTGAATCACAAATGGTTACCATCTATGTTCGTGGTGTTTATCTTCCTGGTTTCGAAGTAATACCAGCACTTTCAATGATCGCTCTTGCTGCTGCAGTAGTGGGTAGGCGTCTCAACTCAGAAGATGAGGAAGAAGGCGTTTCTGAATGGCGCGAATGCGCGCCCGGTCTGTAACGGCGACTTTTACAACCTCGCGAATTAGCCTTGGTGTCAATACTTCCAAGGGTTTGATTGATAACACCCTTGCTGTAAAGGCAGTATAAGCGGAGAGGAATATTATGGGTGGATTATTGGATAAAGCGAATGCAGCCAAGGATGAAAGTGTTATTGAGGCTGAAGTAATTGAGGCTGAAACTATTGTTGAAGAGGTCAAAGCAGATCCTCCTAAGGACTCCAATTCATCAGCAGAAATACTTGATGATAGTTCAAGCGAAGGTAACTCATTGAGCTTTGCTAATATTTCTACAAATGGAAAAATTGGATACGGCTTAGCCCTAGTTGGATTTATCTTGATGTGGCCTAGTTCTGGGTTCAACCTATTTGGGTTATCGGTCTTACAAGATGTACTAGGATTCATTCCTTTATGGCTTGTTCCAGTATCACTCTTTGGTTGCTCATTTTATCTGATTTGGGATGCGGTTGATAGGCAAAAGACCATTGTTCTTTCAATCTGTACTCTTTTGCTAATTGTAACTCCGGTTCTCGCTGGCATAACTCTAGGTGGTTCCGCAGCCGGAATTTCAGATCTATCAATAGATGAAAAGAATGACAAGTTAACTTTTTTAGTTAGAGGTTCCTTCTTTGTTAGTTCTGTAACAGCATCAATCAGCGCAGATGGTGCTGAAGTTTGGACTGAAAGCGGAGAGATGTCCAACAATCTACACAGATTTGAAGTGAGTCTATCAGATATTTTCGTCACAAATGCCCAAGATTATGATAGTTCAATTCTCACTAATTATGAATTAACAGTTACCACAGATGAAGGCGAATCCAGTACAATTCCAATCACTCCCGAATTAATGAATCGCGAAATGAATGACGCATCTGTCAAGTTTTCGACTCTCACCGAGATTATTAATGACGATACTACTGACGAATCTAGGGTCGTAGCCAAGGGAATTAGAATTGAACTTGCACTTGGATTGATGAATCCTAGTGATGGTCCAATGGACGGAGGAGGAAGTTCCCTTACCACTTACAAGACCATTACTACTGACTATTCAGTGGATGTCAATGTGATGTTTGGAGGTAATGTTGTTTGGTCTCATAGCACAATTACCGTTGATGGAATTGATGCTACATGGAATAGTCAAGTTAGCGGAGCGGTTAGTGGTCAAACCGTATACTGGATTGGTCTTTCTGGAACAGCAGAAGATGATTCTGGTGCAGAGTATTTGGAGAGAGATCAGTTTTACGAAGATGATGGATGTTATACATTTGAAGTAACAATTACCAATGATTTGTATTCTTCATCACCTACTACAGTAATTGATGAATATGCTTGGGACCTAAGTTGGGACTCCGATGAAGCGGATTCTGAGAACTCAGTATGCAGTTGATTGTAAGTCATTGATGTAGTATTGAACATTAATCCTCGTCACTTTCAGTAGCGATTTCTTCAGTGTACCGTTTTTCTTCTTCAAGTTCTGTTTCATAGTAAGTAGTGTTTCTTGTGTAAAACCATAGGCCAACTAAGATTGCTACTACTACGGTTCCATAAATTAGAAGAGGAGCATCAGCGGCTTCACTCTTGTAAATCCAAGACACCTCTTGCGAACTAGCACCTTCAACATTAGTTATTTCATCAGTAAAACTTTCAAGAATATTCGGTATCAGCGCTTTGCAAGTGATTATTTTCAAACCATCTTCATATGAATACCAACTTACAGGAGTTTCACTCACTTCTCCAGGTAGAAGAGTGACAGTAATTGTAGATGGTGCGGTGTCAACATCCTCTCCATCAACATAGCACCGAATATTTGCTGTAGCCTCAGAACTTCCTTTATTGCTAACAGTTAGCATGAATCCGATACTTTCGTTAACATTAGCAAAATTATCCTCCATGTCAATATCATCGATTGAAATATATGGTAATGAAATATTTATTTCTGCGTATGCAGTTTGTGGTGCTGCAACTGTAGTGCTAAAAGTGCCCCATCCTGAAGTAACAGTAAATGTCAATTCACCGGTTTCTGCATGAACTTGTCCTTCACCATCCATCCATTCGATAATACGGCTGTATTCACTGCCGCCAATAGTCACGATACCAGTTTCATTTGAAATATCATAGCGTGAATAATTCCCATATCCAATTCCGGTCTGATGTACTGTAATATCTTCACCATTGGTTTGAATAATTCTCTCGGACAATAAACGAATCCAAGCATCTGTATCTCCACCAGTACCAGTGCTTGAGGTGTAGGCTAATTCTGCTGTGTCGTGGGCAACAATATCCTCATCGGTACGTGAACCGGCAATATTGCTGTCGGTAATTGTTAATGACCCATCGGTTTGAATGTTGATTGGAGCGCTACCAGTTAATTGTGAACCTGTTATTGAACACTGTCCTACACAGTTCAAATCAGCTCCATCAAGAGTTGCTGAATCCATTGTAAAACTTCCTAGAATGTCGATACTGAAAGAAGAAGAAATCCAAAACAAACTTGCCCTCTCGTAGGAAATATCCTTTGGGCTATAATTCACTACAGTATCTCCGCTGTGTGCGAAAGACACCGATTCAATATGGGTAATAACTGAATAGAATGTGGAGAAATCCACAATAATATCGCTACCATCTAGTGGTACTATAAAATCTACAAATTCTTGCTCTCCTGCATCAATCGTGACTTCACCAACTGTGATGTCAAATTGAGCATCGACCATAATTTGGTGATCAAATTCAATTCTCATTGTTCCTGATTCGGCAACATCACCAAGATTAAACATTAAACTGGAATCACTTTGTAATCTCAACAATGAGTCTAATTCAGCGCCAACTACATCTCCATTCAAATTCAATGTCGCACCCTCTTCAACTGTAATACTAGAACCGCTGATTACAGAAACATTAGAATTTATTGTTAATGATGAACCAGAATCTATCAACAGAGTACCGTTCAGTGTACCATCCTCATCCCAAGTTGTTGGTGAGGAAATAGTTTCTTCTGAATTGCCACTTGGTGCAGTTGCTGAAGTAATCGGAATCGCTGAAAAGGTTGCAATCATCAAGAGAATAGTAATCAATAGGGCTCGGCGCATATTCTATTTGAGCAATAGGCCACACATGAAGGCTTTGCCGGTTTGTAATCTCAGTATGGAACATCTTTCCAGCCGATTTTATAGCCAATAATATTGAAAACTCTATGGAGAATTGGCGTTATTACAATAATAATAAGCATTGGTAGCGCCAAACTTGCATCTGAAATCAATGTATCTCCCAAGAATAAAAGTCCAAAGGCGAAGACCATTATTGCAAAAGGCAATGTATCGAGTAGTGGTGCTTTGGAAGAAACTTCACCTTCTCGCTTTAAGCCTCTTCTGCGCTTGACAAATGAACCTGCGGAGTCGCCTAATAAGCAACTGAATCCGAGAATTGTGCCTAAGATGAATGCGCTGGAAAGTGTTGAGCCAGTATCCCACCAACTACCCTCAAACCCAGTCAATGGATGAATGAAAACAGTGGCTCCAGTTTCACTTATTGCAGCAGGTTCTCCCATCTGCAACACAATGAGCATTGACATCAGTCCAGAGGTAAGAGAACCTCCAATCAAACCATTCCACGTTTTCCCATCACCAAGAATTCGATTTCCATCTTTCCAATTTCGACCACCATCAATTGGCCATGGACCATAACCTGTTTTTGGTAGCCATTTCCCCCACATCATTGCATATGTATTGGCTAAAAACCCTGGGAGATAGAGCCACAATACCATTAGTGCTGCACATATCAATCCCAATTCGGCTACAATTTCTTCAGCGTGTTGTGATGTGGATGAAATTGAGGTCATATTTTTGCCAAAGCAGTTAGACCTATGAACAAACCCCCTGTATCTGTTAGCACCTCTAGTATTTTGACGCGATTTGCTTATGTGGTGCCGGCATTGCCCTCATGATATGGCGGGAAGCGTAGTTCTTGTAGTCGGAAGTGGCGGCAGAGAACATTCAATTTGCAAACAACTCGCCTCATCTCAATTAGTTGCAGAAATTCATTGCTCTCCAGGCAATGCGGGAACTTTGAAATTTGCAACTAATCATTCAGTTTCAGCCACTGATGTTGCTGCAATGGTAGAACTAGCAACAAGTTTGGATGCCAATTTAGTTGTTGCAGGTCCAGAAGCACCATTATGTGATGGATTAGCAGATGCGTTATCAGCAGTAAATATTCCATGTTTTGGCCCTGTTGCTAAACTAGCACATTTGGAGGGGTCAAAGTTGCATGCAAAGCAAGTGATGCGAAGTGCAGGTGTACCAACTGCTGATTTCCATGTATTGGATAGTGATTCAGATATAGATGCAGCCCTAGATGATTTTTCAGCAAATCCATGGGTTGTAAAAAGAGATGTATTAGCAGGAGGCAAAGGAGTTGTTGTTACTTCCGATAGAGCAGAAGCAAAGACGTTTATTTCCTCCTCAATCGCATCAGATGGTAAGGTCTTATTGGAGGATTTTTTACCTGGTGAAGAAGCAAGTATGTTGGTGATAATGGACGGCACGGATTTCGTGACATTACCATGTTCTCAAGATCACAAACGTGCATATGATGGTGACCTCGGCCCAAATACTGGGGGGATGGGAGCATATTGTCCAGCACCAGTTGTCACTGATATAGTACATCAAAGAGCGATAGAGAGAATTATTGATCCAATGCACAAATTTCTGTCTAGCCAAGAAACACCATACCGTGGAGTTCTTTTCGTTGGCTTGATGATTACGGAATCGGGAGACCCTAATGTTGTAGAATTCAATGTTAGATTTGGTGACCCAGAATGTCAAATTACCTTGCCACTAATCTCATCAGATCTTTACACATTGCTATATTCTGCCGCAACAGATGGTCTACATGAGCAAGAGACTACTTTCCATAACAAGCAAGCATTAACCGTTGTATTAGCTGCTGAAGGTTATCCAGCCAGTCCGATAAAAGGTAGGCTCATAAGTGGCTTAGATAGTGAGACAAAACATAACGCTAAGAGCGATGCATGGGTAAACTTTGCCGGTGTTGGATTAGATGAAAATGGCAGATATATCTCGACAGGTGGAAGGGTATTATCTTGCTCTGCTATTGCCGATTCATTAGAAGATGCTAAGACTCTTGCATACCAATTAATTTCTCAAATTGAACTTGAGGGTTCACATCATCGAACCGATATTGGTTACAGAGCATTGCAATAATATAGCGCAGTAATTTGTTTTTAGTTCTATTTTTAGTGGGTAATTTATATGAGTTCGGCGATGGTTTCCACTGTAAAAAACATAAGCCCCAAAATGTGCCTAAAAGATGCACTGGTAGGCAGGTCGTTGTTGTGAGTAACCCGTCACTGTTAAGAAGGGCTCTCAAGTGGCGAACTCGCTCCAGTCTTTAGACTGTAAGCAAAACCTATTGAGGGAAACAAAATGGAACAAAAAACAGGTACTTCGCAAGCACCATTCCTATCGTGGCTTATTGGGCCACTTGCTATGCTGCTTGCAATCGCTGCCATCAAGATCGTCGGAATCGATTTTGATCTAAATATGAACACCCTTGCACCTATGGCTGTAGTCGTTATCGCCAGCATAGTAGCAACCCTACCACGTGTACTACGCGAAAATGAAATCCTAACAAACTTGAACCTCTCCCTCGCTTCTTTGTTTGTTGCAATTCTTGGTGCTGAATTAATTAATTCATACACTTCACTCGGTGCAGTAAATGCTGGTATTTTCTTCTTGGTAGTCTTTTTCGGACAGATGTTGGATTCAAAAGGAAAACATGAGTTTTCCACAATATTGACATTTACAGCAATTGGCTATCACTTAAGTCTAGCAATGGCTCAAGCAACATTCAATTCATTTTCACCAGACCATGTATACACTTACCTAAAGGAAGGTGGTGGAGCAGTACTAGTCCATAATTTGGAAAGAAGTGCTGGTGCATATGTATTCTTTACTTACTTTACAATATTCATCATCCTTGGAACACTAGTGGCGACACTTACTCGTGGAATATTAACTCCTGCAGGAGAAGAGGGATGGTTTTCATTCCTTGGTTCTAATCAAGATGGTTATTACAAAGGAAATTTGCCATTGCAAATTGCTCTAGCAGTGTGGGCATTAGCTCATATCGCATCACTTTGGCATTTCAATGATGTCTCCCTTGCTGACAAACTCGGAGTTACATCAGAGGATGGTTACCACGGTTATGTTGGATATTGGGCTGCATTCCTTACTGGATTAGTTGCAATGATTATTGCAGGTATGGTTAGTGAGCGCTGGAATACCCGCGCAATGTTACTCGGTTCAATGTGGGCCCTATTCCAAGTTTCAAGTTGGAACGAAGCAGGACTTTGGTCTAGTGCTCAACTTGAAGGCTCTTGGGGAGCGTTGACATGGTTTGGTATTACTTTCTTCATATGCTTTGCAATTTACAAAATTTCAACGCATGAGAAGTATGGTGGATGGGCTAACCTTGAAGACCACGAGTATTCTGGTGCACGTCGATTTTGGAATGCACATTGGGCTTCCTTAATGATAGGAATGGCGTTTTTCTTTGGATTGGTTATTCGTATTCAATGGTACATAATTCCTTCAATGAATTCCAGTGGTACTGATACATGGGATATGACAGGTGGTTCTGACCCATGGTACATGAAGCGTGTTGTAGATTATATTCTTGCAAATAATGCACATTTAGTTTTTGATGCTGACAGATTTTATCCTGTTGGTGGAATCAACCCGCGTCCACCATTATTCACATGGTCTTTGGCCGTTGGCGCAATGATTCTAACACCGTTCTTAGGTGAGAATGCTTCTGATGCTGTTTGGTGGAGTATGTTGGGAATGCCTGCTATTTATGGTGCTCTAACAATTCTACCTGTTGCTGCAATCGCAAGAGATCACTCAGGTAAAGTTGCAGGAGTTCTCGCTGCATGGCTCATTGCTTTCATGCCAGCCCACTTAACACATACGACCTGGGCTCTTGCAGATCACGATGCGTTTGTATTGCTATTCATTACAATTGGATTCATGTATTGGCTTAGAGCAGTCAAGTATGCTGGAAGTGAACGTCTATCAAAAACAAATTCAGCTAGTATTAGCGGTTTGATAAGTTCAGTTCGTGATGTGTTCACTCAGCGCAAATCTGCGGTTGCAAATGCAATATTGGCAGGTGTAGCATTCGGTGTAGCATCATTAGGATGGAAAGGTTTCGTTGTTGGACCATCTATACTTTTCATTGCTTATTCAATTCAAGTTGCGCTTAACATGTTCCGTCGTAGGGATTCAACAGCACTCAATGTACTGTTCCTTACAATGCTAGTTGTTAACTTGATGATGGCACTACCATTCTACGCACACCCACAGTTAGATTTGGTCTTTGATGGCACAGGTCTTCAACCATTCTTGTTCATTCTAGGGTTTACATTAGCGATTTCATATGTAACAATTGGATTTAGAGACAAGCCATGGTTGCTAGTTCTCGGAACTCTAATGGTCGGTGGAATAATTTTCTTTGCAATGCTATTTGTCTTGAAATTCTTTGAGATATCAAATGCTTGGGATGTTCTATTGACCGGTTCTGGATACTTCGCTAAGACCAAGATTTTCGATACAGTTGCTGAAGCAAATGCTCCACCACGTGGACAATTATTTGCTTCCTTTGGTCCGATATTATTCGTGATTTCTTTGGCAACTGGTGTATTGTTAGCTTGGGAAGGAATTAGAACTAGAAAGCAGACTTCTATTGTTTTCAGTATTTGGATTTTGGCTGCTTGTTTCATGTCTTGGAATGCAGCACGTTTCATGTTCAATGCTACACCTGCAGTTGCTATTCTAGGTGCATCCGGTATGGTTTCACTTTGGAAATGGTCTAATTGGGAAGGATTAAATCGCTCATGGAGAAAATTCGGAATTCGCACACCTGCTGACAGAATCACAGGTATGAGGAAAGCGATTTGGAGAACACCTTCCTTCTCTGCAATCATGCTAGTAATGGTGATGCTTCTTGGTCAACATGCCACATATGGATTGGATGCAGCAATTCCTAGATCTATGGGTGAGCAAGAAATGGATGAGGATATTTACAATTTAATGCCAGATATTCTAAGATGGGATGAATTTGGCTTTTCAGTGCTTGATAGTAGTCCTTATGGTGGAAACTGGTATTTGGGTTCATTCGGTTCTGGTTTCAATGATGAGGGCTGGAATAAAGCATATGAGTGGCTAGCAGCCCAAGATACAGATGAGTCATATTCAGAACGACCTGCGTTCGTTTCTTGGTGGGATTATGGTTTCCAGGCTCTAAATAATGGTCAGCACCCATCTGTTTCAGATAACTTCCAGTCAGGAATTCCTGCAACTGGAAATATGTTGCTTGCAAGAAGCCAAGAGGATTTGGTTTCTATGTTTATTTGGCAACTTGCAGAAGGTGATATTACATACAACAGTGCAAGAACAAATAACCATCAAATGACTAATTCATTCTCAGCAATAATGAATAATCATTTGACAACTGATGAATACAACGAATTCGTGTATATCGAAACAAGTTCCGATCATGAAAATATGATTGAATATATCGAAGAACATTCCTTTGAGGTTTACAAGACTAACAGAGATGTTGTAATGGCACGGAATACACAGTCTGGTGATACGTCCTATCGTATTTATGAAGATGGTGAAAGGATGATTTGTACTACTGCTTTATCCCACTCCTGTGTTGGTGAAGATTGGTCTGATGAATTTGAAGCAAACCGTACTTTCTCAAACAATGTTAGATCTGGCAAGGATACTGTCCACAAGACTACTCACTACATTATCGGTGATTATTGGTATACAGCGGATTTGATAAATGAGTATGATTCTGTTTCAACTCATATTCACAGGAAGAATGCTCGTCTGGCTTTGACAGTTCAATTATTGAGCAAATCACTAACCTCTGCAGGAATAATCAACTTGTATGATGATATCATCGGAATGGAAGATTATTATGAAGTTCAAGATTATGATGGCGCACCTGGTGAAACAGTTAACCGTGACCATGAAATTAGGTATTTCGCAGTAGACAACAGACTCTATCCAAGAGCAGGAAGATATACTGCAGACCAGAATTATAACAATCGTCAACCAATGGGTATTTTTGGTGCACCTTCAATCTTGTCTGGACAGGATGTTGAAACATTCATGAGTACTGTATACGAAACAACCCGTGGTGGTTTTGAACAGGAGATGACAACTGAGGAAGTTGACGAAGCAATGTATCAAGATATGTTAAATCAGCAAGCTGGTGCAGATGTCGACTTATTATCGATTAGTGATGTAAGAGTGGACCATTC
>JANXHP010000045.1 GCA_024958795.1 Candidatus Poseidoniaceae archaeon | reverse complement strand
ACGAAATAGTTTCAGGTACGAGAAGGTGGCAAATAGAGATTGAAGAATGTCTTGGTACTAGTCAACCAATTTCTGTTGATGGAACAGTTGTAATCACGGTTGATGGCTGGGGCATTTCAGAAGCATTCGCACAAAGGATGGAGCAAAGAGGATTGAACACTGTATTGGTCGGCTTTGAATCTGCAATTCGCGATATGTCAACACAACAAGAGTCTGGAAGAACTGTTTATCGATGTGATCCAGAAAATTCACAGCATCTTGAAGATGTATGTGAGCAATTAAACCAGCATAATATTGCCGCAATTATCCATATGGCACCTATGAAATTAGCCAGTGAATCGTGGCCTGATGATACATACCCATCAAGCCAAATTGCTATGTCTGCGCACGGATTCTTTTCTCTGTTGAAAGGATTAGATAGCAAATTATCTGGACAATCAACAGGAATTGTTGCTTCTGTGACTGCAATGGATGGCCGTCATGGAAATCTTGGTGAGAGATTCAACTCTCTGCAAAGTGCTGCCACAGGTGTTACCAAATCATATTCATTTGAACAACCACACTTACGTTGTAGAGCCTTTGACCTTCACCCTGAATTAATTTTGCAATCAGAACAAGCAGCTCAAATAATTGATGAAGATTTGTTTGAACTTGGTGGTGATGTGGAAATTGGAATCGATAGAGATTCAAGACGTTGGACTTTAGTTGCATTTGCTGAAAATTTAGAATCTCAAAGAGAGCCTTTGACAAGTAAGGATACTTGGATAGTATCCGGTGGTGGTTCTGGAGTTACAGCAGCATCTATCATTGGAGTTTCTAAGGCGAGTAAAGATGCAAAGGCCCACTTTGTATTACTAGGGCGTTCTAATTTAATCGAACAATGTCAATCATGGATTGACTGGTCTGAACAGCAACTAAATGATGAGAAAATGGCATTGCGTCAAACGATGACCGATGCTGTTGAAGATGGAAAAATTACAATGGTAGAATGGAATAATGAGTGGCAAAAATACACTCGTTCACTCGATATCTACAATACGATTCAACAAATTACTGAGACTGGAAATAGTGCACAATATTGCTCGGTCGATGTAACAGATGCAGAAGGTTTGGCAGAGATTGGCGCAAACCTTGGCAGAAAAATAACTGGAATTCTTCATGGTGCAGGTCTTGAAGATTCAAAATTAGTTGCCGATAAATCAAATGAAATTTTCAACAATGTAGTTAGAGTCAAGGTTGATGGTTGGCGAGCATTATTGGGTGCAGTACACGCAAGTGGAAGTGAAAACCCAAGTTTCGCTTGCTGTTTTACCAGTGTAGCAGGCCGCTTTGGAAATGGTGGCCAAACTGACTATGCAGCAGCCAATTGTGTTCTAGATAGTGAGATGGCACGTTTGACAGCAAGTGGTGACTGTCGTGCGGTTGCAATTGGTTGGACAGGCTGGAGAGATGTCGGCATGGCAACAAGAGGTTCAATTGAAGCAGTCTTTGAGGAAGCAGGAATTGAAACATTATCGGTTGAAGACGGAGTGTCAATTTTCGTTGATGAAGCCCTTGCAGGTGGTAAGCGTAGAGTAATCGGCTGTGGTAGTCTAGGAATAATGAATCGTTTTGATATCTTTAGAGATGCTCCATTACGCCTTCCGGCAGAAATGGCTGCTTTGATAGCAGACCCTGCTAGATTCCCATTTATTGACAAAGTCAACAAGATTGATGAAGGAAAAACTTTGATTACGCAATCAACTCTAAGCGCAGCAGATCATCCATTCTTAGTAGACCATGCAATCGAAGGGGTTCCATATCATCCTGGTGTTATGGCACTAGAAATGTTTGCAGAAAATGCGTTATTATTGCGCCCTCAAACTTGTTTAGCAGGATTCGAGGATGTGCAATTTGGATTGCCTGTAAAGCTACTAAAGGGAGAGATGACCATTAGGGTAGAATCTGTTCTTGAGAAACAAGATGACCAATTATCATGGGTCAAATGTCGCTTAGTAAGTGACTTGACCAATTCAAAGGGAGAAGTATTTGGTGAGAGAGAACATCATCAAGCAACAGTTCGTTTAGTTGAGAAATGTGATGATATCTGTCCGTTCCTTGAAGCAGAAGTTGGCATGATTCCAACGATTGGAACTCCGCCACTAGGTGAATTATTACACACACCTGCATTTATCTATCTAAGATATTTCCATGGTCCGAGATTCCAATCACATGGTGGAGTAATTAGGGGTGTAGGGGATGACTCAATGCCAGGTATTGATGGTATTGCATTGATGCGACATCAATTGCCAAAGAGTGACCAATGGGCAATAGAATCGCAAGGAGAATCAATTCTCTTAGAAGCACTACCAATGCTAATTGAAGCAGGTTTCCAAAATGCTGGATTAGTAGCAATGGAAAGTGAAAACTTCTCATCTCTACCAGTTGGTATTGAATGGACTTGTAATCTGCGTGTTCCAGAGAAGGATGAGGTCCTAAGATTACGTAGTATTCGTACTGCAATTGAAGAAGCGGGAGTAACTGTTCATGATGTCGTAATAGTGGGTGATGATGATGCACCAGTTATGGCATTGAAGGGTCTACGTCTAAAGGCAATGGCTCCAGTTCCAGAATATCAACAATTCACATTGTCAAGATAATTAGGGCATGGGTTGAATTGACTCAAGTGAGTGGGCTATTCATGCAGCCGCAGGTAGAGGTGCTTACTCCGCCTCAATTACCGGACACACCGTCTATTGCTTGTTACAGGTGTAAGGTTGAGGATTTATCTTTGGAAGATCTTATTTTCATAGATGTTGACGAAGTGTCATCTTTTGCTACTGACAAAAGACGAATGGAACATTTGAGTGGGCGCTGGTTATTGGAATATGCATTGACTCAATGGGGAATCAAATCAATAGATGAGATTGAAGTTAGAAGAAATGAGTTTCGAGCACCAAGTTTAGCATTTATCAATGGAGTATGGAGAAATGAGCCACTTCCAAGTATTTCTATCGGCCATGGCAATGGTTGGGCATATGTTGCTGTAATAGAATCTAATTGGACTATTGGAATCGATGCAGAACCTAGTGATAGGGGAATTGCCGATAATGCATTAGATCTAATGGCAAGTGGTGATGAATTACTACAGATAAGGAAAAATCCACAAATGGCTATCCGTAGCTGGACTGCTAAAGAATCAGTACAGAAAGCGATGCGAATGGGTATGAAACTCAATCCGCGTGAAATCAAAGTTCCAATTGATAAACAAATATGTGATATTTCAATTGAAAAATCAATTTTACAATTGAGAAATTGGATTCATCAAGAGGTTCATATTAGTCTGTCATGGCTTAGGGGAGATGGTCAGATTCGTAGTGAAGAAGACGATTTATTAGATGCTACGAGAGAAGCGATGGAATCTGGACAAGATTGGCAAATCGGTTGTAGTACAACTAGGAAGAATTGTTGAAAATCATTTTGTCCAGAAACGACTCTCTTGCCAAGGTAGTCCAAGTGCGATTCCTATTTCGGTCAAAATAACATAATTGAATAGGAGATATAGCAGGTAAGATGTGATCAATACGGTTAGAGATATGTTGATGATTCGTTTTCTCTCTCGTTTTGCCTGTTCAATGCTACAAATACCTCTTGATCGAAAGTAGATTACCAATCCGCTAATTACTAAAATAATAGAAATTAGAGATAATGCAGGTCTAAACCATTGATACCCATCAAGACCCCAATATAAGGTATCAGAAACTGCTGCAGCTGAAGAAACACTAGCAAGTCCGAATAGAACCAATACGATTGAAGGAAGACAACACATTGATGCAAGAATTGCAGAGCCTGAAATCAGTTTCCACAGTGATTTTGATTCATCAAGAATAGTCAACTGCTCAACAATAGAAGATGGATTTTCTTCAATCTCTTCCATGCTCTCATCCTCCTTGATGATATTATTAAAATTCAACATTACGAACTTCTGGTGTTTGGTCTGCCAATAAGAATTCAAGCATTGCAGCCCACATTACAAACTCCATACTTTGTTCCAACTCCTGTTGCCCACCTACTTCTGCCACCATGTTGTCTAGAGTATCTGAAGGGGAATGGTATGCATCATAATCTGCATCGTAAGCACCTAGGTGGAAGATTGTTTGAGCACCTAAGTTACGGAATGTAACATGGTCTGAACGGCCAAAGGTATCTTCGTGAACGTCCATTACTAAATTGTCGTGTTCATCCCAATGCTGGTCACAACCTGCACCATATGAACCATCAATGGTCAGATTTCTAGGTGCCTTTAGAATGTTGAAGTGGACATCATCAAGAACATTTGTAATGGCGACATCTTGTACCTCAGGATCAGCATCAGGCCCTGACCATGCATGGTAAGGGAATGGGTCTCCGTTTGACTTGTGTGCAGGCCAAGACATTCCCATCATATCCATATTGATGTAAAATCTCAATTCCTTATCATGGGGTAGGCAATAATCACAATCATTATTTGCAAAGGCGTTAGAACCTCTCAAACCTTCTTCCTCACTCGACCAAAGGGCGAGGAATGTATCGCATTCAAATTCTAAGTCGACCATTGCTTTTGCGAATAGCATCATGGAAACAGTACCTGCTGTATTGTCGTAAGCACCTTCGTATGTGCCACCGCCAGGTGGACCGCCGGGTGGTGCGATATCCATGTGGGCACCCATTCCTTGAACGCAGTTATCGTTACGTCCTTGTTTCCAAGCAATGACATTCAGACTCTCTGGTTCTGTAGGGTTACCGTGGTCGGTAACTCTGAGGATATGGGTGTCATATCCAAGTCCTTCGAAGTGACCTTGGAAGAAGGATGCCGCTCTTTCAAATGCAGGATTAGGGCTTCCCATCCAACGATTGACATATCCACCACATTCAGTGGAATCGGTACAAATACTTGTGATGAAATTCATCTTTTGGAACCACTCTTCTCCATTTACAATAGGGATTGCTTCTTCAATTTCAAGAATCACTTTACTAGAAGATCCATCAGGATGAATTAGAGTTAGGTTTGCATCGGTAGTATATGGTGTGGTGAGAAGTTTTGCGTTGAGAATATCATCGCCTACTACCTCGATCATTCCATCGTTAATGATGCTTCCATTTACGAATAATAGAATATCTCTAGGCGCTTGTAAACGGTATCCGTCACCATCCAATAGGATGTCATGCCATTGCCCAGTCTTGATTGTCACTTCTCCTGGTTCAAGGTGATCAATTAGAATAATTTCCTTCAAATCAACAGTAGGTGATTCGCTATCACCAAAGCAACCAGCGAGTGGAGCAAGGAAAATTATTGCAACAATTGCAAAGGATTTGACTGACTTTGACATTATGCTCCCCGTTTGTTGGCCTCAGCACTACTTGATATGCCTTCTCACTAAATGCGGAAAATACGCATCAAGAATAGATGAGAGGTGCGGATAGGGGGAGTCGAACCCCCGGCAAAAGGTTGGAAACCTCCTATGATACCACTTCACCATATCCGCTGGTAATCCGTTCCAAAAGCCACTCCTCTTTGAGTGATTCGGTTTTCTATTTACCTATGCTATCAGCAACTGATTGAACAATTACTCAACAGGTGGTGGTAATGGTGGTAATTGTCCGACTAAACCGAAATTCTTTCGTGTTGGGTGATTCATTCCCTGCTCTATTCTAGCTCGAACTAATTCTTCAGCACGTCTTTGTCTATTAGCAGCATCCTTCAACCGACTTGATTTTCCACGAATAATCAATAGTCCCATCAAAAAGAACAGAACCAATGCTCCAATTGCTGCTTGAATTAGGGAATTGTCAAGAAGTTCTTGCAAGTAACTATTGTCATTAGATTCAGAAGGTTTTACATCAATACTGGAATCCATTGTATTCAAACTGATTGTAACCGTATCAAGAGCAACATTTGAACCTGGTTCGGTTGCTGTTAATACCAATGTATGCAAACCGTAATTTGTTGCTTCACCAGAGAACACAATCGTTTGCGTTTGTCCAGATGTTGCTGAAAAACTGACAATCTGTACACTAGATGCAGCATTGATTGCCGTCATTGCTTGCCATTCAACTCTAACAGCGAAATCTCCAACCATATCGGTTGTCACTGTGCAGGAGAATGTGAAATAATCACCACCAACAATATCTAATTCGATTGAATTTGGTGTACAAGTTAATTCCGCTTCACCAGCATTTCTCGTTGGATCATCTGGATAATGATCTGGTTTGAATGAACCTGCACTTTGGTTATCACCCCAACCATCTCCATCTCCGTCTGACCATTGACTTTCTTCATTAGGGAATGCATCATCATCATCAGCATAACCATCACCATCACTATCAGGGCAACCTTTCATCAATCCTTGTGTAGCAGTACCAAATTCATCAGGGCAATAATCTCCATTAGTTCCGCCTACTAAATCACCAAATGTATCATTATCTGAATCAAAGTACTGAGTGCTATCACCAAGCCACAAATCATTCAAATCGCTTGCTCCATCTCCATCTTCATCAGGACAGCCATAACGGTCAATTGTAGAAATTCCAATCACTAGAATACAGGAATCCGGTGTTGTACCATTCGGATTATCTCCATAACCATCACCATCAGTATCCTCCCATTGAGTCTCATCATCAGGGAATGCATCTCCACCTTGTGAAACACCATCGTTGTCACCATCGGGGCAACCGAATGTACCAACATTGGAATATCCTTCTTCGGTTGGACAATCATCTCCTTGGAATCCACCCAGTTCATCGCCATAGCCATCACCATCAGTATCATTCCATTGGCTTGGCTCAGTTGGGAATGCATCTGCACCATCAGAGATATTCCATCCAGAGATATTACCTACTGCAATTGTTACATCTGAATATCCATCACCATCAGTATCAGGGCAGGCCAATCTATCTTCAGTTGAATTTCCAGCAGCAAAGCGACAATCATCTTCGAGATCATCAAAGCCATCACCATCAGAATCTTGTGAGCGTGTAGGGTCATTAGGGAATGCATCATTATCATCAGACATTCCATCTCCATCAGCATCAGGACAACCATATCTGTCAATTGTTGAGTTTCCAGCGACTCCAGGACAAGCATCAGGGAATATTCCACTGGCATTATCACCATAGCCATCACCATCTTGGTCTAACCATTGACTTGGCGTTGATGGCAATTGGTCGATTACATCATCCCATCCATCACCATCGCTATCAGGGCAACCTAACCTGTTTCCTTGAGTTGAATTTCCCCATAGGCCTGTACAGGCGTCAGGAGAAGTACCTCCAGCATTATCCCCATATCCATCACCATCAATATCATGCCATTGAGTAATATCATCTGGGAAGGAATCTTGCTCATCAGCCCATCCATCCATATCTAAATCTGGACATCCTAATGTACTATTTTGCCATGAATCTCCAAATTCACTTGGACAATCATCAGCAAGATATCCGGTTGCATTATCACCATAGCCATCACCATCAGCATCTGACCATTGTGTTGGATCGGTCTTGAATGCGTCAGCTCCATCGGATGTATTCCATCCAGAATCCACATCAGAATATCCATCTCCATCAGTATCAGGGCAACCAATTCGATCTATTGTTGAGTTTCCGCTAACCGTAGGACAATCATCATCAACTTGGTCATCAATCCCATCGCCATCAGAATCACTCCATCGTGCTGAATCCATAGGATATGCATCAGCACCTTGGGCTACACCCCAACCTAACTCTGGGTCAGAAAATCCATCTCCATCTCCATCAAGGCAACCAACTCTATCAACGGTAGAGTTTCCAGCGATACTAGGACAATCATCTCCATTAGTTCCTGAAGAATTATCACCATAGCCATCTGCATCACTATCTTCCCATTGACTTGGGTCAGCAGGCCAAAGGTCCGCCCCATCACCAGTTGTCCAAACAGGTCCATTTGTTCCCGCAGTATCTTCATCACTTGCTCCATCACCATCAGTATCAGGACATCCAAATCTGTCTATCCAAGAATCTCCTGCAACCGATGGACACATATCTGGGTCAACTCCAGTAGCATTGTCTCCAAATCCATCAGCATCAGTATCATTCCATTGTGACTTTTCATTAGGGAATAAATCATCAACATCTGCATAACCATCTCCATCAATATCAGAGCAACCTAACCTTCCAGCTTCGGTAGAATTCCCCCAAACAAGAGGACAAGCATCTGGATTTACTCCTGTTGAATTATCACCATAGCCATCACTATCTCCATCAGCCCACTGGCTCGGTTCAATAGGGAATGCATCAGCGCCATCACCGATAGTCCAACTTAGATCAGCATCGGAGTATCCGTCACCATCATTATCTAGACATCCGAATCGATCTATTGTTGAAGTTCCCGTGATAGTAGGGCAAGAGTCACCTTCGGTCGCTGGTGGTGGATTATCACCATAGCTATCCCCATCAGTATCTATCCACTGTGTAATGTCATTCGGATAAGCATCAGCACCAGCGGCAATAGTCCATCCCGAATCAGCATCTGAGTATGAATCACCATCGGTATCAGGGCAGCCATTCCTATCAGCAGAACTTGTACCAGAAACGGTATTACAAGCATCAGCACCTTGCGACACTGTCCAAGACAGTTCATCATCAGAATATCCATCTCCATCACTATCAATACAACCATATCGGTCAATAGTAGAATTTCCAACTACTGTAGTGCAAGCATCAGGAGTAGTTCCTGAAGGATTATCTCCATAGCCATCAAAGTCACCATCAGCCCATTGGGTAATGTCTGCAGGAAATGCATCAGCTCCATTGTTTACAGTCCAAGAAGAATCAGGATTAGAATATCCATCTCCATCAGAATCTGGGCAACCAGTTCTATCCTGTGTTGAGGTTCCAAATGTGGTTTGACAATCATCAAGACTATCTTGTACTCCGTCAAAATCCGCATCCTGTGTTAAGTTTACAAGAGTAGTGTCAAGGTTGAGTGCTAAAGCAAAATGCTGCGGTCCAGTAGGAACATTTGTCCCAATTACATGAACTTCCCAAGTACCTTGAGCAGGAGATGCGAATGATAATCCACGTAAATTATCAAGATTGTTAGAAAGATTTGTCCAAGTTCCACTTGGGTCCTTTACAGCTAAATCAAGGTCATTAACAAGATTTGTACTTGCAGAAGGAGTACTAGCAGGGTCAGTCCAAGATAATGCAATTTGTAAATCAGGAGAAGATGTTGGAACAGAAAAACTCCAACCACGTTCATCAGATGTTGTTACTGAGTCACCATCAATCCAAGTAGTATTCATTGCACTACGCATGTCGACCATGCCCCAACCTTCATGATTATTCGGTGCAGTTTCACCAGCACCATTTGAGGATGAACCATATTGTCCAGTCATATCATGTGCGCTAGCAGTAAATATCGCTTTCACCAAAGATGAATTTGGGTCCGAATGGCCTTCATTATCAATCAAATGCTGAATGATTAGAGCAGCTGCTCCTGCAGTCAAAGGGCAAGACATACTCGTTCCACCCATGTATGTATAATTTGAATTTGTAGAATATGCCAACCATCCAGTACTTGTTGTTGAACGAGATTTTGTTGAAAGAATAAAGGTTCCAGGTGCAGTAATGTCAGGCTTTAACCTACCATCATCAGCAGGGCCTCTACTTGAAAATGCAGCCATACCCTCAGAATTGTTTGCGATGTAATCTGTACTAATTGGGCTACTATAAACTGCACCGGAGGAAGTACTTGTACCCCACATATAGTTTAGAGAACTACGATTATTCTCTCCAGCACCTATAGAGAATACATTTTTGCCACTGGCTGGAGAACCAAGAGAGTCTAAGTCAACTTCTCCATCGGCACTTGCATCAGTTCCACTATTTCCAGCTGAAAACAATATGATCATGTCTTGATATGTTCGCGCACTTGAATCTGCTTGCATTGAAGAGGTAGTATATTGTCCGGCCACAGATGAACCCCACGAATTCGTATGTACTCGACTTCCATTATCAGAAGCCGGCTTGAACAAATTTGTGATGTCTGAAGGAATACCAGAAAGCAAATATTCGTTGTTAGTACCAGCATAAGTCGGACAACGTTGTTCAATTGCTTGCATGTATAATCTTGCTTCAGGAGCCATTCCTTTGATAGAACCACCAGTGTTAGTGCCGTCACCAAGAACAGACCCAGAAACGTGAGTTCCATGACCACTATCTGTATCAGCAGCGCCATCATCATTTGATGATGCAGAACAAAAAGATGTATCACTTGCCGTCATTGGGAAGGATACGATATCAACAATATGGTCGCGGAAATCTGGGTGCATTGAACTGCTATTGACTCCATTATCCAGTCCAGTATCAGCAACAGTTACGATGATTCCAGAACCATCCAAATTGGTCCACGATGAATCAATTCCACTCATTACAGTCGAATCCCAAACTTGGTCAACATTCATTATTTCATCCGCTTTATCATTATCGAGGGTAAACCAAGGTCGCTCCTCGATCCATTCAATTGCATCCTGAGCAGCAAGCCATTGCAGTGCTGAAGTTTGAATGAGTACGGTAGCATACCTCTCTTGATGGTATTCCACCACAATGTCATCTCGGAACTCTATTTCTTCAGGTAGCGTTGTTCCACTCAATATTAAATTGACAGAAGCATAACCATCGCTAACATATAGGTTTTCAGATTCCATTTCCATTCCAATAATTCCACGGACAAGATTTTCACGGATTTTATCAACAGAATCCATCTTTACAATTCCTTGAACATCTAATTTTTCAAGCATAGAAGTAGTTTGACCATTTAGTTCACAATGGAAACTAGTCGGTGGTAAGAAGGAGAAACAATCAATTCCAGCATCGGCAAGTTGTCCAAACCATTCGCTTGGAACTGGATAGGAATGGCTCAGTATGTGCCAGCCTGATATTGTTGAAGAGTCACTAACTGAAGCCCAATCATCAGGTGATAGAAGGTTTGCATCTCGATACAATAAGTTTACTTGACCTGCGGCAAATTCATCAGCAAACCAACCGTTTTCTGCTAAACCAGAAGGAGATACTCCGACCAATTCTAAAGTAGACAAATCCGCATTAGTTTCTATTTCAGAATTTATTGGGGTGCTGACTAAAGCACCTGCTAAAGGTGCTGTTGTTTGAATTAATAGTAGTAGCAAAAGGACGAGCGGTAGTTTCACCTTTGTTTCGTGCATGTCCTCTACTAACAGCGCTAGCACATCAAAGATTTGGTCAAAGGTCAATTTCTATCTTTGAAGACGAGGGTTGAAATGCCGGCGCAACTGGCCGATGTTATGAGCAGGATGATTCAAGGCAGTGGAAAGTCCGATTTGATGACTCCTGATGAGATAAACACACAACGGCAAGTGCTTGGTAAGCAGATTTGGAGAGTTGTTCCATATGCTAAAAAATACCCTAGAAGAGTCATTGCTGGAATTCTAGGGAATGGAATTGCTCGCATTTTTGATTTGATGCCATTCGTAGCCATTGGATTCGCAGTTGATTACTTCGTAACCGGTTCTATGGTAGGGCCACAGATATTCCAAGATATGATTCTTGCAATACATCCAGACCCTGCATATGGTTATGGATTTTTGATTTTCCTAGGATTTTTCTGTTTAGCAATTTTTCAAGGAATTTCTGAATATGCTTGGCAAACTTTAGGATATAATATTCAACATGATTTGAGAATGGATGCTACGAGGTCTCTTATTGCAATGGAAGCTTCATACTATGATATGAGGCAAACCGGTCAAATAATGTCTGTACTTTCAAGCGATGTTAACCAATTGGAAGATGTTGTTTCAGATTCTTCTACTTCGATAATTAGAATCATCATGACCTTTACTACCGCTTTTGTAATATTGGTAACGATGTCTTGGAAACTTGTAGCAGTATTATTCGGACCAATTTTACTAATCATTCCTATCGTATTTTGGTTTAGTACATCTGTACAACGTAAATACAGAAAACAGAGAGAATCAACAGGTGATATCCACGCAGTACTTGAGAATTTGATTTCTGGAATTTCAGTTGTTCAAGCATTTAACGCACAAGATTGGGAAGCCGATAGAGTGAGCCGAGAATCGGGTTCATACCGTGATCAAGCAATGGGTGCAAGCAAGGATAGAAACCGCTTCGTTCCGATGATTTATGTTGTAGCAGGTATTGCTTTTGGCTTACTCGTAACCGCTGGAGGATATCTTACTTCAACTGGAGAAATATCGACTGGACAATTGGTAACATTCCTATTAATTTCAACAAGAATGACAATGCCTATGTTCATCTTTGGAATCTTAGTAAATCAATTACAAAGAGGAGAGGCAGCAGCATGCAGAGTATTTGCTGCAGTTGATTTAGAACCAACAATATTTGATGCAGAAGATGCAATTGAATTACAAGGAGGAATCAATACTATCGAATTCAACAATGTTCACTTTACTTATCCTAATACTACAACAAAAGTTCTAAGCGGAATTTCTTTCAAAGTAAGTGGTGGTGAATTTTTAGGAGTAATGGGTCACACAGGTGCTGGAAAAACTACTATTCTCAAATTATTGATGAGATATTATGTTCCTGATTCAGGTGAAGTTCTAGTCAATGGAATGGATATCAATGCATTTACTTTAGAATCTGTTCGTGAAGCAATTGGTTTTGTTAGCCAAGACCCATTCCTATTCTATGGTTCAATAAAAGACAATGTAATCTATAATCAAACAGCCAATGATGAAGAATTAGCAGTTGCGCTTGAATTAGCAGGTGCAGCAGAGTTCGTATCTAAATTGGAAAATGGAATGCAAACAATGGTTGGAGATAGAGGTGCAAAATTATCAGGTGGACAAAAGGCAAGAGTTTCACTTGCTCGTGCTTTGTTAAAGCAACCAAGCCTGCTAATTCTTGATGAAGCGAGTAGTGCATTAGATGCAGAAACAGAAAAGAGAATTCAGGAGAATCTGTTGAGTAGTGGTACGGATAGAGCAACTATTGCAGTTGCACATCGTCTAAGTACAATTAGAAATGCTAATGAAATTCTTTCCATGGTTGACGGAGCCATAGTTGAGAGAGGAACGCATGATGGTTTAATTGCAAATTCAGGCGTATATGCTAGTCAATGGAATATCCAAACTGGTGATGTAAGCAATTATTGATGATGTTCATACCCGCTTGCGAATAGGATGTTTTAATGCAGTTGGTTGGTCTTCATATTTGCTGATAAGTTTGTCAGCAGATTCCTTTCTAGCTTCATCTGCTGCTGGATCAAATTTTTTGTCACCATAAATAATTACAATAGATAATATGAGGAATATTGGGATTCCGATAATCAATGACCAAATCGCTAGGCTCAATTGTTTGAAAAAATATTGTTCCATTATTTCTGAAATTGCGATGATTGCTACAAATAATAACACTCTGATTATTACTAATACAGTTTTGATAGTAGCCCAAATCTCTTGTGCATCACTAATATCATCAGGGTCTTCTAATGCGGCAATCCTCTCAGCGATAGATTTGCCAGCCATGATTCTCGGCTACCTGTTACCATCAAAGGCATTGCCCTCTTCAATTAGTACAAACTCATCGTTTTACCGGTTGGTAAATTAATCCGTAAGTATCAAGCAGTTCTAATTCGGTCATCAATTTGATTTCCAACACCAGCAGAACCACCAGTCTTTCGAATCTCTTTCCAGGCCTTGTTTACACCCTGGCCATATGCCCAGTGTGCTAAGAATACGAATAGAGGTGCAAGGAATACCGTTCCAATACTTCTGTGAGGAGATGTTCCAATAGCAGCACCAAGCCATGAAAGTCCAATGTAAAATGCCATCAAACCAAGTGGAATATGGAAAGCAATTCGGGACATATCCCATTCACCAGAAATTGCAAACCAATACTCACTAGCACCACCACCAGTTGCGCATCCCCAAATCATAGCAGCAATTGAAGCAACTACTAACCAAGGGAAGAATCCGATAGCAGTATGTGACTTCTCTGCAATTTCCGGCCATCTCTTATTGGCCACCATTCTAGTGTATCCATAATTTCTCATCTGTTTCATATATGGTCTAAATGGAAGACGACGACGATGTGGCATTACATTAGTTGGGTCGATGAAAATCTTGTGTCCAGCGCGTTGAATCTTAGCATCAAGAACTACATCTTCTGCTCCAATACATCCTTCTTCAAAGAATCCAACTTCACGCAGATTTGCCATTCTATGAGCGCAATTAACACCAGGGTTGTGATGTATTGGAACCAAGGTACCTTTCGGTTGAGCTCCATATCTTGTACCAGCGGTCATGAATTTAGTACAGAATGCAACATCAGCACACTTTGCTCCAAACGGGTCAGAGTCTGGTGCAAAATTAGGTCCACCAACAGCGCCAACCTTTGGATCTTCAAACCAACGGATTAATTTCTCTACCCAATCCAATGGAGGAATAGTATCATCATCTGTGAATAAAACAAGATCGTGATCCATTTGATTGAATGCAAAGTTACAGGCATCGGCACGATTGCGTGAAGGGTCTTCTATCCATCGAGCACCATACTTTTCACAAACTTGCTTAGTATGGTCTTTAGACTTAGAATCCGAAATAACGATTTCAAAGTGAGGATATGTCTGTTTTGACAATCTCTCCAAGACAATATCTAGTTCGTCAGCATTATTGATTGTAGGAATCAATACAGCTGCTGAATATGGTGTTCCATCCTCTTTGAGGAGTTGAGGAATCGGCTGTCCTGCTTCGCTCATGCTGTCCCCAAAGCCGCTTTGCATATGAACGCAACGAGAGGATGTTAGACAATTATTCCAATAATTATCTTATCACTCTGCAATTGCAGTAACCGAATCAATGACCTGTCCGCCCAAAGTATTTGTGATGGTTACCATGATGACACATGTTCCGCTTGTGCACAGGTCTTGTCTGCTTTCAACGATTGTTACACCGTCACCGACAGACCAGTATTGGTCGCCAGTATTTCCGAACTCAATTAGGTCGCAGTTTCCACTTGCATCACCGTTGGAGCAAGTTACAGGTGCGCCGTTGTCGACAGAGATCTTGACTGAGACAGATGCCCAGTTCAAGTCACTACCTTGGCTCATTGTAATACGGACTAGATCGTCTCCAGTTCCGTCGGTCACAGCACCAGTTGCGTCTTCGCCACCAAAGACGTAGAGCAACAGACCAGGGCCTTCATCATCTTCACCTTCATTATACAGATCCAAAATATCAGCAATTGCAGCACCATGTTCATCGGTTACGATTAATGCGATTGAATGAATACTAGAATCGGTACCAGGGATTTCAATCCAATCTGCGATTGGAATCGTGAGGTTAGTAAATTCTCCAGTACAAATTGTTGGATAATCTACAATGCCATCAAGACCAATATCCCATCCACAAGTGATATTGTCACCATCAGGGTCAACTGCGGCACTATAAACTGAAAGTGTAAGGCTTGTGACTATTTCATCACCAGTAGTTTGATCATAAACAATATTTTCAACCAGTTCCTGATTGTAATTAATAAAGAATGTCGATGAAGGTTCATTATTTATTACATCTGAAGATGTTGTCGTATCATCAGTAGATGTATTCGTTCCATCAGCGGGCGTGATTGTATCATCCGCTAATCCGAAACATCCGGTTAAAATCAAAAGGCTGGCCAAAGTTAATACATTTATTGCTCTCAATAGTTGCATGTTCTGAGCAATTGATGTAATATTATTAATGTTGTCCCGTCAATAATTGTTTAATTGATGAAGCAGGTAATACAATATGCGCGGTAGTCCATCGGTAGTGCAATAACCGCGCATGTTTCTTTATTTTGATGGCCTTTTTATGTTAAGTTCATAAGCCGTCGCGGAGGCAAGAGAATTTAGAGAGGGGTGTATCTCATGCTGAACGTCACGGCCCGACAAGAATTAATGAGTAAAATCGTTGAGACACTTGGTATCGTAGTAGAAGATGCCAGATTTGATTTTGCAGAGGATGGATTACATGTTCGTGTAGTCGATCCATCGCATGTTGCAATGGTAAAATTAGATGTCGATGCAGCAGCTTTTGACACTTGGGAAATTGATGAAACCAATGTTGGTTTTGATATTCGTAAGTTGAAGGAATTGCTTAGTTTGGGTGGCGCAAATGATTTGATTGAGTTTTCATATGGTGAAGAGACTGGTGTTCTGACTATTAATTTAGGAAAGATTGACCGAAACATCCGCCCACTTGATAATTCAATAATGAATCCACCAGCAGTACCAACTCTTGATTTCCCATGTAAGGCAGTAATAGGAGGTGCAGAATTTTCACAAGCACTTCGCGCAGCTCGTCAAGTTGGAGATTTAGTAAACTTCAGCCTTTCACAAGATTCCTTTACAATCCATGTACAAGGTTCTGCTGATTCTGTTACAGTAGTATTTGACAAAGATGAGTTACAGTCACTTGAATGTAGTGAACCTGCTCGTTCTCAATACTCATTGACATATCTAGTACCAATGACTAAGATATTTGGTGCACTTGATGAAGTTTCACTTGGATTTGGTGATAACTTCCCACTATCGATGACATTTTCATTTAATGATGGTGCTGCAGAAGTTCAGTATTTCTTAGCACCACGCGTTGAAAGCGATATTTGAAACTAATTTCAAGCAATTGCTTGAGACTAATCTTGTTAAGATCAGTATTCTCTCCAACCATGGTCACAGTTTTTGCAAGTAAGCATTCTTGTTTCAGGTTCATCAGATGAACGTGTTTGTTCAAGATATGCAAATACTTCCATCTTGTCACATTTTGGACACATGTAGGAATCTTTTGTTAGTACACCTTGCATTTTATCAGAGTCTTTGACCACTTCATATTTACGGCCCTTTGCAGCGGTACTTGATTTGGCTTGAGAGAGGTCAACATTCTTTCCGTCTACGCCTTTAATTACGACATTAGCAGGTCCGTTGTATCCACATTTGTAGTTGGTACAAGCAATATCCCCAGTAGGGTTTGGGAATGCGAGTGTACCACATGAAGGGCAAAACATACACCATGCCCAAACTAAACCTTATTTCAATGTATGTAACAACCGGTTTTATTATTATTCCTTTATGAGAATGAAAGTTTTATCCGACGTATACTGCTATTGCGCTAATTATTCACTTTTTCAACAAATATATTGTTTATACAAATATTTCCAATGACAAGGGTCAAGGTTGAGTGTTGTTTGGGATGCGTTATGTGGCTGTGGTATGATTGGAGGGCAGCGGCTATTGCAGATGACAATGGCAACATTGTAGATGAGGAAATTTGGGATGGACATTATCCTGAACACGCAATCATTGAGAGATTACAAATTATTGCCAGAGGTGGTATGATTGCTGAAGCAGAAGTTCTTGCCGAGCGTTTTCCAGAAGCGACAGTATTAGTTCATGGAGATCAACAATTACCAGATGCAGATTGGCCACTTCCAGATGATGAAGCACAGGCAGCAGCAGATGCTGCTGCGATTTCAATGTCAAAACTTGGAGTTGCTATGGCTGCTGGAGACCCAGATAAGCGCTTGGAATATTTGGTTAGAGCAAGTGATGAGATGCGAGCATCTCACCTAACCATGGAAGCGCGACTTGTTGAGTGGGTTGTTCTATTTCTTCCTGAAGCAAGGTTTGGTGGCGATAGGTCGGCGCTTGGAAAAACAGTTTCTGAATCTGATGACTTGCAAATGCTTGCTAAGAAATTAGATGTTGAATTACCGCCAGTAGGGCCATCCAAGAGTGAATGGAAAGCATTACGAGAATTTGGTGAAGGAGTTTCAACCTTTAGAGGTCGCTTAGACCGTTTAGAGAATGCAGTCCGTACATTAGCAACCGAACATCTTCCATCCAATTCCATGCTAATCGGCCCGCTATTAGCTGCAAGACTTTGTGTTGAAGCACATGGAAGAATGAGACTTGCACGATTACCGAGTGGTACAGTGCAGGTCTTAGGTGCAGAAAAAGCATTTTTCAATCATCTAAAAACCGGTGCTCCACCGCCAAAGCATGGACATATTTTCATGCATCCATGGGTCTCACGTTCACCAAAATGGATTAGAGGAAAAATCTCTAGAACTTTGGCTAGCAAAATTAGTATTGCAGCAAAAATAGATGCTTTTGAAGGGACTCCTTGGACAGAAGCCGATGTTGAATTAGTGGAAAATCGTATTGAAGAAATTCGTACAACTTTCCCAACACCGCAATCCCGCTTACAGAGATGAGGTGGTATTTTGTCAAAAAATAATAGAGGCCGAAGAGAGGATTTATCTTGGGCAGTTCGCAAAGATGGTCGCGCATTATGGACAATTAATGCCAATCCAAGGTCTGCAGTTTATGGAGAATCATTACGTAAGTTTTCAGGAGTTGAATATCGTCGTTGGGACCCAAGCCGTTCAAAGTTGGGTGCTGGGATGATTCGGACAAAAAGAGACCCAGCGTTATTACTTCCTTTTGAAGGAGAAACGATTCTGTATCTAGGGGCCGGTCATGGGACTTCAGTCAGCCATTTACATGACCATCTTTGTGGACAAGATAACCATCAAGGTGGCCGTTTAGTTTGCGTAGATTTAGCACCACGTTGTCTTCGCGATTTAACACATCTTGCAAACTCTAGACCAGGATTAATTCCAGTCTTAGGTGATGCTAGAAAATTCACTGCATGGGGTGTATTGATTCCAAGAAAAGTAAGTTGGTTATTCCAAGATGTTAGTCAAGCAGGGCAAGTTGAAATATTTATCAAGGCGGCAAATCGATTCTTAGCAAATGATGGAATCGGTTTGCTCAGTTTGAAAGCAGCTAGTGAAAGATGGACTGGAGATGATGAAGCACAAGTATTCGCAAATGCACAAATCGCTTTAGAGCAATCTGGATTAATTGTTGAAGAAGCAATAGACTTAGCCGGTTTTGAGGATAACCATATGCTTTTTGCTGTGAGAAAGCCAAGTGATAATTGAACTCATTCGGAGGACTTAATTTGCCAGAATTACCAGAGGTTGAAACCACTCGCAAAGGTTTAGCAAATGCCTTTGTGGGTAAGAGGATAAGCGGCTTGATTGTTCGACGAGAAGGGTTGAGATATCCTTTTCCTCAAGATTTTGATTCAATTGTTGGCAGTAAAGTTGTTGATATTAGAAGACGAGCAAAGTATCTGCTAATAGATTTGGATGATAATAGAGTCTTACTTTCCCATTTGGGAATGAGTGGCCGTTATTCCTTAATCAATCAGCAAGATGTTGTAAGTTTTGCAGATGAAAAAGTAGAATCAGGAACATATACTTCAGGAAAATATTCAGATGTGGAAGCCAGCAAATATGGTCGTAGAACTGGTTTTTCGGGAAAGCATGATCATTTTGAGTTGCAATTTGATGATGGAAGTGTTGCCGTATATACCGACCCGAGAAGATTTGGAATTGTAAAGTTGTTCAACAGTGAGGAAGAAGAAATACAACCTTTACTTGAGATATTAGGTCCAGAACCTTTTGAAGATTGGAATGCAAAATTATTAGCCAATAGATTTTCAAACAAAAAAACAAATGTTAAAGTTGCAATACTTGACCAAAGAGTTGTTGTTGGAGTAGGAAATATTTACGCATGTGAGGCATTATTCTCTTCCAAGATTAATCCGACAACCCGTGCTTGTGATTTAGTCAACAAAAATGGTAAGCCATCAAAGAAACTGATACACTTTGTTGATGAAATAAAATCAGTATTACAAAGAGCAATCGCAGCAGGTGGCTCAACACTGAATGATTTCGCAGCAGTGGATGGAACTCTTGGTTACTTTCCTCATCAATTCAATGTTTATTGTAGAGAAGGTCAACCTTGTAAAGAAGAAAATTGTGATCGATTAATTGAAAGAATTGTACAAGGAGGAAGGTCAACATTCCTTTGTCCTAAATGTCAATCATGATTACATTGAAATCAATACTGCGCCTGCAAAAGACCACAGTACTGCAGCAGTAATCCGATTGACTATCACCGCATTATTCCTTAATTTGTCTAGAGCAGGAGTTCCTGTTAGTGCTAATGCAACGAAAAGA
>JANXHP010000108.1 GCA_024958795.1 Candidatus Poseidoniaceae archaeon | reverse complement strand
AACTACAGCATCACCTCTCTGTTCAGTAGCCCATACCACAACCATCTCACTAGGGTCATCTGTAATCTGCAAATGAATCTGCTCGGGTTGTGAACTGCCAGTCATTGTGCTAGGGCATTCTTGCAATGCCTCTGCTAGGCCCTGGGCTTGTGATAGGGGGGCCAAAAGCAAAATTGCCAGCAAAGGGAATAGAATCCTCACAACCTTCCCTTGGTGTCATACATAATGGCTTTATTTGTTGAGGAAGTGCCACAGGATTCAATCAAACATCATCGGTCCAGGTGTTGGGTCCATTGCCAAAACCGCTATGAGAAGAACCCATCCGGTGAGCATCGATATTCTGAAAAGTGTAGTTTGGAAGTCGACCCATTTTTCATGGCGCAAAATTACAACAATATTGAGAACGGACATCAAACCAGCAGCCATTAAGAACCATGCTTCATCCATGGGATTGGAGATTGCAAAACAAGCAAACCAAAGCAGAGTCATTTGAATAGATGTCCTGGTTGTAGCAGTTTCACCGAATTTTGAAGGGAATGAATGAATGCCATTTTCTTTATCACTTTCAATATCCATTCTCGCATAATTAATGTCAAAGGCAGCAATCCAAAACATTACACCAAGTGAAATGAAGAAGATAGTTGGATACCATAGCAAGTCGGTAAATCCATCGTGCATACCAGTGATTGCTGCCCATCCATGCACATCACCTGCAACTGCAACCCATGCGCCTGCAGGGGCTAATCCAAGGCAAAGTCCTAACCAGAAATGACAAAGCCAAGTATATCTCTTCATGTATGGGTAGATGACAAAGACGAGTACAGGTAACCAACACATCATCAGCGCTACATGATTGAGTTGCCAGGCAGAGAATACCAACATTACGAGGAAAATTGCACACAGGGTCCAAGCTGTATTCATCGTCATTGAACCCGATGCAAGATGTCTTTCTGCAGTACGTGGGTTTTCAGCATCAATGTCTTTATCGATGATACGATTCAATGCCATGGCCAAACCTCTTGCACCTATTGCTGCGATTAGAATCCACAACAAATCAATGTTTAACCATCCATTTTGGTTGGTGGGAAGGTCGTGCATGAATTGATAATATGCAAGAATGTATCCAATTAAAACAAACGGTAAGGAGAACAGGGTATGTTCAATTTTTACAAAACTTGCTACTTGTTTGAGATCCATTTACTCAACCCCATTTGATTTTACAGAATCATGGAAAGTCAGATGCTGTGGCCAATGATAGTTTGACAATTCGGGATGTGAAGCAATCTTCTGTAATGTTTCTTCATCATGTAGTGTTATTGCAGGCCAGCGACGAGTTCCATGCGCTTTGCTTGGGATTGGAGTCGTTGCATCCCAACACAATCTGGATTTGTTTTCATCAAAGGTTAATCCTCTTTCAACATCAAATCTGCAAGTAAGTTGCCAAAGTAATCTCTTTCTTGCACCTTCAACATGTAATTCTAAGTCGTCATCAGTGATAAATAGCCAACGAATGCCATTATTGTTGTCCAATTGCCAAATTGAATTACGCAATTGAATAATTTGCTCTCTTCTAGCCAATTCTTGAGAATCTAAGAGAGTATTTTCTTCCTCACTAAGTTGTGAAGGGTCACAACCTGTTTTGACACTCGGCCGGCCATCAACCGATGTGCTAACAACTAGCATTGAATCTCGTAACATTCTCGCATCGCTAACCAAATCAAGTTTCAAAACATTTGCGAGGAAAGCAGGAATATCTTCAGGCTTGGGTGCAGGGTATTGTAGTGATTTTTCACTACCTGCGAACTGTCTCCATTGAGGTGCATGTTGGGAATAAGAACCTTCCAAAGGCTCGTTATCCCCTCTCGGGTCAGCCTTGGCTAAAGTAGTAGCATCAATGATCAATTTATCATGTACATTCTCATACTTGCTAGCAGCTTCTAATGCATCAGCAACCTGTCCTTGAAGAATGATAATATCGGTTGCAGGGTCAACCTTGTCATTTAGACAATCCAGTAATGCTTCCAAATCTCTAGGATCTTGATTGTCATCGATTGCAACTATTGATTTTAGGAACATCATCTGTCCAGCACCTAATAATCCAAGAGCAGTTTTTCTTGCTTGTCTCGGATATCTTTGCTTGCTAGCAACGATGGCAAGATTGTGGAATCCGGTTTCCATAGGCAGGTGAATACTACTGACATCACGATGTTGGAATTTTAGAACTGGTGAAAATTGACGACCAATTGCTTCACCCAAATATCCGTCTTCCATCGGAGGAAGTCCAACGATTGTTGCAGGCAATACTGCATCCTTTCTTGCAGTGATTGCAGTAACGTGTAGGACGGGGTATTGCCCAGTCA
>JANXHP010000141.1 GCA_024958795.1 Candidatus Poseidoniaceae archaeon | reverse complement strand
GTCTTCCATCTCTTGTTTTCTCAAAACAATGATGTCGCGGTCTAATGAATGTCCAAAACGGTCAGCGTATCTATCCAATAAAGAACCGGCATCCGAATTAGTAATGCGGTCAATATGTCCATAAATCTGTTGAAGTGGTTTGTCAGAACGTTTTGCCCAAAGATCACCATAGGATGATTCTCTAATTACCTCTGCTGTTTCTGTTGCCACAGGAGTAGATACTGGCAGTGGTGCTGGAGCAGGTTGTTCAATTGGCTGTGGAACTGGTGCTGGAGGAAGTGGAGACTCCATAGCGGGTGCTGGAGGCAATGGAAGTGGTGCATCCATAACAGGTGCTGGCGGTAATGGGAGTGGTGCAGGTGGAAGTGGTGCATCCATCATAGGTGCAGGTGGTAGTTGAGAATCCATGTTTGGAAGTGGAGGGAGAGGAGGCATTGCTGGGAGAGGTGGAACCCCTGGAAGTGGTAATTTCCCTTCGATTTTTTCATCATCTTGCTGACTCAGACGGCTCACCCCACCTACGGTGGGGCAAACTCTACCCTTGAACCTTACCGGTGAAAGAGTGTGTAAAGAAATGATTTAATTAGGTAATAATTCAATCCAATTATGCTATTTTTGCCCATCCCTTCAAAACTAGAAATGTTGCTCCTGCCTCACTTAATTCGATGTTTTGTCCCAGTGATAAATCGTAAATTTTGCTATCAAATTCAGCAACTGCATCATCTACAGTTATTTCTACTCGTAATTTCTCTTGACCGCTAAGTGCTAATGCTTCTTTCAATGGTCTGTATGGATTTGAACCATCAGGGTCTAAACGTTTTAGTGGAAACTCACTCACTCGCATTCCTGTCTTGCCATGAAGAGAAGTTGGCCATCTGATTTGCCTTCTAGTGTCTATCGTAACAACTTCATCCGTTTCACCAGCATTACCAAGAACTACTGAAGAATCTGTTTTTAGTAAATTAAGAAACAAACCTTGATAGGCCCCTAAGGCGCCAAAATTACCACTTCTTATTCTTTTCAATCTCGCTTCATGGTTTACCAATTCTGCTAACTTTTTTATTGATGCTGCACTTCTTTGTGAAGTAGGACCTTCTCTATCATATTGAGACTTCAGCCCATGTTCTAAATCTTTTAACATTGAAGAATAATCGCCCTCTTTATTTGAAATCTGTTGCAATTTTACAATCATGTCATCCGCACCATCTCTAATTCTCTTTGACCATCCTTGAGAATTTGTATCATTGAATCTAGACATTCCGCTTTGAACATCAACTCCTTCGCCACGAATATGTGAAACCAATTCCCTTCTAGCTTCGGAATCTAAATGGAATAATTTTGGATCTCGATAGTGTAAATGGAATCCGCGATGACCTGAAAAGGTGACTTGCAAATACTTTTCATCAAAACCAAATTCGGGTTGTAAAAAATCATTCCATAGACTCCATCCTTGTTCTTGAATCACATCTAACATAGCGGGAAAATCCCTGTCAGTAACTCCTGGCAAGTGGTCGCCATCCAAATCAAAAATCAAATCAGCACCTTGCCAGATTTTATCAGCCATTTTCATCTCATACGGCCTTTTCCAATATGCAGTTGAATAGAAACAAGAATGCATTGCTCTTTCGGTTAGAAAAGTTCTAACATCCTGCATATCAGTGAATCCCTTGTGTCTAATTGGCGGGGCACCTCCAAATGGAATAAACATCCACTCTCTTGATTTTAATCTAGGCGGAGTCCAGAATTCGGAAGTACGATAATATTGCCCAAAACGATGTGCAAACCTAGCCCAACCTGTAGACATTTCATACCCTCCTGTATACCGACAGAAGGTGACAGTTTTTAACTAAGCGAATACTAATCCTTTTGCATCCAAAATCTTCCTTCGGATTCATTAATGGTTGTCGCGGTATCGGCACCAGTTGCTTCAACATAATGTTCCCAACACATGTAATACTTGTCAACGACCATTGCATTGCCAAAAGTCAATCGTTCCCCACATTTATGGCAGCGTGGACCAATTTCGCCATTTGGAGTTTGAGCCAATTGAATATGTTCGTGTGGCATAGTGGTTGCCTCTGTATTATGCGGGTGCTGGCTAGTCTTTGAACTTGAGCATTGAATCCTTACCAATCAGTTTCATTCCATTCATCTGATTTGCACCAATTTAACAAGTCTAAAGCTACCTCACAGGACTCAGCAACCTCAATGTTTTCATCATTGAGAAACTTTTCCAAAATCGGCTTAGCAGAAGGATCACCTATTGCACCCATCGCCTCAGCCGCCTCATGCCTAACCATGATATGTTCATTCAAATCCGTTAAACGCTCTTGCAAGGTTGGAATGGCAACATTATTCTGCATTTGTCCAAGGACATATGCTAATTCATGACGTAATAGGGCACTTTTAGTGATAAATGCGGAACATAGCGCAAGACATGCTTCATCCGAACCATTATTTCTCAAAGAAAATACTGCACGCATTCGCTGAAACATCTGAACATTTTCATCCAACAACAGTTGTTTCAAGATAGTTACATCCGATTCATTAGATGGTGGTGCAGGATCAACTGAGCCATATTGACTGACTACAGGGATTCTGTTTTCAACATCCATGATATCACCAAATTATTCTGGCGCGCCAATAAACTTCATGTTTTCGGTATCAAAATTGGAATTGATAAGACCTATCTCTTGACCTTCCTTAATGAATTGACGAACTGCAGACCTTCCCTCAAATTCATAATCTATTGTTCTATCATTTACATACATTGAAACAAATTCCTTATTCGTTTCATCATCAATCCCTCTTCCCCAAGCCTTTGCAAATTCCAAAGCATCAGCCGGATGTGCAATTGCGTGTTCAATACTCATTTTTGTGTACAAAGTAATGTCCTCCATTACTTGTTGACCCAAATCTCTTCGTACGACATTTCCGCCAAGTGGCATAGGCCATCCGTCAGTTCGTCCATTCCACCAAACACCCAAATCTAGTAGGACATTCAAATCGTATTCAGTATAGGTTAATTGCCCTTCATGGATAATCAAACCTGACAAAAAAGTACCATCGAGAACTCTAGGGATAATTTCGTCAAATGGTACTACTTCTACTTGGCAATCACCCCAAGCTAATCTAAGTCCAAGATACGCGCTTGTTTTCATCCCAGGTACTGCGATTACATTTGAACGAACTTTTTCCTCGGAAACACCATTCATTGATACGACCATTGGGCCGTAACCCTCTCCCATAGAGGCTCCACAATTCATCAAAGCATAGTGCCGTGATATTTCAGGGTAAGCATGAATGGAAACCGCTGAAACTTCAAGTTCTTGGTTTATTGCGCGATGATTGAGTGTTTCAATATCTTGCAGTTCATGAACAAAATTATATCCCGGAGTTGGAAAGGCACCTGTAGTCATTGCATGAAACATAAAAGCATCATCTGGATCTGGTGAATGGCCAATTCTAACAATTTTATTGCCATCGGCGTCAAGTGGCAACTCAGTGTGCATATTGCGCCCGACCAATAGGACCCTCATCAAATAACCGGCAACAATCATTGCTATGCATTTGCTACAAATAGAGAAAATAGGGCTAATTATGGGATTTGCTACCAAGATGTTTTCAAACCTATTGAACCTCAGCAATACGGGGCGAATATGCGATTAAGCCGAATTGCTGATTCACGATTGGTATCAATAATGATGCTGTTGTTAATTATTATCGCACCAATCACCTCTGCAACGCCATCAGGTTTATCTTATTCAGGAAGTCTATCGAACACCCAAGAACTACCTAATAGTCAAGCTGTGGATATTAATTCGGATAATACATTGGTGGCAACCGGCTATAATGGCTTACTAACTATTCACAATATTGAAGATAATTCACTACTCGCTAGTTTTGAATTATTTAGGCAAATTGTTGATTTGAAATTTTCACCAGATGGTTCAACAATTGCATTATCTTTGATTGGTTCTGAAGTTAGAACTGATAACATCCAATTGATTGATGTAGAAAATCTACAACTGTTAAATGTAAATAGTAATTCAAATTCAGAGACTAAATCAATTGACTGGAGCCCTGATAGTTCTGCATTAGCAGTTCCAAATGCAGACAATGGTGTTGACATCTTGAGAAAATCAGATTTAAGTGTTGAAGCAAGTCTTTCAAGTGGCCATAATACCGATGTTTCGTGTATTGCCTTTTCTCAAAGTGGGAATAAAGTATTGTCTGGAGACGAGTCGGGTCGAGTACTTATGTGGGATAGACAAGGTAATCCAACTGGGAAGAAATGGGAATTAGGTAGTGAAATTGTTGGCTGTGGTTTTGATAATGGAGACCTAAGAATTGGATTACTAAGTGAAGGTGGCAAATTGAAAACGGTTGATGTTAATGGAGGAGACATTCATCAAAGTGATTTTATTTCAGGAAAAAATATGCGCTGGTCTAGTGATGGAACATATATTCATCTAATCGAATCAGGTACTCGGGCCAAAATTATAACCGTTGAAACTTCTACATTCACAATAAAAGAAGAGACCGTACTATTCCACCGCGCTTCCGATTTTGCTATTATTGAAAACTCCAACTTTTTACCAGAAAAAATATTTGTCACCACAGATACTCAAAATGTTGCGATTTATGGAACTCCGGAATTACCATTGGGTTATGGTGAAAATGGTGCTGATTTGGACGGAGATTTAGTACCTGATCATATTGATGATGATGATGATGGAGATTCTATTTCTGATGAATGGGATATCAATTGTGGAACAGGTGATGAAGAGTGCTCAACTGTGCCAAGCCAAGAAGATATCAGAAATCTAAATATTTGGATTAATCAAAGTTCATTGGTGATAGAGGATGTTATCACACTTAGTTCTCAACAGTCGTCTGCCATTAGAAATATGTCTCGTAAATCAGTAATTGCGGACCAGCAATTAAGTCATTCAGAATCAATAATGTTTTCTAATTCCATTTGTGAAAATATGGATACTGAGGATTTTGTTGATTCCTGGAAAGCCGCTATTGAATTATCCTTTGGACAAGTCGAAGGGGGATTTGTCAGTTGCCATATTAGGGATGGAATGACGTTAACAAAAATTGATGATGATAGGACAAGAATAAAAATCGTGTTGAAAATTTCTTTTGGCTTATTCCCAGATGCTCAGTATCCTCTTGACCTATCTCTTCTATATCAGCCAGAAGCAACCGATGCATCGATTGCCAATTTGGCTGAAGCGCACCCAATTCATGTAGTTCTGGATGGAGAACATGGACTACAAGTATCTTGGAGCCCTTGGTGGGTAGAAGATAATAAAATCAATTTGATATTGATTGAATCTATTCCTCCAGAACCATCAATGTTTGATACTTTTGTTGATATTACAATAAAATACCCATTTATTGCAATATTTGTGATATTGATGATGCTGGCAACTGTACTAACTTTCATCAGAACCAGAAATGCTAGTTCTGTTGATTTGGAATTTGCATTTGATGACTTTGAGGATATTGCTGTGAAGTCAAAGCAAACTGAAATGGATAAGTATGAAGAAGAGGATGAGGAAATCCTCTCTCATGATGAAGTAATGAGAAGACGTAATATTAAAAGGAAAATTGGCCGTAAAAAATCTTCACCTTCCTTAGAATATAATCAGGAGTCAGAATTTTCTGTAGGTGCAACGGCTATTGATGAAGCCTATGGAGAAGATGATGACATTGCCCCAGTTGTTGTGCGTAGAAGAACCGGTAGTGTAAAACGAGGCAGAGATGGAACTATAATCAAGGGAAAGAGAAAACAATTAGGTGCTGTTGAACCAAGTTCTGAGCCGGTAATTGCAAAAAAGGTAGCCGCTAAGAAAAAGACAGTAAAGACTCGTAGAGTTGTAACTGGGCAAACAGAACAGCAAGTAATGGACAATGCTCTTGATCGTTTAACAAATACGGATGATTACCAACAAAATTGAGCGCCATTCGGCAAATTACATGCCTCTATTAGAAATTGATTTAACCCAGTAAGATGGTCATCATCAAGCCTATTGAATACCTCTCCGAAATACTTGTCCAGTCTTTCATAAGATAAGTCAGACCTACTAATAGACCAATTAATCACTGCGTTTCTTTGCACATCACTATTTTCAAACAATGTCAACTTTGCCTCAAGAGCATTATGTGCTGCAACTATCATTTCATGTGCTGTATCTTTTCTAGCTGCGAATACTCCGAAGACCATTGGTTTTCCCGATTTTTCAAGCCATGCTTGTCCTAAATCTAATTGTACCATTGAAGGGTTTTTCTTTGCACTATCGAGTGCTCTATCTCCAATTAATAAGGCTCCATCGCAACTTTCTAGCATTAGTTCAAAGTCAGGACCCATTAGGGTAAATGTTGGTGATAATCCTTTGATTTTCAATAGATGTTTTAGAAGAGAAACAGAGGTTGCAGAATCTGATGGTAATGCAATTGACTTCATATCTTCTATTTTCTTTTTTGAAAATAATAGAACACTGCCTACTTCACCTTTGGAACAAATTCCTATATCTGGAATCAATACTAACTCATCTGCATGTTTTGCATAATCGGCAGCAGGAATCGGTGCAAGCACACAATCTCTTCGCAGTAAATGACCAGTTAACCAAGAGGGGGGTGCAGGCAATATTTTCCATGTATCATCCAATCCATGGAATAGAGGGTCACAATTGAGGAATGAAACGCGCCCGATTGTTCTCGTCCAACTATGGGTCGCCATGTTGCAAGGGAAGGCCATTCACTGAAAGGTGTAACCCACAGTTGGTCAATTATGAGCCATCTTCAATCCGCGCCTTGGTTTTGGTTTTGGAGGAATAAATATCTCAAACTTTTGATATGTTGTGTTTCTCTTAACGGGTATACAACCAGCATTCTCAATCAACTTAGATAATCTACTCAAATCATGATCTAATGGAGTAGTAGAGCCTGCTAGATGCATTATGGATTCCTTCTGTACTGTGCCATCAATGTCGTCAGCACCGTATTGTAATGCTAATTCTGCTAGTCCGTCACCAATATTCATTCTATATGCTTTGATATGTGGTATTGAGTCCAACATAAGCCTTGAAATTGCGATAGTTCGTAGCACTTCACTTCCTGTTGCACATTGTGCTTCTGGTAACCTCGATGAATCTGGCAAGAATGGATAGGGGACAAAACACTGAAATCCGTTTGTAACGTCAGCCAATCTACGTAGTTTATCCATGTGAATTAATCGATGTTTTGTAGTTTCAACAGTTCCAAATAACATGGTGCAGTTAGATGGTAGTCCAATCTCATGTGCAATTTTATGAATTTCCAGATATTCTTCAGAACTCTCTTTGCCATTACAAATAATTGACCTTATCTCATCATCTAATATTTCAGCTCCACCGCCAGGCAAACTACCCAGCCCTGCATCTTTCAAGATTGTTAATACTTCACTAAATGATATCTTAGATAATTGAGAAAGATGTTTTATTTCAACCGCTGTTAATGCCTTAATAGTAATATGTGGGAATTTTTCTTTAACTGTTCTAAATAATTGCTGATAATGATGAACATCCCAATCAGGATGCAATCCTCCTACGGAGTGAACTTCATCCACATAATCTGCGTATATTGACAAATCATCAACATATGCTTCAATATCTAAAGAATATGCGTCACTAGATTTCTTGCTCCTACGAAATGCACAAAAGCGACATGATAACACGCACACATTTGTTTGATTAATATGAACATTAGAATTGAAAAATGCAAAATTGTCAAAGCGAGATTTACGGACAAAATTAGCAAGCCTACCAACTTCAGTTAGATCTAGGTGCTGGTAAAGTACCAACCCATCATCAATGCTCAATCGCTTTCCAGAAGCAATTTTATCTGCAATAGGAGTAATTGATTTACTCCATTGAGTATTTGCTAGTGAATTAGTTAGTCTCTCTTGCCAGTCTTGTTTGCAACCGGCATGAGACTGAGTTGATGACCATTGATTCATATTACCGCCCTACTTGGAGTATTGCCTATTCTTGCCAATTGCGAAGAATTTGGAGTAAACAATGAATTTTCTAAATTCTTCAACAATAAATACGCCTGAAGCTACAGCCATAATTATCATCCAATCCTTTGCCTCCAATTTAATTGTAGACAATAAGGAACCAACTTTAATGTCGAGTATTGGAATCATTTCTGAGGAATTATTTATGATTAACCACAATAATGTGAGGGAAACTAGAACTGCGTAATTTATCGCTTTATTTGAGAATGGCCCTAATTTGAAAACACTGTCTTCACTACTACGACAATTCATCACATTGAATAATTGGAATACAACGAATACTGCAAAAGTCATTGTTTGTGCATAAACAAACCGATCTTCTGAATATTTCTCCCAGTCACCTATTGCAGTAGAATCTCCATTTAAACACGCACTACGGTCAAAGTGCTGAGTTAAATCCTCCTCGGTGAATGGTAAGCCTTCACATGTAGCAACTCCTCCTCCTGCGAGATAGAAAATAATCAAAGTTCCAGTTACCATCACAATACCAAGATAGAATATCAATGCGATATCGGATAAACTCGGCAATCCCTCATGAACTGGACGCGGCGGCCTCTCCATAACCTTACCATGCTTCTTTTCAACGCCAAGGGCAACAGCAGGAGGGCCGTCCATTAGGATATTGATTACCAATATCTGAGTTGCAGTTAGTGGTAAATTCCACCCAAAAATGAAAGTCGATATGATAATTAACGCAACAGCAGCAACATTGGTAGATATTTGATATCTTACAAAGTTGCGAATATTTTGGTATATTTTTCTCCCTTCCTCAACTGCAGAAACAATATTTGCAAAATTATCATCTTGAAGAACCATGTCTGATGCATCCTTTGCTACATCTGTACCGGCAATACCCATAGAAATGCCGATATTTGCTCTAGATAATGCTGGTGCATCATTTACTCCATCACCAGTCATCGCAACAATTTCTCCCCTTTCCTGTAAAGAAGATACTATCCTCATCTTTTGGTCAGGTGTTACGCGGGAGAAAATACTCGTCATAGCAGACGCTTCAATCATTTCCTCATCCGACATTTCTGAGAGTTGATATCCATTAAGGGCCGGAGTTTTTCCATCAGAAATATTGAGTTCTAAACCAATTGCATCAGCTGTAATTTGCTGATCTCCTGTAATCATCTTGACCTTGATTCCTGCTCTTTGGCAAATTGCAATAGCATCTTTTACTTCAGGGCGAGGTGGATCCATAATACCTACAAGCCCTAGGAAAATGAATCCAGATTCTATTTTCTCAATATCCTCAATATCCTCATCATCATCCATTCTTCTAGCACAAAGCGCCAATACTCGCATTGCTTTGGAAGCCATATCTCTATTTGCTGCTACAGCATTATCATAATCAGATTGCTCTATTGGTTGTATTTCTCCATTATGAATTTTCCAATCAACTAGCGTCTTGTATCCACCTGCTCCACCTTTTGAAAAAATCCATTTCTCTCCTTCATACTCATGAATAACAGTCATTCTCTTTCTAGTACTATCAAAAAAGAATTCATGAATACGTGGATGCCTTTGAGCGAATTTCTTTACATCTCCATTGATTTTCCAACCTGCAACTGCACATGCCGAATCAGTAGGGTCACCTATTGCTTGCCAATATCCATCGATTTTTGATATCTGAGAATTATGACATAATGCCATACAAGCAGCTGTTAATCTAAAACCAATATCATTCTGTAATGATGACATTTGTTCATTGGAAACTTTTGAACCATCTTTCATTAGAGTACCTTCTGGTTTGAATCCGTTACCAGAGATATTGTATCTTCCAAAAGAAGTACTGATTTGGCGCGCAGTCATTTGATTTTTTGTTAAAGTACCAGTTTTGTCTGAGCAAATAACAGTGGTTGAACCCAATGTCTCTACAGCCTTCATTCTTCTAATAATCGCCTTATGTCTTGCCATATTTCGCATTCCTAGTGCAAGAGTAATCACCAATATAATTGGCAACCCTTCAGGGACAATTGCAACGAAAATTGCTACAGCGACCATAAATTGCTCAATCGCAGCATCCCAAATATCGATATCTGGATTACCATATGCAATTAACATCTTTAATGATACTAGAAGCACCGCAACAATTAATGCAACGAATCCGAGGAATTTACCTAAGGATTCTAATTTCATTTCTAACGGAGTTGGAGGGGACTCATTGCCAACAATATCTCTAGCAATTCTGCCTAACTCAGTAGTCATACCAGTTTCAACAACAATTCCAACAGCCCTTCCTGTAGCGACACAGGTTCCCATATAGGCCATATTTCTTCTCTCTGCAAGAATAGTATCGTTATCACAAACATTTGGATTCTTTCTAACTGTAAGTGATTCACCAGTTAGAGGAGATTCGTCTATTTTGCACTGAAAAGCCTCTATTATTCTAACATCAGCAGGTACATTCAATCCTTCTTCTAACTTTACAATGTCACCAGGTATTAGGTCATGAGTAGATACTTCCACATCAATTCCTTCTCGTATTACTACACATTGAGAAACTGACATTTGTTTTAATGCGTCCATTGCTTGCTCAGCTTGGCCTTCTTGCCAAAAACCGAATATTGCATTTGCAGTTAGCACAAGGAAGATGAAAATCGCGTCACCGGAATTGTGCCCTGGTAGCGCAAGTGCAACTAATGCCGCCATAATCAACAAATAATTGAGAGGATCATGATATTGTGCCAGAAATCTAAGGAAAGGTGAAGTTTTTTCCGGTTCTTGTAATTTGTTAAAACCGTATTTTTCTTGCCTCTTAGTGACTTCAATAGCAGATAATCCATCAAAATTTGTGTCTAATTCTAGAAGTATGTCAGCGGTTTCAAGGTCATGCCAAGTAGTCGGAGACATAGGAATCACTTAGAATGCAAAATGCTATCCAATAGCCTTGCGAAGTATTGATGATTTATGATTATAATGGAGGAGTTCCCATAAAATAATAATGAAAATGGAGAATAATACCAGATAATATTTTGAAAACTGACTGGAATTCTATTTAATAGTGAATAATTACGTGCATTAGGTTCAAAATCCCAATTCACTTGGCCATTGTTATGAGCGCTCTGGGCGAACCATATATTTCAGCCGACGAGTCTCCAATGGAATTGACAATTAGAGCTGTAATAGTAGGTATAATTCTTGGTGTATTAATGACAGCAGCTAATGCATATCTTGGATTATATGCAGGTATGACCGTCTCAGCATCCATTCCTGCTGCAGTGATGTCAATGATTATTTTGCGCACATTGTTTGAAGATGTTACAATACTTGAAAATAATGCAGTACAAACTATGGCAAGTGCAGGAGAATCTCTCGCTGCAGGAGTTATCTTCACTGTTCCTGCATTGTTGGTTCTTGGAATGTGGCAAGAAATTCAATTCATGGAGACTTTTATTATTGCTCTTATTGGAGGATTGTTGGGTACTATGTTCACAATTGCACTACGTAGATTATTCATTGTAGAAGAGGCACTACCTTATCCTGAAGGTGTAGCATGTAGAGAAGTACTTGTGGCTGGAGAAGAAGGTGGCGAAGGTGCTTTGGCAATATTGTATGCTTTAGGAATAGGTGCAATATATGGATTCATGGTAAAGGGATTCAATGTTACACATCATACTGTCGAAAATTCTGTCAATTTCTTAAGTACAAAATTATATGCAGGTATGGACTTATCAATCGCGCTATTATCTGTTGGCTACATTGTAGGAATCAGAATCGCTTCATTCATTTTCTTGGGCGGTGTAATCGGATTTGGATTGTTGGTTCCAATTTATGGATTGATAAATGGTTGGCCTGAAGCATCAAATGGTGTGGAAGCTTTCTACAAAGTATGGTCTTCACAAATTCGTTATGTCGGTGTAGGGGCAATGGTAGTTGGAGGAGTTTACACATTATGGTCAATGAAAGACACAATCTATACAGGGTTGTCAAAGGCATTTGAAAGCAATGAAGAAGCAGAATTTGAAGTGGTTCGAACTGAACAAGATCTACCACTTCGTAAGGTTTTGATTGTTTGTGGAGTTCTTGTACTTGCAACATTTATCTTTTACGCAATTGCACTAAAATCGATTATACTGGCCTTTGCAGGTGCAGCATTTTTAGCAGTTGTTTCATTCTTTTTTGCAGCAGTTGCAGGATATATTGCTGGAGTTGTCGGCTCTTCTAATTCCCCAGTATCTGGTATGACTATTGCTACATTGTTATTCACAGTCGCACTTGTATGGGTCGTAGGTGACTTGTTTCTTGGATTGACTACTGAGTCCCTAATGTATGCAACCTTGCTAATCGCTGCAATAGTTGCATCTTCAGCCGCAATCGCTGGTGATGTGATGCAAGATCTGAAAACAGGTCATATGGTTGGTGCAACTCCATGGAGACAGCAGATTGCAGAAATTATTGGTGTAGTAACTGGAGCTATTATAATAGGGCCAACTTTGAAATTACTACATGATGCGTTTAGAATTTCACGTACTGCATGTGAATTAGATCCATTACCTGGGGATCCGGGATGTAAGAATGCACTTTTCGCTCCACAAGCCGAACTGATTGGTGCAATTGTAGAAGGTGCATTTGGAGGTAATTTAAATCTACAAATGGTATTACTTGGAGCTGTTATTGCAGTTGTTTTGATTAGACTTAGTATGCCAGTTATGAGTGTTGCAATTGGAATATACTTACCACTGGGATTGTCTGTACCGATTATGCTTGGTGGTGTAATATCTTATATTGCCCTCAGAAGCGCACATCTGCGAATAGATGGTACATTGGATGGTGAGCCAAGTGCTGCTGCAACTGACGCTGCTAAAGAAGTGGAAAGTCGTGGTGTGTTAATTGGAGCTGGATTCATTGCAGGTGAATCGATAATGGGTGTCTTTGTTGCGATATTAATTGTCATGAAGATTAATCTGCCAGAATTATTAGGAATTGGAGAATTAGGAAACATACTCTCGTTGGCATTCTTCGCTTGGTTCGTTGGAATATTCATCTGGCTAGCAACAAGAGCTTTGCCCGAAGGTGGAAATTTACTGACCGATGCTGTAGCAGTTGTGAAAAATGCAATAACTAGAGGATTTGAATCACTAATGCCTAAGCGTTAATGAATTCCCCGTACATGCCCTTCTTGGATGTTACGCAAGTATCAAAGAGCCCCCTCATAGCCAATGGTTCAATAGGGTGTTTATCATGACATTATCAATATCAGAACTTGAAGAATTTGCAAGGAAATGTAGAGTTGAAATTGTCAAAATGGTTTACCGTGCTCAAGCAGGTCATCCAGGTGGATCATTATCAGAAATTGATTTGATTTCCGCACTGTATGCAACCCGTATGCGTGTTCGTCCTAACCAACCAAAATGGGATGATAGAGACCGATTTATTCTGTCCAAAGGCCATGCATCTCCTGGAATGTATGCAGTATTAGCAGAAATGGGTTTCATTAGTCATGAAGACCTACACTCATACAGAGTTCTTGGTGGAAAATGCCAAGGCCATGTTGATATGAAGTGGTGCCCAGGGGTTGATTTTTCTGCAGGTTCATTGGGAATGGGTCTTTCATTTGGTCTTGGTTGTGCAGTTGCTGCTCGCCTAGATAACAGTGAGCGAAGGACATTCGTAATGTTAGGAGATGGTGAACTCCAAGAAGGTAGTGTATGGGAGGCGGCAATGGCTGCAGCACATCATGAGGTTGGCAATTTGAAAGTGATTCTTGACCGTAACCGAATACAAAATGATGATTTCTGTGAAGTACAAATGAGAATGTTTGACATACCTGCGAAGTGGAGATCTTTTGGTTGGGAAGTTAAGGAAATTGATGGGCATAATATGGAAGAAGTGATGTCAGGATTAGATTTCCTTGAATCCACAAACGACAAACCATCAATATTGATTGCACATACTATCAAGGGGGCTGGTGTTTCCTTTATGGAAGATAATCCTTCTTTCCATGGTGCAGCACCTAATGATGAGCAATTCGCTCAAGCAATGGCAGAATTAGGCGAGGTGATTGCATGAGTGAGATGGCGGCAACAAGAGATGGGTATGGACAAGCATTACTAGAAATTGCAGATAATCCGAAAGTAGTCGTAATGGAAGCAGATTTGGGTAAATCAACAAAATCCTTACACTTTAGGAAAAAATATCCTACACGTACAATTTCATGTGGAATTGGTGAGCAAAATATGCTGTTAGCAGGTGCAGGACTTGCCGCATCTGGATACATCCCATTCGCGAGCACATTCGCAATATTTACTGAAAGGGCGTTTGAACAAATGCGTAATGGAGTTGCAAGACCAAATTTGGCAGTGCATCTATGTGGTAGTCATGGTGGTACACATACTGGAACAGATGGTTCTAGTGCGCAATCAATTGAGGATCTTGCCATTTATCGAACACTACCAAATGTTGTTGTTATGCATCCTTCAGATTATGTTTCAACTCTAGAATTAACAAAACAATTACCTGGCTTGGATAAGCCATCCTACATGAGAACTGCAAGAAATAAAACTCCTGTAATGTATCGTGGAAGAGAATCAGAAATTATTATTGGTAAGGGAATTACATTATGTCAAGGAACTGATGTCGCTATTATTGCATGTGGAGTTCTAGTTTCTGAATCTATGAAGGCAGCGGAACAGTTAGCTGATAAGGGTATTAACGCGACCGTTGTTGATATGCACACCCTAAAGCCATTAGATGGTGACTTAATCAATTCATTAGTTGCACAATGTGGCGCTATTGTTACTGCAGAAGACCACAATGTAATCGGTGGCTTAGGTGGTGCTGTTGCTGAACATTTAGTAAGTAATCACTATGCACCATTAGAAATGGTTGGTGTTGCTGATAGATTCGGCGAATCGGGTCAATCAGACGAAATGCTAGAGGTAATGAAAATCAATTCTAAATATATAGAACAAGCAGCACATAGGGCAATTGCAAGAAAATCTTGAATTTTATTCAAAGCACAATTGTAAGTTCTATTTGTTGAGTAATAATTGCTTGAAAGGGATTAATTCATAGACAACCTCCTATGCCGTCGTATCATGGAGTTCTTCCTAGATACCGCTGATGTTGATGAAATTCGAGAGATTGCCGCATGGGGAATTCTTGACGGTGTGACAACAAATCCTTCACTAATCAAGAAGAGTGGACGTGATTTCAAAGAAGTGGTTAGAGAAATTGCTGGCATTTGCTCTGGACCGATTTCTGCAGAAGTTACTGCAATGGATACTGAGGGAATGGTTTCACAAGGAAGAGCACTGAAGAATGATTTACCTGATAATGTTATCATTAAAATTCCGTGTACTGCTGAAGGACTTGCAGCAACAAAGATTCTAAACGCTGAAGGTATTGATACTAATGTAACTTTAGTTTTCTCCGCTTCTCAAGCATTGATGGCAGCTAAAGCTGGGGCCACTTATGTTTCTCCATTTATTGGAAGAATTGATGATACTGGACATGATGGAATGAATTTAATTGCGGAAATCATGGAAGTTTGGGCTAGTTATGATATTTCTACTAAAGTTTTAGCAGCATCTATTCGCCATCCAACCCATGTTCTGCAATGCATCCAACTCGGTGCCCATACTGCGACAATGCCGGCAAAAATATTCCGCCAATTAATGAAGCATCCGCTAACAGATAAGGGACTTGAAGGCTTTATGAGAGATTGGGCTGAAGTAGAAGCCGCAGGAAATGCATGAGATAATAATGACTGAAGATTGACGAAGGAGGCTTCATCAAGTAGTGGTGTTCACCTTAATCATGGAGGGGAAAGAATGACTAGTACTCAAGAAAAGTTACAAATGCTACTCGATGGTAATTTAGATCCTTCTGAAATTGCTGATGACCCTGCTTTAGTTTCACTTGCTGACCGACTATATGGAATAAAAATCGCAACAGCAAATCCGAAAAAAGCGAGAGATATGGTAGCCTCTCCACAATCTTCTGATATTGTTGAGGTTGCTCCACCAACAAATATGCTCATAGAAGTTGTTGCACCAATTGCTGCACCACTTCCTGAATTAGAACCACTACCGAGTTTACCTCTCGCTCCAACTGGACCAAGCGGTAAGAAAATGAGCCTAATGTCAAAAATTATACTGATTGAATTAATTGTGGTTATCAGCAATATATTTGGATTGATATCATATGCTCTAGGCGGAATCTGTAAATCTGACACATTGTGTCCTTCCGACGGTTACACTCGAATAAACTGGCTTAGTGTCCACAAGATCGATAGTGGATGGGGATGGTCACAATCTATGCTAGAGATGTCTATTGGAATTCCAGACATCGTAGCACTAAGCATAGGAATTATTGGTTTTTGGTATCTTAGTCGAAAGTGATTATTATGCAAGTTGACTTGCTTAGTGAAATACTCTCTTGGATTGGAATGATTTCCATATTAGCTGCTTTCCTATTAGAAACAAGGAAGGTATTGAATAGTAAAGAAAAGCCATATCTGCTACTGATGGCCTTCGGTTCGGGATTGTTAGCAATAAGGGCTGCACTTATTTCCGAATGGGCTTTTTTGGTATTGGAAATAGTTTGGTGTCTTGCCGCATTACTGGCAATGAAAAATAATGCCAAACTGAGTCAATAAGGTGCCTTTACATGCGCTATGTTGATGTGCGAGAGTGCGGCGAAGTCACATTATGAGCCAAGGCCATGGCAAGGCAAAGCGCGGAATCCCGTCGAAGAGTGATAACTTCACCGAGTGGTATCCATTCATGGTTGAAGCTGCTGAATTAGTGGACAAACGTTATCCGATTAAGGGGATGGATGTCTGGAGACCTTATGGTTGGAAGACAATGAAATTAATTGATAACTTGACTCATAATGAAATGGATAGAACTGACCATGAAGAAGTTAGATTCCCATTACTAATTCCTGAAAATCTTCTAGAGAAAGAAAATGCCTTAGTTGCAAAACTAAAGAGGGCAAGAGAAGAAGGTGTGGATGTTGAAGACTTACGCGAAGAAGATGAAGAAGGTGGATTCAAGAAAGAAGTCTACTGGGTAAAGCACGCAGGGGATAATGATTTGGATATCCCTATGTTTTTGCGTCCAACTTCAGAAACTGCGATGTATACTATGTTCCCTCTTTGGATTAGATCACACAAAGATTTGCCTCTGAAAGTATACCAGATGGTCAACACTTTCCGCTATGAGACAAAGCAAACGCGTTCATTCATTCGAGTACGAGAAATTCATTTCTTTGAAGCACATACAGCTCATGCTGATGAAGAATGTGCATCTAGGCAAATTGCACAAGATTTGGAAATAGTAAACAATCTAATGCATGATTTGTGTCTTCCAGTAATCAAGGCCAAGAGGCCGGAATGGGATACATTCCCAGGTGCATGGTATACAATTGGAATAGATGCAATTATGCCTAATGGAAGGACTCTACAAGTTGCTTCTTGTCATCATTATCGTGACCAATGGGCTAAGGCATTTGATATTACATATGAAAATCTAGATGCTGAACAACAGCATTGTCATCAAACAACATATGGAATGTCTGAGCGACTTCTTGGCGCAATTGTCGGTATGCATGGTGATGATAATGGATTGATTATGCCTCCTGCAATCGCTCCATATCAAGTTGTTATTTGTCCGATGATTAAGAAAAATTCAGAAGTTGATACTGTAGCAATTTCCAATGATATTGCAAAACAATTACGTGCTAGTGGCCTAAGAGTTAAAGTTGATTCAAGAGATATTAGAGCAGGTCAGAAATACTATGATTGGGAAATTAAAGGTGTGCCACTGCGACTTGATATCGGACCTCGAGATGTTGCACAAGGAACGGCATTTGCTTGTAGAAGAACTGGTGGAAAATTACCATTACCAATAGATGATATTGTTAACTCATGCAGAACTGTATTGAATGAAATTTCTGATGAATTAAGACTTAGGTCAAACGCACATATGGAAAATGTGATTCAACCGCTACCTGCCTTTGAAGAAATCGATGGTACATGGATAATGGATGGTAAAGTTGTAGACGGTAA
>JANXHP010000040.1 GCA_024958795.1 Candidatus Poseidoniaceae archaeon | reverse complement strand
CCATTGCTGACAGATATTACAATCGATAAATCTGATAATGGAATAGTCATCAGGCATGTAGACGATTCCGGTAATACTAGGGCAGTAGTGAAGAGAGCAGATATTTCAAATTCAATGTATAGAGGAGTTTATATCGACAAGCAAAACCATACAAATTACACAAATTATGAGACTGCAGATTTTACTGATTTAACAGTTACAGGTACCGGTGGGCCAGGTGCTAAAACCGCTAATATCGCCTATGCTGCAATAGAGGTAAACGCTACAGGTGCTTGGTTTGAGAATACATTGGTAGACCAATCAACAACTGTAGGTGTTCGCTTATACTTCGTTGATTCTTCAACAACATTCCGAGATTTGATTATTCGCGATTCGGGTGATACGGGGCAAGGCCCTCATGATTCAGGCTTGGCGATACGTTCGTCATATTTCGCGCCCACCTTCGATGGACTGGAAATATCTGGTTCATCAGGTTCTGCAATATATTCCAGTTCAGGCGGTGCCATGCAAGGTAATGATTGGTATTTACACAATAATTCCAGACAAGGTTTGTACATAGATTCTGCAACCGTAGTGGTTGAAGACATGATGCTTGAAAACAATTCATTCGCAGGAGCACATGTTCATGATTCACGTTATGTGACTCTTCAGAATGTAACCAGTCAATATAATGGAATTGCTGGAAGTTCCAGTAATCCTCAACAAACTGCAGGTTTAGTTTTCACCAAAGCCAATGATATTGAATCAGTTTCAGGCGATGTTCGCTGTAGGAATTGTGATGTATCTAACAATCAAGGTTCAGGAATCTATGTTGAGGATTCAGTAGACCTATGGCTTGAAAACATCAATGTCTTTGACAACAATGACTCTTACGCTCCAGTCTATGTTGATAATGGGGGACTAACAATAGGGCAGCAAGGAGGACAATTCCACCTTCTTAATATTCAAATTGATAGTGAAAGAATCAACGCAGAAAGTGGTCCAGCATTGTATATTGAACAAGCGGCTGGAGAAATAGACATGCTATCCATGAGTGGAAATCACACTGGTATTTATTGGAACGCTGACCATAATGGCAATCGTCCATCAAGTATTAGCCGTAGTTATTTCTCAGGCTCTGGTTGTTTGGATTTAAGTGATCATCCAAGTCTTGCTGGAACTGGCAATGTGATTACAACCGATTGTACTGGTTCAATCACAATGAGTAATTCACAAGTGAATTGGTCTGGATTGACAGATTCCTCAGGTACAACAATTCTAACACTTGATTCCACTTCAGATATGCACTTACATCAGCCAAATAATGTTGCAATCGCACAAGCAGTAATGGCTACTGGCGCTACAATTGACGAGGCATGGGACATGACTATTTGGGCATTAAACAATAATTCTAATGGTATTCCAAATGCATATGTTAATCTTACATTTGATCAATTTGAACCTTCAATCGATGAATATACAAATGATTTAGGAACCATTTTCTTACCGGATTTCATTGGCCGCCGTTGGTCAAATAGTGGCGTTAGTGCCTCAACAGTAGTTTCAGTTGATTGTGCTTATGATAGTATAAGCAATAGTACAAGCTTTACCTTAGATAGTGACAAAGTGATATCTTGTATACTTCCCTTAGATAACCAAGCACCATTCCTATTGTGGACTTCTCCATTAGATAGTGCGATATATCCTTCAAATTCAGATGTTGTTTTCAATGCCTCAGATTCTTGGGATCTCGATGATGATGAACTTACTTTTACATGGACAAGTGACCTTGACGGCGACATCCAGTCCTCTTGTACAGGAACATGGCAATTTCCAAACGGGCCGAGCAATGGTGTGCCGTTTACAGCCAACGCTAACGATACATGGAATTGTACTCTCTCAGATGGTATCCACCAAATAACCTTGGAAATATGCGATGACACTGGTCATTGTGTTAGTGAACAAAGAGTAATTGAATTATCTAATCAAGCACCGGTCATCATCTTTGATGTCACTCCCGGATTGACACCTTGGTCGGAACTTGTAATTCCTCGAACTCAACATGTTGTCTTCAACCTGACCGGAACCTTTGATCCAGAAGGCGATACGCTATCGTGTTGGATTACGCGTTCGTATCAACAAGGCCCAGGTCAGACAAGCGGTTGTCCTACGGAGATTTGGATGAACCTTTCAATGGCTGAAACTGTTCCTTCTACTTTTGATTTGGTGATCTACGCCTCTGATGGCATTAACCACCCAGCATCCATGTACACAATTCCAGTAGAATTGTACAATGAAGTTCCAGAACCTGAGTTCACATTAACTCGTCTTGGAAATGCCAGTGAAGATGAAGTAACACTTGATGGAACTGCAACCGTTGACCCCGAAGGGGATACTTTGGAAATCGAATACTGGTCAAACCTTGACGGGCAACTATCATGGAACAATACAGAGGCAGGTAAAGTGTGGACCGGTTTCCTTTCACGAGGTATCCACTCTATAGAAATGAGAGTTGTCGATGACCGTCCTGAACATATTAATTCAACGAGAGTAACTACTATGCTTGTTGACGTTGAAAACTCACTTCCACGTTCAGTTATCGATACGCCACTTGATTCATTAACATATGATTCATCAGAATTGATTTGGTTTTCTGCAAACGGTTCTGGTGATTACGATGCATGGTGCGGGACCTTCCCTGATGGCGATTGGCACTGTGCTGAAAACCAGCCTGCAGCAGGTTCAGAATTCCTAGTTGTTACATGGGAGAGTGATATTGATGGCAGACTTACTCCTGAAGGTGAGGATTGGTTGATTTTCGCTGGTCGATTAAGTGAAGGAACACACAATATTACACTGAGTGTAGATGATGGAATACACAACCCGCAACTAATGACGATAGTCGTTGAAATCACTCAGTCAGCTCCTGTATTGGGTTTGGTCTCTCCACTTGACGGAGATATACTAAAGTCATCTCAAGGAGTTAACTGGGATGCTACACAGTCCGTTGATTATGATGGAGATGATTTTGTGATGTCTATTCGCAGTAATTTGCTAAATGACCCAATCTTAGAAGATGTAGATCCATTTGTAACCCACATGACTATGCTATCCGCTGGA
>JANXHP010000083.1 GCA_024958795.1 Candidatus Poseidoniaceae archaeon | reverse complement strand
GTTAGAAAGGCGATTGACCCACCAGGTCAAGCCAAGCAAGATTGGATTATTGTTTCCGAATTAGCAGAAGCACTTGGACACCCAATAATCTCATCAAACGATGTTTCAGATATTTGGGATGAGTTAGCAAGTTTGACTCCAAACTTTAGAGGAATTGATTATTCCAATCTCGATGATTCAGTATCGGTACAATGGCCAAAGCCGACAGCAGAACATCCTGGAACAAGCATAATGCACATTGGCGAATTTTCCCGCGGATTAGGTAATTTTGCTGCACCTGAATATGCCGAACCTAATGAGCAAGCATCAGAGGAGTATCCGTTTATTCTAATCACAGGAAGAAATCTTTACCATTATAATGCAGGAACCCAAACACGTAGAACGGGGTTGTCAGAATTCCGAGAAACCGATTTGTTAGAAATGCATCCAGTAGATGCAAATGCAATGGGAATAAGCGATGGTGATACCGTCTGGTTAGCCAGTCCACGTAACCGCGTCGAGATGCAAATTGAAGTCACCAATAGCGTGCGAAAAGGCAACCTCTTCACAACTTTCCATTTCCCTGATATTGGAGTAAATACCGTATTGAGTGCTTCAGCAGATGGCTATACCCGTTGTCCGGAATACAAGGTTCAAGCAGTTGCAATTGAAGTACAGTGAGCTTGCTCAGACCCTACCCCTCCTTCTATCCGAAAACGATTATTCGGGAGAGAGTTTATTCCCCCACACTCTTCTTCACTTGAATAAATCATCTTTCCAAGCGGTAATTACACCAGTAAATGCTGATGCTGCTACCGTTAAAGGACTGGCCAAGTATAATTTTCCTGGACCAGAACGTCCTTGGAAATTACGATTAATCGCTGAAACTGTTACTTGTTCAGGATTGATAGAAACACCAGGCCCAGCACCAATACAAGCACCACAACCAGGGTCGATTAGATTGATTCCAACACGACTAAACAAGTCATGCCATCCCTTCTGTACAGCCATTTCTTTTACAATTCCAGAACCATATTGAATATAGAAATCTACACCATCTTTTACAGTCAATCCAGCATCTTCAGCCGCTTGACAAACCGTGGCATAATAGGCAATATCATCTTTCTTTCCAGCAGTACATGAGCCACCATATGCGATATCAATGCTGACTTGTCCAATATCAGTAATATTGGCACCATTAGTTGGATCACTTGGAATTCCTTCATCAGGATTGCCTGGATGTGCTACCATTGGTACAATCTCTGAGAGATTGATAACGTGAACTCCTCCACTGTACTCAGCACCTTCATCAGGCGAAACCGCACGACTTTTCATTTCATCAATATCGAGGTGAGGTTGGGACTTCAACATCCAATCATACAGTATGTCATCCGCTTCACAGATTCCAGTTCTTGCTGAACACTCAGTTGCCATGTTGCAAAGAGTCGCTCTTTCATCAGCCGAAATGGATGAAAGACCTGAGCCTCCAAATTCCATGCTACGATTTAGAGTTAATTCCTCTCGAGCATGGTCTGCCAAGATGTATAGGATCACATCCTTTGCTGTACATCCATCGTTTAGTGTGCCAACCAATTCAAATCGGATTGATTCAGGAACTTTTACGAAAGTAAATCCCGCACTAACCAAGTTAGCATACTCAGTTGAACCTACACCCCAAGTAAGTGCGTTTGAAGCCCCACCCATACAGGTGTGCGAATCAGTTGCTTGGATAAAATCAGCAATTTCTATGAATTCCTCACGTGCCACTTGATGGCAAATTCCAGGGGAAACGCCATCCTTCGCTGAATAATCACGAACTCCAGTATGCTGTTGAAATGCAATCTGCAAATCTCTTAGGGCTTGAACTTTTGACATATGTGGTACGAATTTTGGATTGTGGTGGGCATATAGCAAATGGTCTTCAAAGACAGCAAATTTGCTTGGATTTGGTAAACTATAATCTTCACCATATTCTTCGATAAGGAAATTATGAACTTGAGCAGTTGTGAATTCATGTGAATATCCTCCTTGCACTTGAGCGATTACAGGGTCGTTTGCTTTGACACATTGACCTTCATCTTGTCCAACTAAATTCCGAGCGATTATCTTCTCCGCCATCGTCATAGGACGAGAAGGAGTATTGATTTCAGGAAGGGCAAATTCCCCCGCTTTAAGTGATTTAGCAAAAGCAAATAATCCACCCTTTTCAAGAATTATTTTTGTTACCGGGTCGTATCTATCGGTGAATTCTAATAGAGCGATTTCTTCACCGTTCTGCAAACGCGTTAGCATTTCATGGTCACCCATTAACTGGCCAAGATTGATATTATTCTGTTCATGAATCGGTGCAAAGGATGCAGCGATTACAATTTTTATTCCAGACCAGCGCTCACATTGCGGTGCAGTTTCTCTACTG